>CAISGR010000141.1 GCA_903884945.1 uncultured bacterium
GGGGGCGGGCGGAATCTGCTGCAGCTGCCCCCCTGCGGTCGGGATTTGCTGTGCCTGCGCCGTCTGGCCGGCCGCCAGGAGTGCTACCGTGAAGAAACCGATTTTCATGTCATCACCCCGTTGCCCGGCCGCGAGAATGCGGCACCCCCACCGCGCACCGCGCGCTGTTGGTCCAAGTAAAATTCAGAGAATTTGGCGTCCGACTTTTGGATCGTGACGGAATTTATTTTTGCGGCCCGTGGCGCTTTTGTGCCATCAGTATGATAAATGTTTCACCGGCTCATTTGTTGCACTCATGTGCAAATAAAAAATGAGATGACGCCCAATAGAGCGGATTTTTACTTGTGATATTGCTGAACTCGCAATCGCGTAACTTAGATATAAGATATGTTACGTACGTCTAAGGTAACATTTGATTAACCTTTAGGGAGGGAGAGCGGTTGCGCTTGGCGAACCGACGCGACTTTATCGGAGGGCGGCATCATCCATTCTGGATGAGACGCCGTGATGCGAACAGGGCGCCAGCTTCTTGAAACGCGGCCGCGCTGCGGCCACCTGAAGCGCCGAATTCCCTGTCAGGAGCCACGATGGACACCAGCATGACGACCGACACCGAAGCCCAGCCGCAGATCCGCCCGTTCGACGCCGATGTCGCGAAGCTGCTGCACCTGATGGTGCACTCGATCTATTCGGACAAGGACGTCTTCCTGCGAGAACTGATCTCGAACGCCGCCGATGCCTGCGAGAAGCTGCGCTACGAGGGGCTGAGCGACCCCGCGCTGCTCGGCGAGGACGCGCAGCCCAGGATCACCGTGACGCTCGACGCGGACGCGCGCCGCCTGACGATCGAGGACAACGGCATCGGCATGACCGAGGCTGAACTCGGCGAGGCGCTTGGCACGATCGCGCGTTCGGGCACCCGGGCGTTCATCGACCGGATCGCCGGTGCGAAGGATGCCGAGGGCAGCTCGCTGATCGGCCAGTTCGGCGTGGGCTTCTATTCGGCCTTCATGGTGGCCGACCGGGTCGACGTCGTCTCGCGCCGCGCGGGTACGGATGTCGCCGCGACCTGGTCCTCGGATGGCCTCGGCACCTATTCGATCCAGCCGGTGGACGTGGCGGACGCGCCGGTGCGCGGCACGCGCGTGACGCTTCACCTCAAGGAGGATGCGAGCGGCTATGCCGAGGCCCGCACGATCGAGCGCGCGATCAAGGCGCAGTCCGGCCATGTGCCGGTGCCGA
Source organism: uncultured bacterium (assembly GCA_903884945.1). Lineage (GTDB taxonomy): Bacteria > Pseudomonadota > Alphaproteobacteria > Sphingomonadales > Sphingomonadaceae > Sphingomonas. The sequence goes on from CAISGR010000141.1 coordinate 1,243, forward strand.
TCGCGCTGAAGGACGCGCCCGATGCCGAGCCGCGGCAGATCGCCGATGGCGCGGCGCTGTGGGCGAAGCCGAAGGCGGAGATCACCGCCGAGGAATATACCGATTTCTATCGCGGCGTCGCCGGCCAGTTTGACGCGCCGGCGCTGACGCTGCACTATCGCGCGGAGGGCCTGCACGAATATTCGGTCCTTGCCTTCGTGCCCGAAACCAGGCCGTTCGACCTGTTCGACCCCGATCGCGCCGGCCGGATGAAGCTCTATGTCCGGCGCGTGTTCATCACCGACGAGGCGCAGATCCTGCCGCGCTATCTGCGCTTCGTGCGCGGCCTGGTGGATTCGAACGACGTGCCGCTCAACATCTCGCGCGAGATGATCCAGGAGAGCCCGGTGCTCGCCGCGATCCAGAAGGGCGTGACGAACCGGATCCTGTCCGAACTCGACAAGCTCGCCGAGGGCGAGCGCGAGCGCTACCTCGGGATCTGGGAGAATTTCGGCGCGGTCCTGAAGGAAGGGCTGTACGAGGACTATGCCCGGCGCGAGACGCTGCTTGGCCTCGCCCGGTTCAAGTCCACCGCCCCGGGCGATGGCTGGCGCTCGCTCAAGGACTATGCGGCGGATCTCAAGGAGAACCAGACCGCGATCTATTATGCGACCGGCAGCGATCTCGAGCGGCTGGCGTCCTCGCCCCAGCTCGAAGGATTCCGCGCGCGCGGGCTGGAGGTGCTGCTGCTCACCGACCAGGTCGACAGCTTCTGGGTCGCGTCAGGCATCGACTATGAAGGAAAGCCGTTCAAGTCGGTGACGCAGGGCCTGTCCGACCTGAGCCTGATCCCGCTGCCCGGCGGGGTCGAGCCGGCCGGGGCGGCGTCGGACCAGGTCAACGGCTTCATCGCCTTCGTGAAGGCGACGCTGGGCGACGCGGTGTCGGACGTGCGCGCTTCGGATCGCCTGACGGAAAGCGCCGTGTGCCTGGTGGCGCCCGAGCACGGGATGGACCGGCAGCTGGAGAAGCTGCTGGCGGGGGCGGGCCGGCTCGATGCCGCTGCCCGGCCGGTACTGGAAATCAACCCGCGGCACGAACTGATCGCGCGGCTGAGCGCGGTCGGCGAAGACGAGGCGGTGCTGCGCGAGGATGCAGCACACCTGCTGCTCGACGAGGCGAGGATCGCGGATGGGGAATCGCCCGCCGACCCCCGCGCCTTTTCGGCCCGGCTGGCGCGTGTGATCGGCCGCGCGATCGGCTGAGGCGCGGCCGGCGGCGTCACAGGGCGTCGTGGAAGATGATCCCGAGGGTGTGCCGGGTGCCCGACCGCAGCCGGCTCACGCCGTGGCGCATGGTCACCCGGTAGTCGCCGCGCGTGCCGGCATGCGGCCGGTGGCTGACCGCGAACACGACCGCATCCCCCTTGCCGAGCGGCACGACTTCGGCGCGCGACTGCATCCGCGGACGCTGCTCGGTCAGGACGAACTCGCCCCCGGTGAAATCCTCGCCCGGCGTCGAGAGCAGGATCGCGACCTGCAGCGGAAAGACGTGCGCGCCGTACAGGTCCTGGTGCAGGCAATTATAGTCCCCGGCGCCGTAGCGCAGCAGGAGCGGGGTCGGCCGCGCCTGGCCCGCCGCGCGACAGCGCTCGATGAAGTCGGCATGCTCCGGGGGGAAGCGGGTTCCGATCCGCAGCCGCGCATGCCACTGGTTGGCGACCGGTGCGAGCCGGCGGAACAGCGTCGTGCGCAGGTGCGCCACCAGCGGCGGCAGGGGATAGGCGAAATAGCGATACTCGCCACGGCCGAACCCGTGGCGCGCCATCACGACATGGCTGCGAAAGGCCTCGCCATGCGGATAGAGCGCGGCGGTCGCGTCGCATTGCTCCGGCGTGAGCAGGCCGGGAAGGATGGCCCAGCCCTGCGTGTCGAGCTCGTCCCGGACGGTGCGCCAAAGCGCCTCCTCCCGATCGTCGGTTGCGGCAGCTTCGGCGGACATTCGGCATCTCCCTGATCGCGGCCGCCATGGCCTCAGGTGCCCGCGCGCCCAACCCGTCGCTTGCGCTCAAAAGGCCCTTGCCGGCGGCCCCGGGCCGGCGGCGGCGACCAGCAAATCCGTGACGATGCGGGGATGCAGTGCGGATTCCCCCTGTCGCCGTCGTCTTTGAGACGGGGGGAGAGTTGGTCGATGAGATTGGCCGGTGAACCGCGGGGCCTTGCCGGCTCCGATCAGAAGGCGGGACGGCCTGTCGGGCGAGGGGTGCATGCAGATGTGCCCGCCGGGCGGTCCATGCCTCTGCGAACCGACGGCGGTTCGGCGCGGGACCTGTGGTTCACATCTCTCTCCCGGCTCTTGACGTGGCCCGGTCGCGGACACCGCACCGGGGGAATATTGCTGTTTCGGGATTGCTAGACATCGCCATGTTGCTCGACAAGAAAGCCGCCGCCTCCGATCCGAGCCCGTGGGACGGCGCCGTATCCGACAATGACGAGGCGCACAGCGGCTGGACCATCATCCTGCCCTTCTTCAACGAGCGCCGCTATATCGAGCGGACGCTCGTCGGGCTCGCGTCGCAGGATCGCGCCTTCCGGCTCGTGCTGGTCGACAACGGGTCGACCGACGACGGTGCCGAGGTCGCCCGGGCCGCCTGCCGCCGCCTCGGCCTGTCCTTCACCCTGTTGCGCGAGCCACGCCCCGGCAAGGTGCACGCGCTCGCCACCGGCCTGGCCGACGTCCGCACCACCTTTGTCGCGACCTGCGATGCCGACACCTGGTATCCTTCGGACTATCTCTCCCAGGCAGCCGCGCTGCTCGCGGCGGACGACGTCGCCGCGGCCGGCGCCTTCTTCGTGCCGGAAGACGCCGCCGATGACGGCGCGCCGGCGATGCCCGCGCGCCTGCGCCTCGCCACCCGCCTGCTGCCGCGGCAATGCCATACCGGCGGGGCCGGCCAGGCCTTCCGCACCGCCGCGCTGCGCCAGGCGGGCGGGTTCGATCCGGCCCGCTGGAACTGGGTGCTGGAGGATCACGAGATCATGCACCGTGTCGCCCGGATCGGCGCGCTCGGCTATGGGCCGCATTTCTGGTGCGCGCCGGCCGCCCGCGAGCGCAACCGGGAATCGATCCGGTGGACGCTGGGCGAACGCCTTCTCTACCATGTCACCCCGCCGGGCCTGCGCGACCGCTTCTTCTATCATTTCCTCGCCGGGCGGCTGCGTGCCCGGCGCCTGACCAGCGCGCGCATCCGCGAGCGCCCGTTCCATCATCTCGGAGTTTCAAGCGATGCCGCGCCTCGTCCTGTGTGCGGATGATTTCGGGCTGTCGTCCGAGATCAGCCGGGTAATCGTGCGGCTGGCGGAAGACGCCAAGATCAATGCCATCAGCTGCATGGCGGCGTGCCCCGGCTGGGTGGAAGACAGCGCGCTGCTGCTGGCGCTGCCGCCGACGATCGAGATCGGGCTTCACCTCACCCTGACCGGGGAGACGCCGCTCACCGCCATGCCGCGCTTCGCGCCGGAGGGCCGGCTGCCCCATGTCGATCGCGTGATTCGCGATGCGACGCTGCGGCGCCTGCCGCTCGACGAGATCGCCTGCGAGATTGCCGCCCAGTTCGAAAGCTTCACGACGATGCTCGGCCGCGCGCCGGCCTTTGTCGACGGGCACCAGCACGTCCATGTCCTGCCCGGCATCCGCGACATCGTGATCGCCGAAACCGCCCGCAGCGCCCCGGGCGCCTGGCTTCGCAACTGCGCCGACTCGGTCGGGGCGATCGCGGCGCGGCCGTTTCGGGCCAAGGCGATCGGCAATGCGCTGCATTCGTTCGGCCTGAAGCGCGCCGCGGCGAAGGCCGGGCTGAGCTGCAACGACAGCTTTGGCGGGCACTATGATTTCAATAGCGATTATAATGAGATATTCCCGAATTTCCTGAAGCGGCCGGGCGCGGCGCATCTGGTGATGTGCCATCCCGGCGCGGGTTCCCTGCAGGGCGACAGCATCGCTGCGGGACGGATGCGCGAAGCCGCGGCATTGCAAGCGATGTCGATGCACGACATGGCGGCAAGCCATGGGTTGGATTTCTGGTACTGAGCCGATTAAGCATCTTCGGACAAGGCCGAACCCGGCTGGGTGGGGCTATTCGAAGCGATGAGCGAAGCCGGGCTCAAGGCAGTCTTTCTTGCGGAGCGTGCGATGCTGCTTCGGCTCATCGCCGCGCGCCTGGGCAATCATGCCGAAGCTGAAGACGCGCTGCACGACATGTGGCTGAAGCTGGAAGCGCTGTCAGTGAAGCCGGTCGCCCAGCCTGCGGCCTATCTCTATCGCATGGCGGCGAATATCGCGACCGATCGCCGGATCGCCGCGACGCGCGGCGCCGCGCGGGACAGCGCCTGGCTCGAAGCGCAGCCCGCCGCCGACGAGCTTCCCGACACCGAGCGCGACATGATCGCGCGCGAGCGCTGGCGCCAGATCGAGGCGGCGATGGCGGCGATGCCGGAACGGATGCGCACCGCGCTGCGTCTCTTCCGCCTCGAGCACCGGCCGCACAAGGAGATCGCGGCCCAGCTCGGGATCACCGTGAGCGGCGTGGAGAAGCTCCTGCAGCGCGCCTATCGGCAGATTCACGATGCCGGCGGGGCGTCCGGTGAGGGTTTGGAGCGGCCGCGCCGTCATGGAGAGGAAGGGACTGCGGATCGTGACCGGTGAACGCATGGACATTGTCGATCAGGCCATCGCCTGGCACGTGCGCCAGGGCGGGATGAGCGCGGCCGACTGGCAGGCCTTCATCGCCTGGCTGGAAGCCGATCCGGCGCATGCGCGCGCGTTCGACCGCATCGCGCTGATGGACGCGGCGCTGGCCGAACATCCGCTGCCCGAGCCGCGGCCTGCGCCGGTGGCGGCCAATGACCAGGGCGAATCCCGGTCGACGCCGCGGCGCCGCTGGCTCTGGGCGATCGGTGGCACCGGCATTGCCGCGACGCTCGCGGCGCTCACCATTCCCCTCGCCACGACGGCGAGCGCCGATCCCTATGTACTGGCGACGAAGCCGGGCGAACGGCGCAACGTCACACTTGCCGACGGTACGTCGATCGAGGTCAGCGGAGGCACGCGGATCGGGCTCGATCGCGCCGATCCGCGGGTCGCGACACTCGAGGCGGGCGAGGCGACCTTCCATGTCCGGCATGATGCGGCCAACCCGTTCACCCTGCGGTCGGGCGGGATCACGGTCCGCGATCTCGGCACCGTGTTCAACGTGGCGCGCGCCGGCGCGCGGCTCGACGTCGAGGTCGCGGAGGGCGCGGTGATGTTCCAGCCCGGCCGCGAGTCGCTGACGCTGCGGCAGGGCCATGCGCTCTCGGCGCGCGAGGACCTGGGCAAGGTTGCGCTCTCGCAGGTCGACGTCGGCGCGGTCGGCGGCTGGCGCACCGGCCGGCTGGCCTTCTCGGGCGAGCCGCTCTCGCGGGTCGCGGCGTCGGTCCATCGGCTCTACGGTACCCGGATCGAGGTTTCCCCGGGCTTGTCCGATCGGCCCTTTACCGGCATGGTCCGCCTTTCTGGCGTGGCCGAGCGGGACGTTCCGCACCTCGCCGCGCTGGTGGGGGCAGAGTGTCGGTACGATGGCGAGCGCTGGATCCTCTCGCCGCTGGAGCCGGGGGCACGCTAGCCTGCTGCTGGCGGCGCTGGTGCTGGCGCCGGATCCCGCCATCGCCCAGGTGGCCAAGCCCCGGATAACAATCGCGGAGACGACGCTGGATGCCGCGCTGACGACGCTCGCCCGGCAAAGCGGCGCCGACATCATCAGCACCGAGCCCGGCCTTCGGGGGGTACGCGTCAGGCGATTGTCCGGCCGCATGCCGGTACGGGCGGCGCTTGATCGACTCCTGCGCGATTCGGGCTACCGCGCCGTGGAGATCGACGCGAACAGCTATCGCGTCGTCCGGGGCGCACCGCCCCGGACTGCAAGGCGCTCGCCGCCAGCGGCGGAGGCGGCCCCGGTAGCGGACATCATCGTCACCGGCAGCAAGCAGCAGCTGACCCTGTTGCGTTTCCCGGGAAGCGTGGTCGTCGCGCGCCGCCTGCCGAGCAACCTGCCGGCGCAGCGCGCGCCCGACATCGACGAGCTGGCGCGGGGCACCCCGGTGCTGCAGAACACCGAACTGGGCGCAGGCCGGAACAAGATCTTCATTCGCGGGATCGCCGACAGCAGCTTCAACGGCGCGACCCAGTCGACCGCCGGTATCTATTTCGGCGATGTCCAGCTCGGCTATTCCGGGCCGGAGCCGAGCCTGAGCCTCTACGATATCCAGGGCGTCGAGGTGCTGGAGGGACCGCAGGGCACGCTCTACGGGGCGGGGGCGATCGGCGGGATCATCCGCGTCACGCCGATGCCGGTGAACCTTACCAGGATCGAGGGATCGGCCGGTGCGGGCCTGACCGGGACGGCCGGCGGCGGGCCCGGCTACGATGTCAGCGGCATGGTCAACCTGCCCCTCATCGCGCAGAGCGTCGGCCTCCGCGCCGTCGCCTATCACCAGCACGACGGCGGCTATGTCGAGGACCAGCGCCGCCGCCTCCGGGGCATCAACCGTACCGATACCACGGGCGGTCGCGTGTCGCTGCTGATCGAGCCGGGGGACGACTGGAGCGTCGACCTGGGCGCGCTCACCCAGCATATCGATTCGACCGATGCGCAATATGCCGAGGTCGCGGTCGGTCCGCTCGCGCGCCGCTCCGTCCTGGCGCAGCCCTTCCACAATTCGATCCGGCTGGGCCGTGCCGTCATCAGCAAGAAATGGGATACCGGCCTCTCGCTGCTCTCGGCCACGGGCATTGTCGGCAATGATTCGAACGACGTCTTCGATGCGAGCCGCGCGCCCTGGGCGATCAGGGAGACCGTCTATCATGACGACCGGTCGAACCTGCTGCTGACGCACGAGACCCGCCTGTCGCGTACCAGCGACCGCGGCACGTCATGGGTGATGGGGGTCGCGCTGCTGTACGATCGCGCCGTCCAGTCGCGGTCGCTCGGCCCGCCCGGCGATCCCAACGACATCATCGGCGTCACCAACGTCACGAAGAGCGCGTCGTTGTTCGCGGAGGCGACGCTGCCCTTGTCGCCCAGCCTGTCGATTACGCCCGGCGCACGCTTCACCTGGGCGCGCACGGACAGCGAACCTTCGGTCCAGCCGCGCGCCGCCGCCTTCATCCCCGGCCGCACCGCGCGACGCATCGATCCGACGATCGGCTTCTCCTGGCTGGTCGCGCCGCGGATCGCCGCGTTCGGCCGTTTCCAGTCGGGCTTCAGGACCGGCGGGCTCGCCGTGGCGCGCGGTGTCGGCCGCGTCGCGGATTTCCGGCCCGACTCGATCAATCTCGGCGAAATCGGCCTGCGCATGGAGCGCAGCGGCGCAACGGGCCTCGCCTTGTCCACCAGCCTGTCGTTCGCGCACTGGAGCGACATCCAGGCCGACCTCGTCAACCGCAACGGCGCGCCCTATACCGACAATATCGGAAACGCCGATATCATCGCGCTCGAGGGGACGGGGGACTGGGTTCCGATCCCCGGGTTGCACGCCACCGCCTCGTTCCTCTACACCCACAACCGCGTCACCGGGCCGCTTGCCGAATCCTCGGTCATGGCCAACCGGCGCCTGCCCGAGACGCCGGAATTCGCCGGCAATGTCGGCGTCGACTATCGCTGGCCGGACGGCCACCAGGGGGAGTTCCGGGTTGGCGCAACGGCGCGCTATGTCGGCGGGTCAGTGCTCGGCACCGGCGATTATCTGGATATCCGGCAGGGCAAATACGGCGTGCTCGGGCTGAGTGGCGGATGGAAGACCGGCCGGTTCGATTTTTCCCTGGTGGCCGACAATCTCGCCAATGCGAAGGCCAACCGCTTCGCGCTGGGCAATCCCTTCATTCTCGCGACGCGCGACCAGACGACGCCGCTCCGGCCGTTGAACGTCAGGGCGGGGATCGGCGTCAGCTGGTGACCTCGCCGTTCCTGCAGGAAGCCGGAGCCCGCGGGCGGGCGCTGGCGACGCCAGGCGTGGCCGCGGCGGTGCTGCTCCTGCTCGCCTTCGCCCTGCGGGCAGGGGATTTCGGCAATCCGGTGATCCATGTCGACGAGCAATATTATCTGCTGGTCGGCGATCGCCTGCTCCATGGCGCGGTGCCCTATGTCGACATCTGGGACCGCAAGCCGATCGGCCTGTTCGCGATCTTCGCCCTGATCAGGCTGTTGCCGGGCGACGGCGTGATCGCGGCGCAGCTCGTCGCGCTGGCCTGTGCTGCGGCGACCGCGTGGCTCGTCCATCTCGCGGCACGGCGCGTGGGGGCAACGCCGCTCGGCGCGCTGGGCGCGGGGGCCGCGTATCTCGTCTGGCTGCCGTTGCTGAGCGGGCGCGCGGCGCAGTCGCCGGTCTTCTTCAACCTGCTCATGATGGCAGCAGCCTTGCTCACGCTACGCCTGCCCGGGTTGGCGGCGCGCGGACGGGCGAGGGCGATCGTGCTGAGCGGCGCGGCCGCCTGCCTGCTCGCCGGGGTGGCGATCCAGGTCAAATACACCCCCGCGGTCGAAGGCGCCTTTTTCGGCCTCGCGCATCTCTGGTATCTTCGTCGTGCCGGGGCCAGCCGGCGCGCGGTCGGGCTGGCGGCCCTGTTGCTGGTCGCGCTCGGCCTCGTCCCGACCGCGGCAGCGCTCCTGGTCTACGCTGCCCGGGGGCCGGCTGCGCTCGACGCCTTCTGGTTCGCCAATTTCGCGTCGTTCCTGTTGCGGTCGGCTTATGCCTATCCGCCGGACCTGATCGCCCGGCGCCTGCTCGGAATCAGCGCCCAGCTGGCCCCGCTCGCGGCCTGCGCCTTTTTCGCCTGGCGGGTGCGGCCACGTAGCGAGGAACTGGCCATCGCTTTTGCCTGGCTGGCTTCAGCGCTCGCCTGTTTCGCGATGCTCGGCACCTATTTCGATCACTACGCCCTGCCGCTGGTCGCGCCGCTCTGCGTGGCCGCCGCGCCGACCTTTGGCCGGGTGCCGCGGGCGATGGCGGCGTCGCTCGCGGCCGCGTTCCTGCTCTTCCTCGTCGAGGCGGTCGCACGGCCGAGCGATTCGGCCGGGGCCTATGCCGTGGCCCGCGTGGTGGCGACGAACAGCGGCGCCGAATGCCCCTATGTCTTCGTCGGCGATTCGATCACCTATCATCTCGCCCATGCCTGCCTGCCGACGGCCTATGCCTTTCCGTCGATGCTGGCCTATGCGCCCGAAAAGGGCGCGACGGGCGTCGACGAAGCGGCGGAGGTGGCGCGGATCCTCGCGCGCCGCCCGCCCGTGATCGTGACCGGGAGCCGCCCGCTTGCTGCCTGGAACGAGCAGAGCCATGCTGCCGTTGCCGCTGCGCTGGCGCGCGACTACCGTCCGATCTTCAGCGCCCCGCGCGGCGATTACCGCATCATCGTCTATCTGCGCCGGGACCGGGCGGCCCGAATGCCGGCGGACGCGAACGGCCGGGCCGGCGGCCAGGCTATCGTACGAACTTCGCCCGCAGCGCGGCTGCGGCCGCCCGGCTGATCTCCGCGGCGCCGAAGACCCGGGATCGTTCCACCAGGGCTGCATGGACCCGATAGGCCTCGGTCACCAGCGCATCCCGAACGCCGCTGACCGCGTGGAGCGGCGCTGGACGCAGCGCGGCGAGGCTGAAGGCCGCGCCGAGCCCCAGCTGGTCGACCAGCAACGGCGCCGACTGTCCCGGTTCCCGGCACAACCGATCATAATCGACGAAGATCTGCCGCCGTGCGACCGGCATGGGGCGATCGAGCAGGAACCGATAGACCGCGATCCACTGGGCCAGCCAGAGGTCGACCATGGTGGAATCGGTCGAGGCGGCGGGTGTTTCGAACAGGAAGGGGCGCCGGTCCGCGCCGAACTCGTGATGCCCGAGCCAGGTCATGAAGTCGCGGCGGAACGGATCCTGCTCGGCGAGCCGGCACGCGCGCATGTGCTGCCGGCAGAGCGACGCCGCCTGCTGCAGCGGATCGCGGAACGGATGGACGAGCAGGGCGTCGGGAAATGCCTCGACCAGCGCCGGCAGCCGCAGGACATTGTTGTTGTTCTTGGACAGATAGCGCCCGCCGCCATAGCGCAACCGCACCAGCCCGACATAATCGCGAAATGCCGCGATCGTCGCCGGGTCGACCGGCGCGGGGGCAAGGCCGAATGGCTGGCGGAAGCGCCGGCCCTCGAAATGACCCCAGAAGACTTCCTCGATCGCCTCCGGGCTGTCGAGGTCGTGGAAGATGCCGTCGCCATGGCCGCGCTCGGTCGCCGCGACCGCGCGGCGCGATCGGCTCGCCGCCCGCGCCCAGAGGTTCGGCGCGAGCGGGAAGGGCAGGTCCCGGTACGACAGGGACGCGAAATCGCCACTCTCGTGCAGCGCGCGAAGCAGGATGGTGGTGCCGGCCCGCGCCAGCCCCGCGATGAAGATCGGCTCGCTCCCGGCCTGGCTGGCCAGGCGGCGGCGATGGACTGCGCACTCGATATCGAAGCTGATATCGCGTACCGGCGCGGCGCCGAGCGTCAGGCGGTGCAGCAGGCGATCCGCGCGATCCGGGTCGATCCGCAGGCGACGGCGCGCCAGCGAATAGCCGATCGTCGCCGCGAGCAGGCCGCCGCGCCCGGCCCAGCTCGCCGGCGCGGTGGCGATGGCGAAGCTCAGCAGGATCGGCAGGCCGGTCAGCCCCAGCAACAGGGCAGTGCGCGTCGAATGGACGAACAGCGTGATCGCCATCAGCCGCATGGCGCGCTCCTTCGCCCATTCCGAGACGCCGCGGCGCAGCAGCAGGCGGTTGGAGCGACGGGCCATGGTCGCCAGGGCGGCAAAATTCGGCATGAGCCGCAGCGCCCGCGCGATCTCGATCGCGGCGACGGTGGCGAGAAACAGGGTGATCGCCCCGCCGGTCGTCGGCGTGCCGCTCAACGCGTCGGCCCGCTCCGGCGCAGCCGCCGGATCAGGCGCTTGAACGGATACCAGAGCAGCGAGATCAACCCGAGCAGGATCGCCCCGACCACGCCCAGGGCAGTGGCGGCGGCGCCCAGGCCGAGGCCGGGCCCGCCATAAGCGGACGCCGCGGTGGGGAGGGAGAGCAGCAACAGGCCTGCCGCAAGGACCAGAGGGTTTCGCCGGATCATGTACATTTCGCTTTCATCGCTGCCTGGATGGAGGGGCCGTCAGTGACGGGGTCGAGATATCGGCTCCAGCGCAGCTGCAGCCGGCGCATCGCGGAATCGGCGGCGATGTAGCGCCAGCGCAGCGTGCCGTCGGGACTGGTACGGATGATCCGGCCGCGCTCGGTTTCCTCGAGCATCAGGTCGCCATTCGGCAATGGTGTCGCCCGGCCCTGTGCGCGTGTCCGGATCGCAAAGCGCTCGGTCGCGGCGGCATAGGGAAAGCTCACCGCATCGGTCGCGAAATCATAGACGGGCACGCGGTTCAGGCCGTCGATTTCGCCCTCCGGATAGGCGACGCGCCAGTGATTGTCGAAGATCGTGATGCGGTGGTCGTCGAGGATGCTGACATCATGCTCGAAGGCCCAGGGCCCGCTTCGTGACCACAGGATGCGCCCGGTCGAGGGCCGGTAGAGCAGCACCATGGAGAGGCTGCGCAGGCTGAGGAACAGGTCGCCCCGCTGCCAGTAGCGACCGGACTCGAGCACGGGCTGCACATCGTTCAGATGGAACGGATCGTCATTATAGGGGCGGGCTCGCCAGAGATTCCCAAGCTGGTTGCGATCGAGGATGTCGGCGATCCGCTCGAGCCGCAGCATCCGGCCGTCGGGGGAGATCTCCGCGATCGCCTCGTCACTGAACTTCGGGCCGACATGTGGCTCCCGCGCCTTCGGGAAGCGGTACACGGCCCAGAGATTGCCGTCCGGTCCCAGCTCCACCGAATGGTGGAAGATGCCGTCGATCGTCCACAGGAGCCGGCCGCAGGCATCGAACCGCGAGAGCGGCGAGGAATCGTGAATGATCAGCCCGCCGTCCGGCATCAGCAGTGGGTGCATCATCAGGTTGCGCGTCGCGTCGCGGTCGCGCTTCAGGACGATCAGGTCCGACGTGAAGGTCGATCGGGCATTGGCCGCATCCACATCGGGGGCGAATTCCCGCATCACCCGGCCGTCGCCGAGGCGGAGCAACTGCACCACCGGGCGCGGCTTCCCCGCGCCATAAGCGGTGATCAACATGTAGCCCGGATCGGTGAAGGCAAGGGCGGGGTTGCGCCACAGGCCCCCGGGCTGGCGTCGGTAATCGCCCTCGGCATAGGCGAGCTGGCCACCGGGCAGGAGCTGCCCCAGCGTCCGGGGCACCGTCGCGAGCGAGACCGCAAGCCTGCCGATGCGCCCCATCGGCGACGGCGCCAGCACGATTGCCCCGAACTCGATCGTCGCTGCCGCGCCGATCAGGAGCAGCAGGAGCGCTATCCAAAGCGGGATCGGCCTGAACAGCAGGCGTTCGAGCGGGCTCGCCTGCGCGGCCGCGCCTGGCACCGGGGCCGGCGACGGCATCAGGCTCCCTGGGCCTTGCGGTCGGACGGCCGCTGCCGCTGGCGGACCGTGCCCGGGCGGAACGAGCGTTGCGATTCAGTCATAGCTTCTGCCTGCATGTGCCGTGCAGGTGCGAGGCTAGTGTTTCCGGATTATTTTGCGCAACGGATAATATGTAACAAGATGTAACGGGCAAGAAATACCATTTCGGCCCTTAATATGACCGTCGCGGACCAATTGGCAAAATCTAGTACAAAATCGCGCCGTGTGACCGCAACTTCTCTTCCGATTATTGTACGATACATTCTCGTCGCAGGAAGATAAATACCGAAACGGCCTGAAATGGGGGGCGATGATGCATGGTCATCCTATAAGGACGTGAACAACAGGCCTGGTTACTGTCCGATCAGTCTGTCGGGGTGTCGCTGCAGGGCCACCATTTTGTAAATTCTGATGCGAGACCGCGCTTTCCACCCTTCGGGCGATGGACCTGCAGCGGTATTCCCCCCATAATATGGCCAATCTTCCGCCCGGCCGGGCGAGAAGGGACGGGAAGTGGTACTGACATTATAATGTGGATATTGGGAATCGCGTGCCTGGCGCTTGGCCACAAGTCCAAGTCGGGGACGAGACGGAATTTTCAGGGAAACAGCTTCGCGCGGTGCAAACGCTGCTCGTTCGAGATCTTTCACGATCCCAGGAGCGAGCAGTGGCGCATATCGCGTGCGCGGGACCGTCGCGATCGCACGCTGAGCATCCTTCATGACGACGCGCCGGTACGGGCGCCTGCCAGGCGGCGCCTGAAGGGGCGGCATCCGGGTTGATCCTGGTCGCCCGGCTCGAGGCGGGGGATCGCGCGAACCCCGGCGGATAGGAGGCGCGATGGGCAAGGCGCGGGCCGCGATCGACGGACCGGTTGATCCGGTGTCACCACCGGATGATGCGCTGGCCGATGTGGCACGGGTCCGCGCCATCCTGATCGAGGCGGCGATTGCCGGCGAGGCGATCAGCTATTCCCACCTGCTGGCGCAGCTCGGCCATCGCTTCACCCGGCCGAAAATGCGGGCGGTGTGCAAGACGCTCGATGCCATCGATCTCGCCGGCCGCGCGGCCGGCGAACCGGAACTGGCCGTGCTGGTGGTCCGCGAGTCGGATGGCTTGCCCGGCCAGGGCTGGTGGGTCGGCGACGGCGCCATGCTGCTCGGCTATGACGGGCCATGGACCGGGATCGAGGCGCTCAGGTTCGTGCGCGGGCTTCAGGCCGAGGTGTTTGCCTATTGGCGCGCGCGCGACGCGGGCGGGGCGTGACGAGATCGCCGGCCGCCCCGGCGGCGCACTGATGCGGCGGCGGGCCGGGGACCCGCCGCCCGATGGTCATTCCGCCGCGGGCACCACCGGCAGCCAGACGGCGCTCGGCGTCGTGCCGCCATGTTCGACCGTAACGGTCGCCTTCCTGTAGTCGCCCGGCTTGGCGTAGAAGATGTTCGGCACGAAAGTCTGCGGGTTGCGGTCGTAGAGCGGGAACAGCGAGGACTGGATCTGCACCATGATCCTGTGCCCCGGCTGGAACACGTGGTTCACCGCGGGCAGGCGGAAACGATAGCGCTGCACCTTGCCCGCCGGGATCGCCGTCGGCTTGGCGAAGCTGTCGCGATAGCGGCCACGGAAGATGTCGAGGCTGACGGCAAGCTGGTAGCCGCCCATCTTCTTGTCGGTCGCGACCTCGTCCGGATAGACATCGATCACCTTCACCACGAAATCGCCGTCAGTGCCGGTCGTCTTCGCGTAGATGTCCGCCATCGGCACGCCGGAGACCGTGACCGGCCTGGTCAGTACCGGCGTCTCATAGCTGAGCACATCGGTCCGCCCGTCCGCATTGCGCTGGTCGCTGACCAGCCAGCTCGACCAGCGCCCGTCGTTGAAATTCACCGGACGCGGCAAATGCGGAACCGGCTTGGCCGGGTCGGAAACATAGGAATCGTCACCCGGCGCCGGCTTGTCGAAAGCCAGCCCCTCGTCGGAGGCGAGATAGATCGGCTTCATCGGGGCAGCGCAACCGGCATCGCAGGCAAGCGGCCATTGCTGGAACCGGTCCCAGCGATTCTCGCCGGTATTGTAGATCGTCGCGGCCGGCGGGGTGAAGGGCGGCGCGCCGTCCTTCAGATAGGCGTTGAAGAAGGGGACCAGGATGTCGCGCCGCGCCTGCAGCGCGGTGTCGCCCTCGAAGTTGAGCACGCCGAGCGACGAGCCGTTATAGTTGAAGCCGCTGTGGCGCCACGGGCCCATCAGCAGGAAGTTGTTGCCCGCATGGCCGGCCTTTTTCAGCTCTTCCCAGCTGTGGATCGCGCCATACATGTCCTCCTGGTCCCACAGGCCCTGTTCCCACAGCGTCGGCACGTTGGAGGGATTGGCCGCAAGCAGCTTGTCGAGCGCCTGGCCCTGCCAGAACGCGTCATAGGCCGGGTGCTGCGACATGCGGTTCCAATAGGGCAACTGGTCGAAGCCCGACTGCCTGGCCCAGTCGCCGGCCGAGCCGACCTTCCGGAAAGTGTCGTAATCGTCATAGGCGGGCGAGCCGGCGGACTTGCCCGCGCCCTTGTAGCCGGTCTGCCCGGCGAGCCAGCCGATATTGGTGAGGCGGAACGCGCCGTAGTGGAACCAGTCGTCGCCCATCCAGCCGTCGATCATCGGGCTTTCCGGTGCCGCCACCTTCAGTGCGGGATGAGGGTTGAGCAGGGCCATCACGACGGTGAAGCCCTCATAGCTCGACCCGAGCATGCCGACCTTGCCGTTCGACTCAGGCAGGTTGGCCTTGTTCACCAGCCAGTCGATCGTGTCGTACGCGTCAGTGACGTGATCCACCTTGGTGTTGTTGAGCGGACCGATCACGGGGCGGGTGACGACATAGTCGCCCTCCGATCCATATTTGCCCCGAATGTCCTGGAAGACCCGGATATAGCCGTTCTTCACGAACAGCTCGTCTCCCTCCGGGAGCGTCGAGAGCATGTTCGGGCTGTCCATCCGCACGACCCGGCCGGAGGCGTTATAGGGGGTGCGGGTGAGCAGGATCGGGGCGTTCTTCGCCCCCTTCGCGACGATGATGACGGTGTGCAGCTTCACCCCATCGCGCATCGGGATCATCACCTCGCGCTTCTCGTAATCGAAATTCGCCGTGGGCGGCGTGAACTTGGCGGGAATGTCGCCGCTGGCGGCGGCGGTCGGGGCGGCGTCCCTCGGCGCCGGCGGCGTCGGCGCGACCTGGGCGAAAGCGACGCTGGAGAGAAGCGTCGTGGCGAGAAGCGCGTACCCGAACCGCATGAGCAATTTCCCTGTTTTCTTCTGGTTTCCCGGATGCGCGGCATGGCCAAGGGTGCTCTACCGTGTCAAGCCGGTGGCACGGTGCGCGCGGGCGGCCTGCTGGCGCGCCGGCGCCATCAGCTTCTCACGAACAGGCTTTTCAGCCATTGCGGACCGGCCCGTGGCGCCTGCGCCCAGTCCTGATCCTCCTCGGGAGCCTCGGGCGCATAGCCCCAGGGGTTGAAGGTCTTGACCCGTCCCGCCCGGAACGCGGCGGCGTGGCGGGTGACGAGCGTCAACCCGTGTTCGAGCGCGGTGGCCGCCAGCAAGCCGTCCCGTGCGTCGGCATAGGGCAGCCGCGCGCCCCGCCGCGCCACCGCGGCGTCGACCGGCAGGATGCGCCCCTCGAACGCGGCCATCACCTGCCCCTCGATCCAGGCCCGCACCGCCGCGGCCCCCGCCTTGTCCCTGCGCTCGAGGTGCGCTGCCCCGGCATCGAGCTCCACCAGGCTGAGCGCGGAAAGGAACAGGTTCTGGCTCGCGATGCCCGCTGCCCAGCGCGCCAGCCCGGGGTCGCTCCTGCCGGCTTTCGCCTTGCGCAGTTCCGCGACGACGCCGGTATCGAGCAGGTACATCAGTCGAAATCCTCGCGCCGGCCCCAGCCGTCGCCGGCGCGCGCCGCGGCGAGGTCGATTTCCGGCCCGTCCGGCAGCGCGAGCAGGTCGACCAGCGACCGGGTCTGGCCCGTGATCCGGCGGAAATGCTCGATCCCCATCAGCACATGCGTCGGCCTGCCGCGATCGGTGATGAACACCGGTTCGAGTCGCGCGGCGCGCTTCGCCTCGCTCACATCCTGGTTGAAAGCGCGGCTGCTGAACATCTTCATCTGGCCGATTCCCACCCCTGCGGCGGCGCGGCCGCGATCGATTATATGTAGGTACATTACTACAATGTGGCCTCCCCGCAACAGAAGGAGCGACCGGACCGGAAAAATGCAGGCCGGCCCGCACGCCGGCGCATTTTCGCGATTGCCAACGTGAGACAATGTCGTTTCCCTGATCACGCGCCGAGTGCGCACAACGGCATGGCTCGCAAGAAGTCCGGGGGGATGTTGATGATATCGGCGCTGACACACAGCCTGTTCCAAACCGCGCGCGATGTGCTCGGTCCGCATGGCCCCGCCGTTCAGGCGGCCGCGAAGAGTTTCGCGCCGGGCGACTTCAGCGTGCATTTCTTCCTCCAGCTGGCGGTGATCCTGCTCGCCTGCCGGGTGGTCGGATGGGCCGGCCAGAAATTCCTCGGCCAGCCCCAGGTGGTCGGCGAGATGATCGCCGGCGTGATCCTAGGCCCGTCGCTGCTCGGCCTGTTCTTCCCCGATCTGCAGGGCGCGATCTTCCCCAAGGAGACGAAGAACGTCCTCTACACCGGCGCGCAGCTCGGCGTCGGGCTCTACATGTTCCTGGTCGGCACCACGCTCCAGGTCGATCACTTCAAGGCCAAGGCGAAGAGCGCCTTCGGCGTGTCGCTGGCCGGCATCGTCGCGCCGTTCATCGTCGCCGTGCTGATCACGCCCTATCTGCTGACGGTCCCGGGCCTGTTCGCGGCCGGTATCTCGCGCGCGAACGCCACGCTGTTCATGGGGGCGTGCATCGCGCTCACCGCCTTTCCGATGCTGGCGCGGATCATCAACGAGCGCGGGCTCGCGCATACCTCGCTCGGCACCTTGTCGCTGACGGCGGGCGCGTTCGACGATGCCTGTTCCTGGTGCGTCCTGGCGATCGTGCTGGCGACCTTCGGGGCGGGGCCCGGCGTCGCGATCCTCGCGATCGGCGGCGGCGTGCTCTATGCCGCCTTCCTGATCCTGTTCGGGCGCCAGCTGCTCGCCCCGCTCGGCCGTGCGGTCGAGCGGACGGGCGAGATGAGCCTGACCGTGCTTGCCATCACGCTCGGCCTGTTCTGCCTTTCCGCCTTCTTCATGGACGCGATCGGCATCCATGCGATCTTCGGCGGCTTCATCCTCGGCGCGGTGATGCCGCGCGGGGCGTTCGCGCAGGAGCTGAAGAAGAAGGTCGAGCCGCTGGCGGTCGTGCTGCTGCTGCCGATGTTCTTCACCTATTCGGGGCTCAACACCCGGATGGACATGGTGAACTCGCCGCTGCTGTTGCTGGTCGCGCTCGGCATCCTGGTTGCGTCGATCCTGGCCAAGGGCGTCGCCTGCTATGTCGCGGCGCGGATCTCGGGCGAGGATAACCGCACCGCACTCGGCATCGGCGCGCTGATGAACTCGCGCGGGCTGATGGAGCTGATCATCATCAATATCGGGCTGCAAAAGGGCATCATCGGCCCGACGCTCTTCTCGATGCTGGTGCTGATGGCGATCGTCACCACGGTGATGGCGAGCCCGGTGTTCGAGCTGGTCTATGGCCGCAAGGCTCGCGAGTCCGGCGAACTGGGCGCGCTGACGGGCGGGATGGCGGCGGGCACCGCCTGATCGCGGAGCCTGATCCGCATCATCGTCAAATCATCCCGTCCCGCCCGTTTCCTGCGAACGGGCCGGGGCCGGGCAGGGGGAAATCCATGACGGGAAAGCTGGCCGTGCTGGCCGGGTTGCTGCTGAGCGGCGCGGCCCATGCCGAGGACGTGAGACTGAAGCCCCTGGTCGATGCGCGGCTTCGCTACGAAAATGTCGATCAGGACGGGATTGCCGCCGCGGCGACCGCGCTGACGCTGCGCATCCGCCCCGGCGCCGAGGCGACCAGCGGGCCGTGGTCAGCGCTGGTCGAGGGCGAGACGACGCTGGCGCTGGTGCAGGATTACAACGACGGCACCAACGGCAGGACCCGCTTTCCGCTGGTGGTCGATCCGCGCAACGTCGAGCTCAACCGCGCGCAGCTTCGCTATGCCGGCAAGCAGGGGCTGACGATCACCGCCGGCCGCCAGCGGATCGAGCTTGCCGACCAGCGCTTCGTCGGTTCCTCGGGCTTCCGCCAGAACGAGCAGACCTATGATGCCGTCCGCGCGCAATGGGCGCCGGCCGCATCGCGCTTCAGCGCTGACCTCACCTATGCCTGGAGCGACCGCACCATCAACGGCACGCACGGCACCGGCGCGCGCCAGCGCGCGGTGGACGGCGACAATGTCTTCGCCCTGCTCGGCTATCGCACCGGGATCGGCATGGTCACTGCCTTCGCCTATCTGGTCGACCAGGATGAGGCAGCGGTGCAGGTCTATCGCCTGTCGAGCCAGACCTATGGCCTGCGCTTCGCCGGGAGCCGGCCGCTCGCGACCGACCTGAAGCTTGGCTATGTCGCGAGCTGGGCGCGCCAGAGCGCCTTCCACCGCAATCCGAACCGTTACGCCGCCACCTACTGGCTCGGCGAGGCGACCCTGTCCGCCAGGGCGCTGACGGTGGCCGGCGGCTATGAGGTGCTCGGCGCGGACCAGGGCGTCGCGCTCACCAGCGTCCAGACCCCGCTCGCTTCCTTGTTCAAATGGCAGGGCTGGGCCGACAAGTTCGCCACCACGCCGCCCGACGGGCTGCGCGATCTCTACGGGACGCTCGGCTATGGCTGGAAGAAGCCGGGCCCGTTCGACGCGATCACGCTTTCCGCCAGCTATCACCGTTTCGCCAGCGACCGCGTCGTGCGGCTGTACGGCGACGAGGAGGATCTGCTCGCCAGCGTCAGGCGTGGCCGCACCACCGTCTCGGCCCGCTATGCCCGCTACCGCGCGGCCAGCCTGTTCACCGATACCGACAAATTCTGGCTGACAGTGGAGTGGGTGCTGTAGCCACCACCGCTCTTCCTCGGCGGGAGGGAGGCTAGCCCATGGCTCCGGCATTGATCTGCTGGATCAGCGCCCGGTGCGCCGGCAGATCCTGCGTCGCGCGCTCGCCGAACGTGCGGATCCTGGCGAAGATCCGCTCCGCCGCGCCGACATGGGGGAAGTCGTCGCGCACCGGGGTCAGGTCGGTCCGGAAGCCCATGCCGTAGAGGATATACTGATAGTTGTAGAAGGCGAAGCTCTCCAGATCGAGGATGAAGTCGAACCGCCCGGGCGGCCGGTATTGCCATTGCTCGAGCAGCTCGATCAGCCGCTCGGGGATCGTCGCCGGATCGGCGTTCTCACGCCAGAAGCGCTCGGTGCGCCCGCTCAGGCAATAATGCAGCTTCAGGAAGGTGACGATATTGTCGTAGCGCGCGGTCATCAGCTCGTTGAAGCGCCGCGCCGGCGCATCGACCGGGCCGTTGTGCGGGAACAGTTCGGCGATCATGCCGATCGCGGCTTCGATCAGCACCACGCCGGTCGATTCCAGCGGTTCGAGGAATCCGCCCGACAGGCCGACCGCGACGCAGTTCCCGATCCATTGCCGGGTGCGATAGCCCGCCTCGAACGGGATCAGCCGGGTCTTCGCCTCGGCGCCGCGCGGGCCGACATGCGCGCGCAACAACTGCTCGGCCCGGGCATCGTCGAGATGGTCGCTCGAATAGACGCAGCCGATCCCGCGCGCGCCGTTCAGCCCGATATCCCAGATCCAGCCGGCCTCGTGCGCGGTGGCAATGGTGAAGCTCTCGATCGGCGCGTCGGGCCGGTCGTACGGGATCTTGCAGGTCACCGCGCGATCGGCGAACAGCACGTCGCGCACCGACTTGAACGGCGCCTGCATCGCCCGCCCGATCAGTTCGGCGCGAAAGCCGGTACAGTCGATATAGAGATCGGCCCTGAGCGCGCCCTGTTCGGGCGAGATGATCCGGTCGATCGCGCCGCGTCCGTCGAGTTCGACTGCGCTCAGCCGGCCTTCGAGGTGCCGCACGCCAAGCGCGCGCGCGCGCTCCGCCAGCACCTGCGCGAGCATCGCCGCGTCGAAATGATAGGCATAGTTGAGCGGCCCGGAGAAATCTCCCTCATGCGGCCGCTTCGGCGCGCGCTGCGCCTCGGCGACGCGGTTCTGGAAGGTGACCGCTTCGGCGAAGGGCGGTCGCGTCTTCTCGTCCTGCAGCAGCCAGTAGGAAACGAGGTTGGCTTCCTCGCTGTAGAAGGGCGCCTCGAACGGGTGGAAATAATGGCTGTGCGTGTCGCCCTCGGGCGTGCGCGCCCAATCGGTGAAGCGGATGCCCTGCTTGAAGGTCGCGGAGGCTTCGCGGATGAAGCGGCCCTCGTCGATGCCGAGATATTTCAGCGTGGTCCGGATCGTCGGGAAGGTCCCCTCGCCGACGCCGATGATGCCGATCTCGGGCGATTCCAGCAGGGTGATCTCGATCGGTCCGTCGTCCGAGACGCCGAGCGCCCGGGCCAGATAGGCGGCGGTCAGCCACCCCGCCGTGCCGCCGCCGACGATCAGGATGCTGCGCTTGCGGGCCATGGCGTTTCGTATCCGAGCGGGCGCAGGCTGAACAGGGGGGCGTCAGCCATCCGCCGCCGCGACATCGAACCTGCCTGCCTGGTAGTCGCGGATCGCCTCGACGATCTCGGCCTGGCTGTTCATCACGAACGGTCCGTGCGCGACGACCGGCTCGCCGATCGGATCGGCATGGCCATAAAGCAGGACGCTGTCGGCCATCGCCTCGATCGCGACGCTGTCGCCATCGTCGTTCAGCGTCACCAGATGCCAGCGATCGATCGCGCTGCCAGCGATGCGCACGCGGCCGCGCACGACATAGAGGAACACGCTGCGGCCGGGCGGTGCCGGCAGCGAGACAGTGCCGCCGGCGCCGATCGTCGCCACCGACATGAAGACGCCGGTCAGCGAGGCGACCGGCCCCGTCGTTCCGCCGAAATCGCCCGAGACCAGGTCGAGCCGCCCCGCGCCGCCGTCCAGCGCGATCGACGGGATCGCCGCACGTTGCAGCCCGGTATAGCGCGGCGCGGTCATCTTCAGCCGGCCGGGCAGGTTCACCCAGAGCTGGAGGATCTCCATCGCACCGCCGTCGCGCTTGAACGCGTCGGGCGAGAGTTCCGCGTGAATGAGCCCCGATCCCGCCGTCATCCACTGCACGCCGCCGGCCTCGATGATGCTCTCATGCCCGCCGCTGTCGGAATGGGCGAGGCTTCCCTCGAGGATGAAGGTCACCGTCTCGAAGCCGCGATGCGGATGCGGGCCGAAGGGCAGGCCGTGGTTGCCGGGCGGATAGGTCTGCGGCCCGTGATGGTTGAGGAACAGGAACGGGTCGAGCTGGTCCAGCCCCGGCCCCGGCAGCGGCCGCCGTGTCACGAGATCGCGGATATCGTCGCGGGCGGCGGCGTGGACGCCGCGCAGGCTGCGTTCCGTCATTTCAGCGGCGATCGGGATCGAG
The DNA here is from genome assembly GCA_903884945.1 of uncultured bacterium. GTDB lineage: Bacteria > Pseudomonadota > Alphaproteobacteria > Sphingomonadales > Sphingomonadaceae > Sphingomonas. The sequence continues at coordinate 23,343 of CAISGR010000141.1, forward strand.
GCCGGCATTGGCCTCGACCGTCTTGGCCATCGCCGCCCAGTCGAGGTCGTGCCGTTCGCGCGCCATCGTCGCGACCAGCCGGTCGCGGCCGAGCGACAGCATCGGCATCGGCACGCCGGCCGCTACCGCGGCTTCCTCCACGAGGTTCATGTCCTTGAACCCGAGCGGCAGGGTGAAGCCGGCCGGCTCATAGGCCTCCTCCACCAGTACCTTGCCATAGACTTCGTGGATCATGCTGCCGAACACCGATCCGGTCAGCGTGTCGAGCAGCGTGCCCTTGTCCACGCCATATCTGCCCGCGAGCGTCATTGCCTCGGCGAGCGATTCGATCACCGTCATGATCAGGAAATTGCCGCTGAGCTTCACGATGTTCGCCTTGTGCGGTGTCTCGCCCAGATTGAAGCTGCGCTGCCCGACCGCATCGAACAGGGGCTGGCAGGTCGCGACCGCCTCGGCCGGACCGGCCGCGACGACGAACAGCTTCCCCGCGGCCGCAGCGAGCGGGCGCCCGAACACGGGGGCGGAGACGAACACCTGCCCCGCCTCGGCATGGGCGGCGGCCAGCCGGTCGGCGAGCGCGACGCTGATCGTGCTCATCGAGACATGGATCGTCGGCGTGCCGGAGGAGAGAATGCCGCCTTCGCCGAACGCCACCGCCTCCAGCGCGCGGTCGTCGGCCAGCATGCTGATCACGACCGGGTGCATGGCGGCCCCGGCCGGGCTGGCCGCCAGATGCGCGCCGGCGGCGAGCAGGGGGGTGGCCTTGTCCGGGCTGCGGTTCCACACGGTCACCTCATGGCCCGCCTTGATCAGGTTTGCGGCGATTTCGCGCCCCATCAGGCCGAGGCCGATGAATCCGACATGCATTGGTGGAGGCTCCTGTCCTGCTGATGCGCCCGGTAGATGGGCGGCGACGGCGGTCGAAGCAATGTCGAATTCGGGCCGGGCGCGGGTTCGAACCAGCGAATTCAGCTATTTCCGCCATCGGGGCGACCGTCCGCCACGGAACAGCCGGCGGTCCGCCGGTCAGTGCCGCGCGGGCGGCCCCGCCGACAGCTTCAGCACGATGACGTTGCGATACGCGCGCCCGGGATCGAGCCGGGCCGAGGGAAAGGCCGGCTGGTTTGCCGCATCGGGGAAATTCTCCGCCTCCAGCGCGATCCCGTCGCCCTGGCGATAGGCGCGCCCGGCCTTGCCGATGATCGCGCCGTTCAGCGCATTGCCGCTATATACCTGCAGCCCCGGCGCGTCGGTCGACATTTCGAGCGTCCGGCCCGAGACCGGATCGGACAGCCGCGCCGCCGGGTGAATCGCGCCCGGCGTGCCGCGCAGCACGAAATTATGGTCATAGCCCCGCGCCAGCCGGATCTGCGGATCGCCCGCATCGCGCACCCGCGCATCCACCGTCCGGGGCGTGCGGAAATCGAACGCGGTGCCGGCGACCGGCACGATCTCGCCCGTCGGGATCAGGTCGGGGCCAACCGGCGTGTAGCCGTCGGCGAACACCGTCAGCACATTGTCGGAGGCGCGGCCCCTGTCCTCGCCGGCCATGCTGAAATAGCTGTGGTTGGTCAGGTTGACGATGGTCGGCTTGTCGGTGGTCGCGCGGTAGGTGATCGTCAGCCGGTCCTGCTCGTCGAGCGCATAGGTCGCGCGGACCGTCAGCGTGCCCGGGAAGCCCTGGTCGCCGTCCGGGCTGACGAGGCCGAAGGTGACGCTCGTCGTCGGCCCGTCCGACAGCGACTCCACCCGCCACACCATCCGGTCGAACCCCCTGATGCCGCCATGGAGATTGGCGACCCGGCCATTGACGCTGGGCAGGGTATAGCGCGTGCCGTCGAGCGAGAAGCTGCCCTTCGCGATCCGGTTGGCGAACCGCCCCACCGTCGCCCCGAAGAACGCGCCGCCCTTTTCATAACCGGCGATGTCGGGATGGCCGAGCACCACATCCGCCACGACCCCCGTGCGATCGGGCATCTTCAGCGATTGCAGGGTCGCGCCATAGGTCAGCACCGTCGCCGACACGCCATGGCTGTTGCTCAGCGTGATCGCCTCGATCGCAGTCCCGTCGGCCAGCGCCCCGAACGGCGCGCGCTTCGGTTCGGACGCCGTGGCGGAAGCGGCGCCAGCCGCCAGCGCAAGCACCCATAGGCCGTTCCCGACGCGCGCCGACCGCATAGCATCCCTCCCCGGATCATGGCGCCCGTGTCGCCTGAAAGGATCATATATGATATTGAGGAGAGCGCTACATCCAAAAACGAAGCCTGCCCGCGGGCTTCAGTGCGCCGTTGCCCGTGCGGCACCGATTCCCGTCTCCGATCGCACGCGTTGCTCGAGATACAGGCCCCGGTCGATCGCCGCGCGCTTGCTCCCGTCGAGCACCGACACCAGCCAGATCGTAAGGAAGGCCAGCGGCACGGAGAAGATCGCGGGTGAGGAATAGGGGAAGATCGCCTTGTCGTGGTGCAGGATGGTCACCCAGATCGCGGGCGACAGGATCGTCAGCACCAGCGCGGTCAGCAGCCCGAGCGAACCGCCCGCGACCACGCCGCGCGTCGTGCAGCCCTTCCACAGCAGCGACAGCAGCAGCACCGGGAAATTGCCCGAGGCGGCCAATGCGAAGGCGAGGCTGACCATGAAGGCGACATTGACCTTCTCGAACAATATGCCGAGCAGGATCGCCACCGCCGCCAGCACCAGCACCGTGCGTCGCGACACGCGCAGTTCGGCGACGGTGTCCGCGGCGCCCTTGCGGAATACCGTCGCGAACAGGTCGTGGCTCACCGCCGAGGCGCCCGACAGCGTCAGCCCCGCGACCACGGCGAGGATCGTCGCGAAGGCGACCGCCGAGACCAGCCCGAGGAAGATGTTGCCGCCGATCGCCTGCGCGAGGTGGATCGCCGCCATGTTGCTCCCCCCGCGCAATCCGCCCGCCGGATCGAGATAGGAGGGATCGGTCGCCACCAGCACGATCGCGCCGAAGCCGATGATGAAGGTCAGCAGGTAGAAATAGCCGATCCAGCCCGTCGCCCACAGCACCGAACTGCGCGCCGCCTTGGCATCGGGCACGGTGAAGAAGCGCATCAGGATGTGGGGCAGGCCGGCGGTGCCGAACATCAGCGCCATGCCGAACGAGATCGCCGAGACGGGATCCTTGATGAAATTGCCCGGCCCCATGATCGATCGGCCGCGCACCGCCGCCTCGGCGGGGGAAAGGCCGGTCGCCACGGCAAGGTCGGTCTTCACCGACACCGCCTTCGCGAACAGCGCCTCGGGCGAGAAGCCGAATTGCGCCAGCACCATGAACGCCATGAAGCTCGCGCTGCCCAGCAGCATCACCGCCTTGATGATCTGGACCCAGGTGGTCGCGGTCATGCCGCCGAACAGCACATAGAGCATCATCAGCACGCCGACGATCACCACGGCATATTCATAGGGCAGGCCGAACAGCAATTTGATCAGTTGCCCCGCGCCGACCATCTGCGCGATCAGGTAGAACAGCACGACGACGAGCGTGCTGATCGCCGCGAAGCACCGCACCGGCGTCTGCGCGAAACGGAAGGAGGCGACATCGGCAAAGGTGTAGCGGCCGAGGTTGCGCAGCCGCTCCGCCATCAGGAACAGGATGATCGGCCAGCCGACGAGGAAGCCGATCGAATAGATCAGCCCGTCATAACCGTCAGCGAAGATCTGCGCCGAGATGCCGAGGAAGGAGGCGGCCGACATATAGTCCCCGGCGATCGCCAGCCCGTTCTGGAATCCGGTGATCCCGCCGCCCGCCGTATAGAAATCGGAAACGGTCCTGGTCCGCCGCGCCGCCCAGCGCGTGATGCCGAGCGTCAGCAGCGCGAAGCCGGCGAACATCAGGATCGCGGTCCAGTTGGTCGCCTGCCGGACCGTTTCACCCGCCACGCCCTCGGCAAGCGCGGGGGTGGCCAGGAACAGCGCGGCGGCCAGGGCGCAGGCGCGGCGGATCATGCCTCCGGCTCCGCGGCCAGCGCCTCGACCATCGCGTCGTAATCGCGATTGGCGCGGCGGACGTACAGGCCGGTCAGCCCGATCGCGAGCAGGATCACGCCGAGCCCGATCGGAATGCCGATCGAGGTAACCCCCGCACCGATCGGACGGGCGAGCGCGCTCTTGTCGAAGGCGATCAGCAGGATGAAGGCGAGATAGGCAGCGAGCATGATCGCCGTCAGCGTCCAGGTGAACCGACCGCGCTGCCTGACCAGCGCCCGATAGCGGGGATCGGCGGCGACGCGCGCCAGGCGTTCGGAATCGACCATGCCACTCTCCCCCATGCCGCTCTCGGTCGGCGGTAGCGTGATCATGCTTGATCGCGCGGGCGGCGCAAGGGGATTTCGCAGAGGCGTCAAGCCGGGGACGGGGGCAGGTGGCGGGCGAGCTTCGCCTCGAGCAGCCGGATCAGCGTCGGGTCCATGAAGTCATGGTCGTCGGGGATATCGAGGCAGATGATGCGCTTGCCGTTCAGCGCGGCGCGAAACCGCTTCTGCACCTTGGCGCGATGAGTCCGCTCCATCACGAAGAGGATGTCCGCCCAGGCGACAAGCTCGGCGGTCAGCGGCGTATCGGCGTCGTGGTTGGTGCCGGCCGAGGCGACCTCGAGGTCTGCCCGTTGCGAGAAGACCTGCTCGGCGGTCGGGCTGCGCAGCCGGTTCTGGCTGCAGACGAAGAGGATGTTCTTCACGCTGGTTCTTCCCTGGCGCTTTGCGATCGGCGGGGCCGGCATATCGGAAAGGTCGGCACGGTGGCGAAGAAATCTCCCGGGGAAGTGGCGACGGCGCTCGCGGACAACCTGCCGGAAGACCGCTTCGGGCGCGCGTTTTTCTTTTGCCTCCCGGATCATATCGTATAGGATATGTGCGTCGCGACCATCGAAAAGAGGCGGCGGGGAGAGGACAGGATGGGGATCGGGTGTCGCATGCCGGCATGGTCGTGGCTGTCGGCAGGCTTGTGCCTGGGGATCGGGCTGGCGCCTGCCGCACCCGCCCTGGCCGCCGACCCGCCGCTGCTCCACGCGATGTTCCAGGATCATGCCGTGCTCCAGCGCGAGCGGCCGATTCCGGTCTATGGCCGGGCGGCCCCCGGCGCGACCGTCACCGTCACGCTCGGCGCGGCCAGCGCCACGGCCAGGGCGGCGACGGACGGCCAGTGGCACGCGACGCTGCCCGCACTGCCGGCGGGCGGGCCCTATGTGCTAGAGGCGAAGAGCGGCACTGCGGACCGGATCGTGGGCGATGTGCTGGTCGGCGACGTGCTGCTTTGCACCGGCCAGTCGAACCTGCAGCTCGCGGTGCGCGCGGCGGCCAATGCCCCGTTCGAGATCCGCGCCGCGACCGACGGCGCGATCCGCCAACTCACGGTCGCCACGCAGGACAGCCTGGTCCCGCTCGAAAGCTTCGCGACGCCGGTGGCCTGGACGGTCGGCTCGCCCGATACGGCCGGCGGCTTCTCGGCGAGCTGCTATTTTCTCGCGCGCGAGCTCAGGAAGAGCCGCAAGGTGCCGGTCGGCATGGTCGTCTCCGCCTGGGGCGGCAGCCGCGTGCGCGACTGGATCAGCGATGCCGCTGCGCACCGCACCGGCCTGTTCGCCGACGATCTCGCCATGCTCGATCTCTATCGCAAGGATCCGCAGGTGGCGCAGCGCCGCTGGGATGCGACCTGGGAGGCATGGTGGCACGCGCACGGCGCGGCGGCGGCGAAGGGCGATCCCTGGGATCCGGCCTATCCCGTCGCCGGCTGGGCGACAGCGCCCGCCGGGCTCGGTGCCTGGGCGCTGTGGAGCGGCACCACGCCGGACGGTTTCGTCGGCCAGATGTGGCTGCGCACCACCGTCGATCTCACCGCCGCGCAGGCGGCGCAGCCCGCGATCCTCGATCTCGGCGCGGTCAACGAGGAGGATCAGAGCTGGGTCAACGGCAAGGGCGTCGGCGGCACGTCCTGGTCGAAGCAGGCGCAGCACGTCGTGCCGCCGGGCGTGCTCCACGCGGGCACCAACATCATCGTCACCAACATCTTCTGCAGCTGGCGCAATTGCGGGATGAGCGGGCCGGCCGCGACGCGCGCGATCCGGCTCGCGGACGGCAGCAGTGTCCCGCTCGCCAACCCCTGGCGCTACGCGCCCGTCCCGGACGGGCTGATCGCGCCGCAGCTGCCCTGGGGCCCGACGCACGGCGTCACCCAGACCTATAACGGCATGATCGCGCCGATCGGCCCGTACGGCTTCAGGGCGGCCGTCTGGTATCAGGGCGAATCCGACATCTATTTCAGCGGCCAGTACCAGCGGACGCTCGCCGCCCTGATGGCGGACTGGCGCGGCCGCTTCGGCGCCGGCCTGCCCTTCCTGATCGTCCAGCTTCCCGATTACGGCCCGCGCCCGACCAGCCCGGTCGCCTCGGTCTGGTCGGAGGTCCGCGAGGCGCAGCGCCGTGCCGCCGGCGCCGATGCGAAGGCCGCCGCCATCGTCACGGTCGATATCGGCGATCCCGCCAACCTCCACCCGGCCAACAAGCAGGAGGTCGGCCGCCGTCTCGCCATCGCCGCCGACCGGCTGGTCTATGGCGGCGGCGCGCCCGCCGCCGGGCCGGGCCCCGGGCAGCCGCGCCGCGAGCGGGACCTGATCGCGGTGCCCTTCACCGAGGTCACGGGCGAACTCGTCGCCTATGGCGGCGATCCCAACGCCTTCGAGCTGTGTGGCCTGGCCCAGCAAAGCTGCCGCTACGTGCCCGCCCGGATCGGCGCGGGCAACCGCGTCGCGATCGTGCCCGATGGCCGGGAAGCGACACGGCTGCGCTATTGCTGGGGCGACAGCCCGATCTGTACGCTCTCGGACGGTTCGGGCCTGCCCGTCACGCCGTTCGAGCTCGACCTGCCGAAGCAATGACCGACATCGAGGAGCCTCGCATGAAGATTTCCCGCACCCTGCTGATGCTCGTGGCCATCGCCGCGCTCCCGCCGCTCCCGGCGCTGGCCCAGGCCCGGCCCGGCTGGACGCGCAGCTGGCAGGCAGTGCCGATGGAAATGCCCGCGCCGCGCCCCGCGATGCCGGGCCAGCCGGCACCGCCCGCGCCGTCGCCGGAGACCGACGCCACCTACCGCATGGTCGCGCGGCTTTCGGCGGGCGGCAGCGCGCTGCGCCTGCGCCTGTCCAACGAGATGGCTGCCGCGCCGCTGCCGATCGGCGCCGTGCATGTCGCGCTGGTCGGCCCGGACGGCGAACTGGTGCCGGGCAGCGACCGTGCCGTCACCTTCGCCGGTGACGCCGCCCCGGTCATCCCGGCCGGCGCGCCGCTCGTCAGCGACCCCGTCACGCTGAAGGTCGGGCCGCTCGCGCATGTCGCGGTCAGTATCCATGTGCCGGGCGACACCACCCACCTGACCGTCCACCCCGCCGGCACCGCCACCGCCCGCATCCTCCCCGGCAACCAGGTCGCGGCGCCGTTGCGCGCGGCGGGCGGCACCACCAGCACGATGCGCTTCATCCTCACCGGGATCGACGTCGCCGGCGGCCCCGCCACCGCCACGATCGTCACGCTCGGCGATTCGATCACTGATGGCGCGCAATCGACCCGCGATGCCGATCGCCGCTGGCCGGACGTGCTGGCAGAGCGGCTGCGCACGGCCGGCAAGGCCGGCTTCGCCGTCGCCAATGCCGGCATCTCGGGCAATCGCCTGCTCGCCACCGGCAGCGGCCCGGCGGCGCTGGCGCGGCTTGATCGCGACGTGCTGTCGGTGCCGGGCCTGCGATATGTCGTGGTGCTGGAGGGGATCAATGATATCGGCAGCGCCACCCGCGCTGGCGCGGCCCTGCCGCGGCCCGAGGATGTGATCGGCGCCTATCGCCAGATCATCGCCCGCGCGCATGATCGCGGGGTGAAGGTGATCGGCGCCACCGTCCTGCCCTACAAGGGCGCCGGCTATTACGGTGCTGCGGGCGATGCGGTGCGCGTCGCGGTCAATGCCTGGATCAGGGCGCCCGGCCATTTCGACGGCGTGATCGATTTCGATCGCGCGGTGGCCGACAAGGCCGATCCGCTCGCCATCGCCCCGGCCTATGACAGCGGCGACAAGCTCCATCCCGGCGATGCCGGATATCGGGCGATGGCCGAGGCGGTCGATCTGGCGCTGTTCCGCTGAGCCGGCGCGGGGCCGGCTTTCACCGCCGCCGCCGCACCAGCACCAGCGCCGCATCATAGGGCGTCGCCACGCACTCCTTCAGGAGATAGCGGGCAAGCCGCGCCGGCGTCACCCAGCCGCGGTCGGGCAGCATCGCCGGCACTATGACTCGATAGCCCAGCAGCCGCAGCAGCAGCGCGCAGCGCGGCTGGTGGAACGGGCTGGTGCAGACCGCGACGCTGCCGCAATCGCCGCGCGCGCGCAGGATCGCATCGCAGCGCCTGACCGATTCCAGCGTGTCGCGCCCGCCCGGCTCGGCGATGATCCGCTCGGGATCGATGCCTGCGGCGATCAGGTCGCGCTGCATCGCTGCCGCCTCGGTCAGGCCGCAGGGGTTGGGGCCGCCGGTGGGGATGAGGATCCCGTCGGGATGCTGCTGCGCCCAGGCCAGCGCGCCCCGGAGGCGGCGGGCCAGTGTCGGGCTGAGCTGCCCGTCGGGCCGCAGCGCAGCACCGAAGATGATCGCATAGTCTCTCATGTCGGGCAGCGGTCCCTCAGGCGCCGCGCCGACCTCTAGCGGGCATCACGCCGCGGCGCCATCGCCTGGGGCCGCCCGTCACATATAGGCATGGGGCACCTCGGTCACGGCCCGGCGCACGCGATTCCGACCGGCGTGCTTGGCGGCATAGAGCGCCGCGTCGGCCGCGGCGAACAGGGCCTCGGCGTCGAACGCCAGCGGATTGTTCACCTCGGCCATTCCCGCCGACGCGCTCACCCGCAACAGGTTGCCGCGCCAGTAGATCGGCATCGCCAGCCGCGCGAGCGTGCGCGCCACCCGCTCGTCCAGCAGCTCGGGCTCGATCGACGGCGGCGTCAGCACGGCGAATTCGTCGCCGCCGATCCGCGCCACCATCAGCGCGTCGCTGAAGCCGGCGCACAGGCGATCGGCGATCGCCTGCAGGCAGGCATCCCCGGCGGCATGGCCATGGCGGTCGTTGATCTGCTTGAAGCCGTCGACGTCGAACAGGATCAGTGCGCCCAGCGGCGTCTGCGGCGTGGCGCGATCGAGGAAATGGGTCTGGAACAGGCGGCGGCTGGCAAGGCCGGTCAGCGGATCCTGTTCCGCCAGGCGCCGCATCAGGTCCGAATGCGCCTTTTGTTCGGTGATATCCTGCTTGAGCCCGTAGAGCTGGACTGGCCGGCGGCCGTCGCAGACCAGATCGGCAGTCAGCCGCATCCAGCGCAGGGCGCCGTCGGCCCGGATGATCTGCGCGTCGAGCGTGAAGGGCCGGCGGTGCGCGATCGCCTCGGCGCGCAGTCGCTCCAGTGCCTCGCGCGATTCCCCGGCATACATTGCCAGGGCGTCGCGGCGGTCGAGCCGCCGGTCATGCGGCAGCCCGAACAGGTCGTAGGTGCCCGGCGTCCAGGAAAGCGTGTCGTCGGTCAGGTCGCACGCCCAGGCGCCGATCCCGGCGAGCGCCGCGGCGCGCTCCATCAGGCTCGCGGCCGGCGCCGGTGCCTGCGCGCATGGCCGCTGAATCCATTGTACGCTCATCGCGCTGGCCACATTGGTTGGTGCGCGTCGCCCTGCCTGCCCGTCATGCCCCGACGCTAAGGGGTATTCCTTAAGGGATCATGTCCGCCGGCCTGCGAAAGCCGCGAAGGCGTCGCCGTTTCGGCACCGTAAGCATTTGGTAAGGTTATCGCTCGACGGAAGGAGGACGGCACAGTCGACGGAATTGGTGATGGCCCTGATCGCGCGCGTTTACCGGTCCCGACCCGATGAGCGGCGGGGCGCCCAGCGCTACCCGGTCGAGGTCGACGCGACCCTGCGGGTCGTCGACGACGTGCCGCTCGACGTGCTGATCTACGATCTGTCGATGACCGGCTTCCGGATGGAGACGGCCGAGCCGCTCGATCCGGGCACGATGATCTGGGTGGGAATCGCCGGCACCCGGGTCAACGCCGCGGTCGTCGCGCGGCGCGGCCCCACCGGCTATGGCTGCGAGTTCGTCTCGCCGATCACCTTCTACCAGCTGAGCGAGGCGCTCAATCCGACCGAGACCGTCATTCCGTTCGAGCGGGACGGGCCGGCAGAGCCCGGCGACCGGCCCCATGACCTGCCCCGCTTCCGGATCCCCGACCGGCTCCGCGACGCGGTCGCCCGGCTGCCCTGGCGCCGCGTGCTGCTCGCGCTGGTCGCGCTCGGCGCCTTCGTCCTGTGCATGGTATCGCTCTGGCCCTTCTGATCGTCATGCCCCGCCGGTCTGCGGCCGGCGCGGGCGGATGACGGCTTTGTCATGCGCGCGTCACCGCCGTGGCGACGGGCCCCGCCTAGCGTCGCTCCCGCCGAATTGATCGGCAGGAGGAATGCCATGATCCGCAAGACCCTGATTGCCGCCGCGTCGCTCGCGCTGCTGGTCGGCGCGCCGTCCTTCGCCGCGCCGTGCAAGGATGCGAAGGGCAAGTTCGTCAAATGCCCGCCCGCCGCCGCGGCTGTCGCGAAGCCGGTTGCCGCCGGCGTCACCCGCGATGCCAAGGGCAAGTGCCACATCGCCTCGGGCGCGAAGAAGGGCCAGTTCACCAAATGCCCGTGAGCCGGGCGAGCCTGCCCCGCGCGCGATAGCGTCATGAAAAATGCCGGGCAGGGGAATATCCTGCCCGGCATCTTCTTCCGGCCCCGATCCGATCGGCGCCGGCGATCAGAAGCGATAGCTGGCCGAAACGCCCCACTCGCGCGGGCGGCCATAACTCACCTCGGCCAGGCCGAATGCGCCGCTGGCATTGCCCGAGGCGAGATACAGCGCATTGGTCAGGTTGGTGACGAAGGCCGATAGCTGGATGGCATCGCCGGGCAGGGTATAGTTCAGCCGGGCATTGGCCAGGATATAGCCCGGCTCGGTGATCAGCGGCGTATTCGCGACGTCCTGATAGATCCGCGAATAGACGGTGACGTCGCCGCGCAGCGACAGCTTGCCCGCGCCGTCGAACTCGTGGCTGACTTCCGCGCCCGCCGTGGCGGTGAATTCGGGGGTCTTCACGAACTTGCTGTCCAGCGTGATCGGCAGCACCTGCGTCGGGCCCAGGCCCTGGCCGACCGAGGTGTATTTGGCGTCGAGATAGCCGAGCGACGCATTGGCGTTGAACCACCGCGCCGGTCGCGCGACCAGCTCGAGCTCGAAGCCGTCGATCCGCCCCGAGGCCGCGTTCGCCACGAAGTTGAGCGGCGTCTGGTTCACCGTCAGCTGGATGTTCTTGTAGATCGAATGGAACCCGGCGAGGTTCGCCGTCAGCGTGTGATCGAGCAGGTCCGCCTTGATGCCGACTTCATAGCTGTCCAGCGTCTCGGGCTCATAGGCCGTCACTTCGGAGGCGCTGGCCAGTGGCCGGCCGTTGAAGCCGCCCTGTTTGAAGCCCTTGGAATAGCTGGCGTAGAGCAGGATATCGCGGTTCGGCTTGTAGTTCACGCCGACATGCGGGGTGAAATCGGACCAGCTCGCTTCCCGCGTGACGTTGATGAACTCGACATTGTCGCGCTGCCGGGTGTTGATCGAGGTGAAGACCTTGTGGTCCTTGTTGTAGCGGCCGCCGACCTCGATGTTCAGCTTGGGGACGATCTCGAAGCTCGCCTGGCCGAAAAAGGCGTAGCTGTAATTGTCGGTATAGTTGCGGATGAACACTGCCGGCGTCGGGGGCGGGGGCGCCGCGGGCGGCTGCAGGCCGAGCGCGAGATCGGCACGCGCGATGTCGGAGGCCTTTTCCTTGAAGTAATAGGCGCCCAGCACATAGCTCAGGCGATCATCGACTGCCTTGCCGGTCAGCTGCAGTTCCTGGCTGAACTGCCACTGCTTGTCGTCGTTCACCGTCTCGCGGAAGGTGAAGGGCGTGTTGTCGCCATCACGGTTGAACCCGGCCGTCAGGTGGCGATAGGCGGTCACCGATTTGATCTCGGCATTGCCGATCCGGTAGCGGATCACGCCCTGCGCGCCCCACAGGTCCAGGTCGTTGCGGTTGCGCCCGGTGGCGTAGGTCGTGAACGGGTCATCCGTGATATAGGAGGCGTTCAGCGTCTTCAGGCCGTTCGGCGCGGTGATGTTCAGCCCCGGCGCGACATAGAGATTATAGTTGGTCAGGAAGGGCGTGCCGGTGATCCCGGGCGCATTGGCGACCGCGATCAGCTTGGACGGCGCCGAATTCTCGCGCGCCCTGGTATAGTCGCCGCCGATGTCGATCGTCAGGTCGTCGCTTGCCTGGATGCGCAGCTTCGCGCGGATCGAATCCGCATTGCGGTTGCCCTCGGTCCCGCCGTCGATCAGCCGCTTCACATAGCCGTCGCGGTTGATCGTCGATGCCGAAATGCGCAGCGCCACCTTGTCGGCGATGATCGGGATATTGACGTATCCCTTCAGGTCGGCACGGTTGAAGCTGCCATAGGTACCTTCGATCTTGCCGGAAAATTCGTGCGTGTTGGGCTGGCCGGTGGTGATCAGCACGGCACCGCCGATGGTGTTCTTGCCGAACAGCGTGCCCTGCGGCCCGCGCAGCACCTGCACGCTGTCCAGGTCCACCGCGTCGAGCACGCTGCCGATCGATCGGGCATAATAGACGTCGTCGACATAGAAGCCGACACCGGGATCCGAGAAGATCGCGAAGTCGTTCTGCCCCACGCCGCGGATGAAGACGGTGGCGTTGTAGTTGCCGCCGGACAAGGCGGCCGCGCCGTCGAAGCGGATATTGGGGGTGTATTTGGCGATCTGGTCGAGCGTGTCGACGCTGCGGTTGGCCAGCGCGTCGGCGCTGAACGCCGTCACGGCGATCGGCACGTCCTGCAGCCGCTCGGACTGGCGTCGCGCCGTTACCAGGATGTCGCCCTCGGTGGTGGCGTCGCCTGTCCCGGCGGCGGGTGTCGCGTCCTGCGCCGGCGCGGTCTGCGCCTGGGCTGTGATCGGCAGCAGCGCCGCCAGCGCGACTCCGGCGAGCAGCTTGGTTCCGTGTCGCATCTTCATCATTCCCCTCATTTGACCCTCCTCAATATTGCCCCGTTCTTCAGGCGGTTGACCGGTACGCCCGGGGCATTCAGCGTCCGCAATTTCAGGATTATCCGGCGGAACGCCTCGCGTTCGTCGGGTGTGAGGCACCCGAAGAAGCTGGCGTCGTGATCGCGGAAGACATCTTCGAGCTCGGCCCGCAGCGCGATGCCGGCGGCGGTAAGGCGCAGCGCGTTGCTGCGCCGATCGCGGCCCGGCTGCCGTTCCACTGCGCCCAGCGCCACCAGGTCGTTCACGGCAGCCATTGCGCTGGCGCGGTTGATGCGCAGCGCCTGCGCCAGGGCGACCTGGTCACAGCCCTCGTGCAGGCCGATAAAGGTCAGCGCCGTCGCGCGCGCGGGCGTCACGCCCAGCCGCATCACGCACTCGCTGAGCACGCCCATCGCCATCAGGTCGAGGCGGCGCAGCTGGAAGCCGGTCCGGTCCGCCACCGTGCCGAACGCGCTGTCATCGGGCTCGCGACGCTCCATCAGGCTCCCCTCCGCCGATTGTCTGTGCGATCTTGGTATATCGCTTTATGTCATAACTATACGCTTGCCATACAATGTGCGCAAGCCGGACGTGTCGAGGATGGCGGGGGCAGGCGGAAAATCGTGACCGGATCGGGTGTATCTGCCGGCCCCCGGGCAGACCTGGGCAGCGTAACCGGTGGAATCTACGTATCGTGGCGGGGGTGGCGCGGGCGTATCGCGAGCCTCCAGCCAGTGGAATTCCGTACGGGCGAAGATGGCGGCCCTTGGTCGCGACGATGATCGCCGAGGGGCGCGATCGCGGCGCTGGCTTGCCCTCGCCTCCGCGGGAAGCGATCGGGCGTGATCCGAAGGAGAGTTTTCCATGCGCAGCCTGCTATTCGTGACGACATTCGCGGCTCTTGCGTTGCCGGCGGCACCGGTGCTCGCGCAGCGCGCGACGACGGGGTATACGGTGCGGGCGACCAGCCTGCGCGCCGGCCCCGCCTATGATTATCCCCTGGTGCGGCGCGTCGCCCGGGATGCCGGCGTCGATGTCTATGGCTGCCTGCGGGACCGCAGTTGGTGCGACGTGGGCTATCGGTCCGATCGGGGCTGGATGCCGGGTCGCGATCTGGTCGTCGACTATCGCGGCCGCCGGCAGGGCATCTCGCTCTACCCGGGCATCGGCGTGCTGACCTTCATCTTCGGCAGCTATTGGGACAGCCATTATCGCAACAACCGCTTCTACGCCGACAGGCCGCGCTGGGAGCGCCAATATTACGACAAATACCAGAATGCCTGGGGCCCCCGGCCCCAGACGCCGCCCGCCTATCGCCAGCCGGGCCGGCCACCGGTTCAGCCGGGCCGGCCGCGTCCGCAGCTGCAACAGCCCCAGCCGCAGGGCCACCCGCAACGCCAGCCGCAGTTTCAGCCCCGGCCGCAGCCGCAGCCGCAGTTTCAGCCCCGGCAACTCCATCAGGGCGGGCCGAATCCGGTTCCAACGGGGCCAGGCGTCGCCCCGGTGAACCCGCGCGGGTCCGCTACGTCGCCGGTGCGGATGCGGCCCAACCCGGGCGCGCAGCCGGGCCCCGCGCCACGGCGCGGCGGTCAGCAGGGCGAGGACAGAAAGCCTCCCGAAGCCCGGTGAGGCGGGATCGGCGGCACGAGGCTTCGGGGAAACGAGGCCTGGTATCGATCGGCGGTGCCTGGCCGGTCGCCGGGATGTAGCGGATTGCTGACGGGGTAGGGGGTGCGCTCGCGCTCCCCCGTCTCCGCCGACGCCGGTTTATTCCGGCTGGCGGTGCAATAGCGCGTCGACGCTGTCCGTATCGGCCGCGGTGTCGAGCGCGTAGAGCGTCGCCACGCCCATCGTGCTCGCGTCCTGCGCCGTGTTGAAGGTCGATTCGCGCACGCTGGCGGCGTTTCGCGCTGCATTGGCGAGGGCCTGCGCCGTCGCCTGGTAGAGATTGCCCATCGCGACCGCCGGAGCGTCCCCGAGCACCTTGACGTTTGCCTGTGTCACCGCGTCGGTGATCTCGTGGTTCACTCCAGTCGGGAAAGCCATGCTCGTCTCCTCGCGCTGTCTGTCGTCGCGCGGCGAGCGTCGCACGGGCATCCCTCCAAGGGCAATGATTCGCTTAGCGCTGTCGCTGATTCAAGCGTCGTGCGGCCGGCGCTAGCCTCCACTCCCGGCGACTCAGGCCAGAGCGCCGGCGAGACGGGAGGATCGCCCACCATGGCATTGTCGGCCGATCGCTTTCGCTGCGCAGCGCGTGGCATAAAGGATCGATTCTCAAAAATCGGCAAGAAGAGGCGCAGTCGAAAAACGCCTCTATTGGGCCCGGCGTCCAACACGATTACTTCGCGCTTCTGCACCGACAGGGTAGCGCGCCCGGCGCGCGAAGCAGGGATTCCGGAAACCGGGGTAGACGTGGTCCGGCAAAATCCGCGCTTTACTGGGCCGGCCTTCACGCGATCCAACGCTTTCACTGCGCGTACTGCCATGGCCTCGCCCGATCCCCCAGGCGCGCCGCCGCGGCGCCACCGGCAGGAGATAGAACCGAACCCGAAACGAAATTCACCATGTTGCCGGCGCTTTCCCCAACCTTTCGCGCCACTTATCCGAATTGCCACCATTTTTGCAGTAATCTCAGTCGATTGACGGCGATTCTCCGCCCGTGGAATAGCCCTTGCCTGCAGCATCCAACTGGCTTTGGAGAGGGGAACATCATGCATCTCACCCATGAAGCGGGCGCCCTGTCGGCCCGTCCGATCAGCTTTGTCGAAACCGATATCCGCACGGTGCGCTGGATCGCGCAGGCCGCGATCAACGTCGAGCTTTTCACCATCCCGCTCTACATGACCACGCTCTACTCGATCGAGGGTTTCCACCCGATCACGGGCAAGGGCAATGATTTCTACAAGGGCCGCCAATGGCCCGGCGCCAAGGCCAGTGCGTTTCCGGAGAGCGATTCGACCAAGCCCGGCTGGGGCAACAAGCGCGCCTTCAACATCATCTTCTCGATCTTCATCCAGGAGATGCTGCATCTGCAGATGGCGGCCAACATCGCCACCGCGATCGGCTGCACGCCCGACTTCACTGATCCCGCGCTCCAGGATTCGGACAATGGCTGGATCTGCTACGGCCCGGCGCTCACCACGATTCCCGATATCGTCGATCTGCAGGACACCTCGACCTATGCCGGGGTCAAGGTCAATGTCGGCCCGCTCGACGCCGACCGCATCCAGCTCTTCCTTGCGATCGAGCAGCCGCAGGACGATGCCGAGCGCGATATCGTGCGCAACAAGGACCGGTATTTCCCCAAGGTCCCGTTCGATGGCGGCAAGCCGGACTATGATCCCGCCACGGCCGGCATCATGTTCGGCTCGATCGGCTATATGTACCAGTGCTATCGCGACTATCTCCAGATCCGCTACGACGACGGCACCTGTCTCTGGGATCATGTCTTCGACGAGAACGGGCAGCAGAACGACCTGTTCAACAATTTCAGCTTCCCCGGCCACCCGATGCGCGAATATATGGGCGTCGAGACGACCGTCGCGCTGACCGACAAGAACATCGCGTTCCGCCAGGCGCTCAACATGATGAACGCCATCACTGACCAGGGCGAAGGCGCGACGCTCAAGGCGCGGCTGAAGCTGGCCAACGAGGCGGGGATGCTCCAGGCGGTCGAGGTGCGCTACCGGCCGGACAAGGATGCGCTTGAATCGGATTATCCGAGCTATTCGGATACCGGCGAGCAGGTTCCCTCGGGCGACGCCGCGGCGCGCTACGACAATGATGGCGAGGATCATTATGCCCGCTTCAAGGAAGTGCGGCAGCTGATGCTCGACGGCGGCATCGTCACCTGGGACCAGTCGCCGAAGGTCGGCAACTGGACGGCGGCTGATCTCACCACCGCCGATTACGATCCCAACGACAATCCCTATGGCCTGCCCACCCCGGAGCAGATCGCGACCGCGCTCAACAACCTCCATGCCGAGCCGGTGCGCGACCAGAGCCATGTCACGATGAGCCAGGCCGTGGTCGGCGCGATCAAGGGCGTCACCACGGTGCTGAACCAGTATTGGAATCCGGGCGGCGCCTCGGTCTCCTTCCCCTTCCCGTCGATGGCCGGATCAGGCGATCGCATGGCGACGGCCTGGGCCGCGATGGGCATGACGCCCGATCTGAGCAAGGGCATCGCTTCGCCCAACACCCATATCGTCAACCACACCTGCCAGGGGCTCGATCTCAGCACGCCCGATACGCCGGGCACCAACAGCTGCGCGCTGACCCAGGTCTATCACACCTGCCGTGGCTCGAACCTGTGCAAGGGCATGGGCGGCTGCGGTTTCGTCCAGGCCAGCACTGGCGGCGGCAGCTGCGGGGGAGGGGGCGGCAGTTGCAGTTCCGCCGTCAAGGTGCCCACCCCGGGCGTGGCGACGGGCGGCGGCTGCTCGGCGGTCGCGGTGCGCGCCAAGGGCGGCCTGTGCGGCACCCCGACGCCGACGCCCAGCGGCACCACCTATACCGCGCCGAGCGACAATCAGTGCGGCGGGTTCGGCGGGTGCGCGGTGCCGATCTCGGCCTGCCAGATCTATCCCGTCAGCGGCACGATGGACCTGTTCCAGCTCTCGGCCGCGCATGGCTGCGGCAAGTACCAGCCCACCAAGTTCGGCACGCTGCCGTTCAACAAGGGCGACAAGGTGGAGGATATCGCCTTCCAGGCCTTCACTGCGGTCGCCAAGCAGATGGGCATGCCGGCCCCGACCCAGCAGGAGCCGAACGACATCCGCCTTGCCTTCCCGCCATCGACCTGAGGAAGCCGTGCGGCCGAGCCCCTCCAGCCTGCCGTCCTCCCGGACCTGGTCCGGGGGCCAGGGCCCCGCAAACGCCGGCGCCGTGGGCGTTGCGGGGCGGTGGATGCCGCCGCGCGCAGGGCCCGGCGGCGCGATCGGGAACGAACGCGCTCATCCGCGCGGGGCCCGCGGCCGTTGACCCAGCACCCGGATCCGCTCCCGGTCCAGCCGCGCCTCGGGCTTCCCGATCCGGGCGACGGGGTGGGGCTGCGCGAGGAACATTATCCGCACCTCATGCGCACCCCGCCCGCTGCCTGGGGGGTGGACTGGTTCGAGATCATCTCGGAGAACTATCTCGATAACGAGGGCTATGGCATGCACGTGCTCGAGCATGTCGCGGCGCATCGCCCGATCGTGATGCACGGGGTGTCGCTGTCGATCGGCAGCACCGCGCCGCTCGATCTGGCCTATCTCGCGAAGCTCGGGGCGCTGGCCGCGCGCGTCGCGCCGCTCTGGATCTCGGACCATCTCTGCTGGACGGGGGTCGGCGGGCGCAACAGCCATGATCTCCTGCCCATGCCGCTCACCGAGGAGAGCCTCGCCCATACCGCCGCCCGCGTGCGCGCGGTGCAGGACTTTCTCTGTCGCCCGATCGTTCTGGAAAACCCCAGCACCTATCTCGCCTTCCGGTCGAGCCACATGCCCGAATGGGAATTCATTGGGCGACTGGCGGAGGATACCGGCTGCGGCTTGCTGCTCGACGTCAACAATGTCCATGTCAGCGCGGTCAACCAGTTCTTCGATCCGCTTGCCTATATCGATGCGATTCCGGCGAACCACGTCGTGCAGATCCATCTCGCGGGCCCGAGCGATCACGGCACCCACCTGATCGACACCCATGATCACCCGGTGCCCGACGCGGTCTGGCCGCTCTATGCCCGGGCGTGGGAACGGTGCGGGCCGGTGGCGACCCTGCTCGAATGGGATGCGAACATCCCGCCCTTCGACGATCTGCTCGCCGAATTGGCCAAGGCGAAGGCCGTGCGCGAAACCGTGCGCGACGCGCTGGTGGCGGCCTGATGGCCGGGCTCGCCGATCTCCAGTCCTGGCTCCAGGCGGCGATGCTCGACGGCGCGGCCGAGGATCCCCGCGCCCATGTGCTGGGCGACAACCGCCTGACCGCGGAGATGCGGCTCGGCATCTATGCGCAGGGCTATCGCCTGCGCCTGCTCGAATGCCTCGGCATCGAATATCCGTTGCTCGCCGCGCTTGCCGGCCCGACTGCCTTCGGCCTGTTCGCGCAGGGCTATATCGCGGCCCACCCGTCGCGGTCGTACACCCTCTATGATTTCGGGGCGGGCTTCGCCGATTATCTGGAAGCGTCGCGGCCATCGGGCGACGGCACACCGCAGGCGGTCGAAGCCATCCCGGCCGCGCTGGCCCGAATCGAGCGCGCCCGGGCCGAGGTCCACCGCGCCCGCGGCATGGAAGGCGCGGCCCCGGTGGCGGTCGAGACCGGCTTCGATCCGCTGATGGCCTCGATCCTCGGCCTCGGTCTCGGCCGCGCCTGGTGGCGGCCGGACAGCGTCCGACTGCTGGAACTCCCCTTCGACTTCACGGAAACCATCGCCGCCGCCGAGCGCGGCGATCCGCCGGTCCTCCCGGTCGCTGCACCGTCGCTGCTCGCGGTGGCGCGGGCGCACTATCGGATCGAGTGCCACCCGCTCGCGGACTGGCAATATGCGTGGCTATCCGGGTTGCCCGGGGAGATCTCCGGTGCCCGCCCGGCGCCGGCCGATGCCCGGCTCGACGCCTGGCTGCCCTTCGCTATTGCCAGCGGCCTGATCGCCCCGGCTGCCTGAGGCGGCACCGGCTCAGGCGTCGGCGGGAGCGGCGTCCGATCGCTCGAAGAAGATCGTGACGCGCATGCCCGCGCCCGGGGCCGAGTCGACCTCGACCCGCGCCTTGGCATTCTGCCGCAGCGACTGGACGATCAGCGCGCCCAGCTTGCCCGTCTTGGGCCAGGCCACGCCCTCGGCCAGGCCGACGCCATCGTCGGCGACCACCACGCGGCAGCCCGTCTCGTCGACGATGCTGTGCAGGCTGATCGTGCCGCCCGCGCGCCCCTCGAAGGCGTGCTTCAGGGCATTGGTCAGCAGCTCGTTCACGACCAGACCGGCAGGCATCGCGACATTGACCGAGACCGGCCAGGTATCGACCTGGAGGTCGAGATGGATGCCCTCCACGGCGTGTGCGCGCATCACCGCGGACGCCACGCCGCTGAGATAGCTGCCGAGGTCGACGCTTTCGCTGACCTCTTCCTCGGAAAGCGAACGGTACAGCAGGGCAAGCGCCTCGATTCGCCCCGCCAGCCGGTCGAAGCGCTCGCCGGTCTCGTCGTCAGGCAGGTTCCGCGCCTCGAGCCGGATCAGTGCAGTGATCATCTGGAGATTGTTCTTCACGCGGTGCTGCAACTCGCGCAGCAACGTGTCGCGGTCCTTCAGGCGTTGCGCCAGGGCAGCACTTTCGTCGGCCTGCTGCCAGCGGGATTCGGCAAGGGCGACGAGCCGGAACAGCGGGGTGCCATCGTCGTCCTGGATGACGTTCGACCAGACATCGACGGAGATCGTGGCCCCGTCGCGCGCGATGTGGAAAATCCCGACATGATCGTCATTCGCGACGATCGCCTCGCTCAGCGGCCGGCCGTCGGGCGCCATGGTGTGGCCCGGGAGCGCGTTCCAGGCCTTTCCCACGATCTCCCCAGCGGTTTCGCCCGTCAGGCGCTCGAATTCGAAATTGGCATAGGTGATGCGCTCGTGCGGCCGCAATTCAGCGACCGCGATCGCCACCGGGACGTGATCGAGGAACTGCTTGAAGCGGTCGCTTGCCAGCGCGTGCGCGAGGTCCGGCGACTGGAGAAACTGCTCCACGCGCTCGGCATCGTCGTCTTCCTTCGCCATCGATGCGCGCCGCTCCGTTTACAAGAAGCGCTGCGCTACCAGAAATTCGTGCCGGGTGTGGGAAAAGACTCGATGCGGGGTTGGCCCGCGCCTCGTGGCGCGGGCTCCGGGCCTAGGCCAAGGTGCGCACCCCGGGTTCGCGCGCCCAGTAGCGCTTCGCTGCAGCGGCGGCAAAACCCTTGTCGGGGGCGACGACGCCCTCGTCCGGGACCACGCCGGCCTTGTCGAGCAGCGGCTGCGCTTCGGCCGAGTGGCCGATCGCCTTGAGGTGCCCGAATGCGTCCATCACGAACTGCACGGCCGCCGCTTCCTTCAGCAGCGCCGCGCAACCGTCCTCCGACACGATCACCGCGATCGCATCGGCCAGCACCGACGGATAGCCGGCCAGTTGCGCATCCGCCTTGAGCACCGAACCGTCGGACAGTTTAGCCCCGCCGATCCGCGGGGCGACGATCACCGCCCGTGCACCCTCGCCCGTGATCGCGCCGATCAGCGTCGCGACCGCCTTGGCGTCGGACCCGTCGGCGACGAGGATCGCGATCGAACGGCCCTTGATGTCCTCCGGCGCACGCGGCCCGTCGACGATGCGCAGCGCCGGGGAGGGATCGAGATCCTGCACCGCCATCGCGGCCTTCGACGCCTTGGGCACCGGCATGTTCAGCCCGCCGGCGACCCGCTTAGCGAGGTCCGGATCGACGTTGACGAGGTTGGACATCATCCGCGTCCGCACATGTTCGAGCCCGACCTTGGACAGTTCGAACACGATGGCCGAGGCAAGATGCGCCTGCTCCGGTGCCGCGAGCGAGCGGAAGAACAGCCGCGCCTGGCTGTAATGGTCGGCAAAGCTCTCCGGCCGGATCCGCAGCTTGTCGTCTTGCTCGTCAACGCCGTCGGGGGAGGGAAAGCTGGTGAACCCGGTCATGGGGCATTCGCGCGGGCCGCCTTCCTCGCCGGCTTCGGCCAGGCTGTTGGGCTCATAGTTCGCCCGGCCCTTGGGCGCGTTCATCTGCATCTGGCCGTCGCGCTGGAAGTTCATCACCGGGCATTTCGGCGCGTTGATCGGCAACTGGTGGAAATTGGCCGTACCCAGCCGGGACTTTTGCGTGTCGAGATAGGAGAAGAGCCGCCCCTGCAGCAGCGGATCATTGGTGAAGTCCACGCCGGGGACGATGTTCGCCGGGCAATAGGCGACCTGCTCCGTCTCGGCGAAGAAATTGTCCGGATAGCGATCGAGCACCATCCGGCCGATGATCCGCACCGGCAGCACTTCCTCGGGAATGATCTTGGTCGGATCGAGCACGTCGAACGGCAGGCTGTCGGCAAATGCCTGGTCGAACGCCTGGATGCCGAGCTCCCATTCCGGGAAGTCGCCGCGATCGATCGCCTCGAACAGGTCGCGACGATGGAAATCGGGATCGGCACCGGCGATCTTCACCGCCTCGTCCCAGATGGTCGATTGCACGCCCTGCTTTGGCTTCCAGTGGAACTTGACGAAGGTCGACTTGCCCTCGGCATTGACCAGCCGGAAGGTGTGGATGCCGAAGCCTTCCATCGTGCGCAGCGAGCGCGGAATGGTGCGATCGGACATCGCCCACATGATCATGTGAGTCGATTCCGGCATCAGGCTGATGAAGTCCCAGAAGGTATCGTGGGCGCTGGCTGCCTGCGGATAGCCGGTCTGCGCCTCCATCTTCACCGAATGGATCAGGTCGGGGAACTTGATCGCGTCCTGGATGAAGAACACCGGGATATTGTTGCCGACGAGATCCCAGTTCCCTTCCCTGGTGTAGAATTTCACGGCGAAGCCGCGCACGTCGCGCGGTGTATCGACTGAACCCGCGCCCCCGGCGACAGTGGAGAAGCGCGTGAACAGCGGCGTCCGCTCGCCGGCGCGCTGGAACAGGTCGGCCTTGGTGATGTCCGCCAGGCTCTCATAGCATTCGAAGAAGCCGTGCGCGGCCGAGCCGCGGGCATGCACGATGCGCTCCGGGATGCGCTCGTGGTCGAAGTGGAAGATCTTCTCGCGAAGGACGAAATCCTCGAGCAGCACGGGGCCGCGCGCGCCGGCCTTCAGCTGGTTCTGGTTATCGGAAACGCGGATGCCCTGGTTGGTCGTCAGGCCGCCTTCCGGTTCGCCGCCACTGGCTACCTGCTGATGGGTCTCTCCGCCGCTTCCGGCCTTCGTATTGTCGTTCGTCGCCATCACTCGCTCCCGTCTCTGTTCGCGGGCTCAACTGTCGGCGCGGCGGGAAGGTCCCCGGTTTTCGGCCCCCTTGCTCTGGATCAACGCGATTCCGGCTCAGCCCCCCGCATAGCCGCCGATGATCGGCAGGATTTCGCCCGTGATGTAGCTCGAGCATTGCGGGGAGGCGAGGAAGACATAGGCTGGCGCGATCTCTTCGGGCTGGGCCGGGCGCTTCATCGGTGTGTCGGCCCCGAACTGCGCGACATCCGGGCCTTCCTTGTCGCTTGGATTGAGCGGGGTCCAGACCGGCCCCGGCGCAACTGCATTGACGCGAATGCCCTTGGGGATCAGGTGCGTGGCGAGGCTGCGGGTAAAGGCGTGGATGCCGCCCTTGGTCATCGAATAATCAAGCAGATCCTTGTTGCCCAGCAGGCCGGTGACGGAACCCGTGTTCACGATCGCGCCGCCGGGCTTCATCTGCTCGACCGCAGCCTGCGCCATGTAGAAATAGCCGTAGAGATTGGTCTTCAGCGTCTGGTCGAAATGCGCCGCGGTCAGGTCGGCGAGGGTCGAATGCACCTGGAAGGCGGCATTGTTGACGAGCACGTCGAGCCGGCCGAACGCTTTGACCGTCTGCGCCACCGCGTCCTGGCAGAACGCCTGGTCGCGCACGTCGCCGGGGATCAGGAGGCAGCGACCGCCTTCCTTCTCGACTGCCTTCCGGACGATGCTTGCGTCCTCCGCCTCGTCCTCGCCGAGATAGACGATGGCGACGTCGGCACCTTCCCGCGCGAACAGCACGGCGACCGAGCGACCGATGCCGGAGTCCCCGCCGGTGATGAGCGTGGCCAGGCCCTCCAGCTTGCCCGAGCCCCTGTAGAAGGGCGCGTCGTACATCGGCGGCGGATCGAGCCGCGTCTCGCTGCCGGGCTTCCGCTGATGCTGTTGCGGCAGCGGCGGTTCGGGATAGGCCCGCGCGCCGGCCTGCATCGCGCCCGATTTCTTCTTCTTCGCCTTCTTGTCGGCCTTGGCGACCTGCGCCTGGATCGCAC
>CAISGR010000142.1 GCA_903884945.1 uncultured bacterium
CGCTGGGCATGGTCTTCTCGATCATGCTGTGGATGCCGAGCTGGGGCGGCATGATCAACGGCCTGATGACGCTCAACGGCGCCTGGGACAAGATCCGCACCGATCCGATCATCCGCATGATGGTCTTCGCGCTCGCCTTCTACGGCATGTCGACCTTCGAAGGCCCGATGATGTCCGTGAAGTCGGTCAACTCGCTCAGCCACTACACCAACTGGACGATCGGCCATGTCCATTCCGGCGCGCTTGGCTGGAACGGCATGATCACCTTCGGCGCGCTCTACTACATGACGCCACGGCTCTGGGGCCGGACGCGCCTCTACTCGCTGCGGATGGTCAACTGGCATTTCTGGTGCGCGACGCTGGGCATCGTGCTCTACGCCTCCGCCATGTGGGTGGCGGGTATCACCCAGGGCCTGATGTGGCGCGAATATGGGCAGGACGGTTACCTGGTCTATTCGTTCGCCGAAGTCGTCCAGGCGATGCACCCCTATTACACGATCCGTGTGGCCGGGGGCCTGCTCTACTTCGCCGGTGCGCTGATCATGGTCTGGAACATCTGGATGACGATCGCGGGCAAGCTTCGCGAGGAAGCACCGATGTCGAGCCCCGCCTTCGATCCGGCGCGTGACGTTCCGCTCACGCCCGCTCCAGCCGCTTAAGGACGCAGCACATGGCAAACGCCCTGAACCGCCACAAGGTGATCGAGCGCAACGTCACGTTGCTCGCGGTCCTCGCCTTGATCACCGTCGCCGTCGGCGGCATCGTCGAGATCGCTCCGCTGTTCTGGATCGACTCGACCGTCACCAAGGTGGAGGGCGTGCGGCCCTACACCCCGCTCGAGCTCGCCGGACGCGACATCTATATCCGCGAGGGTTGTTATGGCTGCCACAGCCAGATGATCCGTCCGTTCCGCGACGAGACGGAACGCTATGGCCATTACAGCCTGGCCTCGGAGAGCATGTACGATCACCCCTTCCAATGGGGATCGGAGCGTACCGGCCCGGATCTCGCCCGCGTCGGCGGTCGCTATTCGGACGAGTGGCACGTGCAGCATCTGAAGGATCCGCGCGCCGTGGTGCCGGAATCGATCATGCCGCCCTACGCCTTCATGGCTGACCGCGATCTCGACACCAGCCATATCGGCGATCACCTCAAGGCGCTCCGCAAGGTCGGCGTCCCCTACACCGACGAGGATATCGCCAAGGCCGCCGAGGATCTCGCCACCCAGGCGACCGGCGAAGGCGACACCGCCGGGCTCGCCAAGCGCTACAGCAAGGCGCAGGCGCGCGACCATGACGGCAATCCCGGCCGCGTGACGGAGATGGACGCGCTCGTCGCCTATCTCCAGGGCCTCGGCACCCAGGTCGACTTCAAGGCGGCCGGGCCGCGGGAGAAGGCGGAATGAGCACCTACGAGACACTCCGCCAGTTCGCCGACAGCTGGGGGCTCATCCTGATGGGTGTCGCCTTCACGGTCCTGATCGGCTGGACCTTCCTGCGCAGCGTGGCTGCCGGCCACAAGCGCGCAGCCCTGAGCATCTTCGAGAATGAGGACGGAATCGATGGCTGACAACAAGCGCATCGACGCACATAGCGGCACCAGCACGGTCGGCCATGAGTGGGACGGGATCGAGGAACTCGATACGCCGATGCCCCGCTGGTGGCTCTACACCCTCTACGCGACGATCGTCTTCGCGATCGGCTACGTCATTCTCTATCCCGCCATCCCGATGCTGCACAGCGCGACCAAGGGACGGCTCGGCTGGACCAGCCATGGCCAGCTCGAGAAGGAACTGGCCGCCGAGCATGATCGGAAGGCACCGATGCTGCGCGCCATCGCGGCGATCCCGATCGAGCAACTGCCCTCGAATCCGAAGCTGCTCCAGGCGGCCGAGGAAGGCGGGCGCGCTGCCTTCAAGGTGAACTGCGTGCAGTGCCACGGTGCGGGCGCGGCCGGCGGCAAGGGCTATCCCAACCTCAACGACGACGACTGGCTGTGGGGCGGCGACATCGCCACCATTCAGCAGACGCTGCTGCACGGCGTGCGCCAGCCCGGCGACGACGAGACGCGCATGTCGCAGATGCCCGCCTTCGGCCGCGACGGCATCCTGAAGCCGGTCGAGGTGCAGGACGCCGTCTCCTATGTCCGCTTCGTCTCGAAGCAGGAGCCGGCAAGCGCATCGTCCCGCCGCGGCGCGACGATCTTCGCCAACAACTGCGCCGCCTGTCACGGCGACAACGCCAAGGGCAACCGCGCCTTCGGCGCGCCCAACCTGACGGACGGAATCTGGCTCTATGGCGGCGACCGCGACACGCTGACCGAGACCGTGACCAACGCCCGCTACGGCATCATGCCGGCCTGGGGCTCGCGGCTCGATCCGGTCACCGTGAAGATGCTGGCCGCATACGTACACTCACTAGGTGGCGGCGAGGCGGTTTTGCCGCAGAAGCCGGTCGATCAACCCGCCGCCACCGCGACGGGTGCCCCCGTTCCGGTGAAGCAGAATGTCGCACCCTAAAGATCTCGTAGACCCCGATCAGCATTTCTTCGAGGCACGGCGGAAGGTTTTCCCGAAAGCGGTAAACGGCACCTTCCGCCGGCTGAAATGGGCCATCATGGCCGTGGCGCTGGTTATCTATTACGTCACGCCATGGCTGCGCTGGGACCGGGGCCCCTACGCCCCGGACCAGGCGGTGCTGATCGATCTGGCGCACCGCCGCTTCTACATGTTCGCGATCGAGATCTGGCCGCACGAATTCTATTATGTCGCTGGCCTCCTGATCATGGCCGGGATCGGGCTGTTCCTGGTCACCTCGGCGGTCGGCCGCGCCTGGTGCGGCTATGCCTGCCCGCAGACCGTGTGGACTGACCTGTTCGTGCATGTCGAGCGCCTGATCGATGGTGACCGCAACGCGCAGATCCGCCTGGAAAAGGCGCCCTGGGGTCCCGCCAAGATCGCCAAGCGCCTATCCAAGCATGCGGCGTGGCTGATCATCGGCGCGCTGACGGGCGGTGCCTGGATCTTCTATTTCGCCGACGCCCCGACCCTGTTCGGCGAGCTCGTGCACGGCGCCGCGCCCTATGTCGCCTATGCGACGATCGGCGTGCTGACGCTCACCACCTATATCTTCGGCGGGCTGATGCGCGAGCAGGTGTGCATCTATATGTGCCCCTGGCCGCGCATCCAGAGCGCGATGCTCGACGAGAAGTCGCTGACCGTCACCTACAAGGCCTGGCGCGGCGAGCCGCGCACCCACGGCCTGAAGCGCGACGCCGCCGCGCTCCCGGAAAATACCGGCATGCCCTCGCTGGTGGCGCTGGCCAATGATCCGGCGCTCGCGTCGCGCGTCGGCGACTGCATCGACTGCAACGCCTGCGTGGCGGTCTGCCCGACGGGCATCGACATCCGCGAGGGGCCGCAGATCGGCTGCATCACCTGCGGCCTGTGCATCGATGCGTGCGACGGCATCATGGCGAAGGTCGGCCGGCCGCCGCGCCTGATCGGCTACACCACTGATCTGGACGGGCGGCTCGCCGCATCCGGTCGCGAACCGCTGACGCCGATCAAGCGGCTGCTGCGGCCGCGCACCCTGATCTATTTCGCGGTCTGGGCCGGCATCGGGATGGGCATGCTGTTCGCGCTCGGCAACCGGACCCGGATCGGCATCAGCGTGCTGCAGACGCGCAACCCGCAATGGGTGCGGCTGTCCGACGGCGCCATCCGCAACAGCTATACCGTCAAAATCCGCAACATGGAGGCTCGGCCCCGCACGGTGGAGATCGGCTTCTCGGGCGTCCCCGGCGTGATCTGGGACGAGACGTCCAGCCGCGAAAAGGGCGGCCGGACCGTGACTCTCGCGGTTCCCGCCGACCAGGTCGCCAGGGTCCAGCTGTTCGTGGCGGCGCCCGCGTCCGGCGAGGAACGCACGCCGGTCCGCTTCGGCGTCCGCGCGCTCGATGCGGAGGGCGGGTCCGCCGCCGACGACAGCTTCTTCGAACGACCGGAGTGAAAGCCATGACGAAACGTTTCACCGGATGGCACATGACCGGCATCATGGTCGCCTTTTTCGGCGTGGTGATCGCGGTCAACTTCCTGATGGCGAGCTATGCCGTCGAGACCTTTGGCGGCACCGTGGTCGAGAACAGCTATGTCGCGAGCCAGCGCTACAATGCGTGGCTGGCCGAGGCGCGAGCGCAGCGCAAGCTCGGCTGGTCGGTCGATGTCGCCGCCGGGGGGGACCGGCTGGTCCGCATCACCCCCCGCGCGCCCGCCGGCTTGCTGACCGGCGCCAGCATCACCGCGACCGCGGCGCATCCGCTGGGCCGGCTCCCGGAACGGGACCTGGTCTTCCGGAACAGCGGCGCGGGCCAGTTCGTCGCCAGCCAGACGCTGCCGGCAGGGCGCTGGCTGCTGCGCATCGAGGTCCGCGACGGCGGCCATGACGCGCGCTTCGACGACGAGGTGCATCTTTGAATGCCGTCCTGCCGATCGCGCCGGACGGCGATGTCGTAGAGACCAGCTTCACGGTCGAGGGCATGAAATGCGCCGGCTGTATCGCAAAGATCGAGGACGGGCTCGGCCGCGTGCCGGGCGTCGCTTCGGCCCGGGTCAATTTCACCACCCACCGCGTCCGTATCCAGCACCATCACCTCGCTGAAGACGCGCTGCAATCGGCGATCGGCGCGCTCGGCTTCACCGGCCATGCCTTTGTCGGCGAGAGCGACAGCGCGGCGCGCAGCGAGAGCCGGGCACTCGTCCTCGCCCTGGCCGTGGCCGGCTTCGCCGCGATGAACGTCATGCTGCTGTCGGTCGCGATCTGGTCGGGCGCCGAAGGGCCGACGCGAACGCTGTTCCACTGGCTTTCCGCGATGATCGCGCTGCCGACGATCGTCTTTGCCGGACGCCCCTTCTTCAGCAGCGCCTGGTCGGCGCTGCGCCATGGCCGCACCAACATGGACGTGCCGATCTCGATCGGCGTCACGCTCACCGCGGCGATGAGCCTCTACGAAACGGCGACCGGCGGCCGCGATGCCTATTTCGACGGCGCGGTCATGCTGCTGTTCTTCCTGCTCGCCGGCCGCTTCCTGGACAGCGCGATGCGCGCCAAGGCGCAGGACGGTGTCGCCGCGCTGATGCGCCGCGTACCGACCGACGCGCTCGTCCTGCGCCCGGACGGCACGACCCAGTGGCGGGCAGCCAGCGACATCGCGCCCGGCATGAAGGTGCTCGTTGCCGCCGGCGAACGGATCGGCGTCGACGGCGTGGTCGAAACCGGCAGCAGCGACGTGGATCGCTCGCTCGTCACCGGGGAGAGCGTGCCCGAGCCCGCCCTGCCCGGCAGCCAGGTCCTGGCCGGCACGATCAACCTGACGGCGCCCCTCACCATCCGCACCACCGCCGCCGGCGAGAGCACCGCGATCGCCGACATCGCCCGGCTGATGGAAGTCGCGAGCCAGGGCAAGTCGCGCTATGTCCGCATCGCCGATCGCGCCTCGCGGCTCTACGCCCCGGCCGTCCACACGCTTGCGCTGCTGAGCTTCGCCGGCTGGATGATCGCTGGCGCCGGCGTTCACCATTCGATGATGATCGCCGTCGCCGTGCTGATCATCACCTGCCCCTGCGCGCTCGGGCTCGCGGTGCCGATCGCCCAGGTCGTCGCCGCGGGGTCGCTGCTGCGCGCCGGCGTGCTGATCAAGGACGGCTCCGCGCTGGAACGGCTGGCGAGCGCCGATACCGTGCTGCTCGACAAGACCGGCACCGTCACGCTCGCGCGGATCGAGCCGCTGGCGGGCATCCCGCAGGATCCGCTCGAGCGCGGCGCGCTGCTGTGGCTCGCCCAGTCGAGCCGGCATCCCCTGTCGCGCGCGCTGGCCGCATCGCTCGAACGCGACGCCGTCCTGCCGGTCCCGCTGACGCATCTGGTCGAGCATCCCGGGCTCGGCATGGAAGCGCGGCTGGGCACCCGCACCGTCCGGCTCGGCCGGCCCGATTGGGTCGACGGGATCGAGACGGTCACGGACGCGGTCACCGCGGCCTTCGCGATGAGCGGCAGCAGCGCGCATGTCATCATCTTCGGCGATACCCCCCGGGCCGATGCGCCCGCGGCGATCGCGCGGCTGCGCGATCTCGGCTTCGTCCCCCAGCTCGTCTCGGGCGATGCGGAGCCGGTCGTGCGGGCGCTGGCGAAGCGCCTCGGCATCGTCGGCCGCGCGCGGATGTCGCCGGCGGACAAGGGCCGCGCGATCGAGGAGCTGCAGGCCAGCGGCCGGCACGTCCTGATGGTCGGCGACGGCCTGAACGACGGGCCAGCGCTCAAGACGGCGCATGTCGCGATGGCGCCGTCCTCGGGCAGCGACGTCGGCCAGCTCGCGGCGGACCTGGTCTTCTTCGGCGACCGGCTGATGCCGGTGCCGGTCGCGATCGTCGCCGCGCGGCGCACCATGGCGGTCGTGCGACAGAATTTCGCGCTGGCGATCGGCTATAACGTGCTCGCCGTGCCGCTCGCGATCGGCGGGCTGGTGACGCCGCTGATCGCCGCGCTCGCGATGTCGGGTTCCTCGCTGCTGGTCGTCGCCAACGCCCTGCGCCTGCGCGGAGCGGCGCGGTGACCGGCCTTGTCCTGCTGATCCCGATCGCCCTGGCACTCGGCCTTGGCGGGCTCGCCGCCTTCTTCTGGGCGGCGCGCTCCGGCCAGTTCGAGGATCTCGACGGCGCCGCGCTCCGCGTGCTGATCGACGACGAGGAAGTCGAAGAGCCGCGTTGAGGCCGCCTGTGCGCGGCCGCTCCCATCACCGGTAGCCGCGCGGAGCGCGGCGCCCTGCGGCGGCGGTCCGGGGCACCGCGGCGCGCGCCGTCGCCGCGCCGGGCAGCGAGGCCCGGCATCATCCCGCCCTCCCCTTTTCGCGCCGGACACAAAAAAAGGGCCGGCATCGCTGCCGGCCCCAGGGGGAGGAATCGTGTCAGAGGCGGAAGCCGAGGCCCACGCCGAACACGAAGGGATCGAGGTGCACGCGGAGCGACTGGGTGCCGATCGCGGTGGTGCGCAGCGTCGCGGTGGTATCCATGTCGATATATTTCACGTCGAGGTTCAGGAACACCTTCGGCGTGATGTCGACATCGACGCCGACCTGGCCGGCCCAGCCGACGCTGTCGTTCATATGGACCTTGGTCGATCCGACCGCGCTCTTCAGCTCGTCCGATGCCTTTTCGTCGATGAAGATCGTGTAGTTGATGCCCGCGCCGACATAGGGCCGGATATGCCCCTCGGGGTTGAAGTGATATTGCGCGGTCAGCGTCGGCGGCAGCACCCAGGTCGAGGCGAGCTTGCCGATGCTGCCGGTCGTGCCGCTGGTGCCCGAGGCGGTGTGCTTGGTGGTCGCCGCGATCAGCTCGAAGCCGATATTGTCGGTCGCCATATAGGTGAAGTCGACTTCGGGCATGACGCTGTTGTTCACGCTGGCATGCTCGGTCGGGAAAGTCGGGTTGATGCCGCTGGTCGATTCGTTCGGCGCGACCAGAATGCCGCGGACGCGGAAGAGGACGTCGCCGGCCTCGATGCCGGTGCGATCCTGCGCGAACGCCGGCGCTGCGATCACGGCCAGGCCGAGAAAGGCCGTGGCGGCGATGCTGTTCTTGTATTTCATAGCTTCCTCCTTTTGGTGCTGGAGGCGGTTTAGGTGCGGCGCACCCGGATTACTTTGAGCAGACGCAAGCCATTGTTTGACACCAGTCAAATCCCGCGGGTCGCGCTGCTGGCATGATCGGCGCATGTGGCATTATCATCCTGACCTGCTCGCGACGCCCGTGCCGCGCTACACCAGCTTCCCGACGGCCGCCGAATTCGGCGATCAGGTGGGTCCGCGCGACATGGAATCGGCGCTGGACAGCGTCGGCGCGGATCAATCGATCTCGCTCTATCTCCATGTCCCCTATTGCCATGAGATCTGCTGGTATTGCGGCTGCAACACTGGCGCGGCCAACCGCACCAGCCGGGTCGCGGCCTATCTGATCCGCCTCGGCGAGGAGATCGATCTCGTCGCCGCGCGGCTCGGCGGGCGTGGTCGGGTGACGCGGATCGCCTGGGGCGGCGGAAGCCCGAACGCGATCGCGCCCGAGGATTTCGACGCGCTGATGGACAGGATCGCGCACGCCTTCCGGTGCGACGATCCGGTGGTTTCGATCGAAGTCGATCCGCGCGGCTTCGACTGGAACTGGGCGGCGGCGCTCAAGCGCAACCGGGTCGGCCGCGTCAGCCTCGGCGTGCAGACCTTCGCGCCGCATGTCCAGGCAGCGATCGGCCGGATCCAGCCGATCGAGGACATTGCCTGCGTCGTCGGAAAGCTGCGCGCCGCGAACGTCAGCTCGATCAACTTCGATCTGATGTACGGCCTGCCCGGCCAGAGCATCGCCGATCTCGACGCCACGCTGGACGAGGCGATCGCCATGCACCCGGATCGGCTCGCCGTGTTCGGCTATGCGCATGTGCCCCATCTGCTGCCGCGGCAGCGGCGGATCGACGAAAGCGCGCTGCCCGATGCGGCGACGCGCTTCGAGCAGGCGCGGATGGCGCATGCGAAGCTCGTCGGCGCCGGCTACCAGGCGATCGGCTTCGATCATTTCGCCAAGCCCGGGGACGAGATCGCCCGCGCCGCGCGCGCCGGCATGCTGCATCGCAACTTCCAGGGCTTCACCGAGGATCAGTCGCAGGTGCTGATCGGCCTTGGCGCCTCGGCGATCAGCGCCTTTCCGGGCTGGCTGCTGCAGAACGAGAAGAATGCCGGCCGCTATCACCTGCGCGTCGGCAACGGCGCCTTCGCGACCGCGCGGGGCCTGCGGCGCTCGGCGCAGGACCGGGGGATCGGCACGGCGATCGAGCAGCTGCTGTGCCGGGGCCGCGCCGATCTTTCCGCCCTCACCGGCACCCGCGAAATCCGCGACCGGCTCGCCCCGTTCGAGCAGCGCGGGCTCGTCGCATGGGACGGCAACCGCCTTTCCATCACCGACGGCCTGCCCTATACCCGCGCGATCGCTGCGACGCTCGATCCGTATCGCGCCCACAGCGCCGTGAGGTTCAGCAATGCTGTCTAGCATCGGCCCCCTGCTCACCCTGTTCGCGCTGGGCAACCTGTCGCTTTCGAACATGCCGCAATGTGCGCCCGAGCAGCACCGGAGCATCGTGATCGGCCTTTGCGGCGCACCGGGCAGCATCGAGATTCCGCTCGACGGCTCGGCGCCCAGGCCGAAGAGCGATTGCGCCACCGCCTGCCATGCCCTGTGCGCGCGCAAGAAGCTGGCGACGTGCGAGGAGGATTAGGGAAGACCACGTAGTTAGGACCATTACGTAGCTGCCACGGACGCGCGTTATGCGAATAGTCGCGCATGGCTACCACAACCGAACGCTGTCTCGATTGCCTCGTCCGCGAGGCCGGCCTTTGCGCCAGCATGAACGACGATGCCCTGGTCGCGCTCAGCGCGATCGGCCGGCGCCGCAATCTGGCCAGCGGCCAGGTGCTGACCTGGGCGGGCGACGCCAACATGCTCTGCGCCAATGTGGTGGCGGGCATTCTCAAGGTCACTGCCTCCACCGCGAGCGGGCGCGAGCAGATCGTCGGGCTGTTGTTCGGCGGCGATTTCGTCGGCCAGCCCTTCATGGAGGAATCGACCCTCACCGTCACGGCGCTGACCGAGACCGAACTCTGCCTGTACC
>CAISGR010000143.1 GCA_903884945.1 uncultured bacterium
GAAACGCTCAAGGCGGTCGAGCCCGAGGATCTGCTCAAGTTCGGCCTGATCCCGGAATTCGTCGGCCGTCTGCCGGTGATCGCCACGCTCGAGGATCTCGACGTGCCGGCGCTGGTGACGATCCTGACCGAACCGAAGAACGCCCTGGTCAAACAGTATCAGAAGCTGTTCGACATGGAGGATGTGAAGCTCGGCTTCACCGAGGACGCGCTGGTGCAGGTCGCCAAGAAGGCGATCGACCGCAAGACCGGCGCGCGCGGGCTGCGCTCGATTCTCGAGGGTATCCTGCTCGATACCATGTTCGATCTGCCCGGCATGGATTCGGTCGATGAGGTGATGATCGACAAGGACGTGATCGAGGGTCGCAAGGAGCCGATCCGCGTTTATGCCAAGAAGGACAAGACGGGCGCCGGCGCCGCGTGATCGCGGGCGTTCCGTCTCTTCCCCAAGGGGGCGAGAGACGGGAGAGTGAGGGGGCGTGGTCCTATCCGAGTCTCACGCCCGTTCTTCCGGCGCTTCGAGCGACCTTCTGCCGCTGAGGGGGAAGTGCGCGTGGAATGTCTGCTTGGCTAGCCCCGACGTCCGTCTCGCCGGAAGCGCCGACCGCACCGTGATCGCAGCGATGCTTGCGCGCGCCTTCGCCGACGATCCGGCGACCAGCTTCATCTTCCCGGATCCGGCGGAACGCGCGAGGCGCCTGCCGCGCATGTTCGCACTGCTGTTCGACGAGGACGCGCACGGCATGCGGCTCGTCACCGCGAGCGGCGAAGCGGCCGCGCTGTGGCGTGCGCCGGGTCGGAATCATACCGGCATTCTCGACATGCTGCTGCAGGCCTGGCCGATGTGGCGGATCTTCGGTGGCGCGCTGGGTCGGGCGCTCGCCGTATCCAATGCTATCGATGCGAACTTTCCCCCCGGCGAATACTGGTATCTCCACATCGCCGGGTGCGATCCGGCGGCGCAGGGCAGGGGCTTGGGCG
Organism: uncultured bacterium; assembly: GCA_903884945.1. Taxonomy (GTDB): domain Bacteria; phylum Pseudomonadota; class Alphaproteobacteria; order Sphingomonadales; family Sphingomonadaceae; genus Sphingomonas. Next base: position 981 of record CAISGR010000143.1, read on the forward strand.
GCGCGGTGATCCGCGCGGCGCTCGATCGGGTCGCGGGCAGCGGACTCCCCGCCTATCTCGAAACCGCAACGCCGCGAAACCTCGGCTTCTATCGCGGCCTCGGGTTTGAGATTACGGGCGAGTGGGATGTCCCGCGCGGCGGCCCGCATTTCTGGTCGATGCTGCGGCCGGCCTGACGCGCGGCGTCGGGAGATATGCGCGGCGGAACCGGGTCGGTGCTGGAGGGTGCGCCATCCGGCACGCCCTTTTCGGAAGACCGCGGTGCGTTGCGGCTGCGCTGTCCCCGCTTGTGGGCCCGCTTCGGCACCGGGTGACGCGATCGATTCAACTCTGCCGGCGAGTAGCTATTGTTCCTCGATGCGTGCGTCGGTCGCGATGTGTTTTGGCTCATTCTCAGCTCGGTCAGCGGCAGGATTTTCCCTGTTAAGCCGCGAAATTTCCCTGTTATCGCGGAACAGGGAAATAGGGTTTTATCACTCTGATATATATAAGAAAAATACGCTATAAAATCCATCATAACAGGGAAAATTCGCCGCAAGAAAAAAATATCAGGGAAAAATGGCGCGTGAACAGGGAAATCCATTGCCTCAGGCGGCGGCAACGGCTTGGTCGGTCCGTCGGCGCATCATCAGCGTGTAGCTCGCGAGCGCCAGGAACAGGCCAGTGAACCAGGCATAGGCGTAGAGGCTCGTCCAGAAGCCGGGGATCCATCCGCAGAGCCCCGGGGCCGCGGTCGCGAGAAAGCCGGGCAAATTGGGCAGCATCCCGATTGCAAAGGCCAGCAGGGCCCGGCTGTTCCACCCGCCGGCATAGGCATAGCGCCCGTCCTCGCGGTAGAGGTCGGCCACGTCCAGCTGTGCCCGCCGGATCAGCCAGTAATCGGCGATCAGGATGCCGGCGATCGGGCCGAGCAGCGCGCTGTAGCCGGTCAGCCACACGAAGATATAGCCGCCGGTCGTCTCGAGCAGCTTCCACGGCATGATCAGCACGCCGATCACTGCGGTGATCAGCCCGCCGGTCCGGTAGGAAATGCGCCCCGGTGCCAGCGAGGAGAAGTCATAGGCGGCGCACACCAGATTGGCGGCGATGTTGCAGGAGATCGTGTCGATCGTGATCACGATCAGCCCCAGCAGCACCAGCGGCCCGGAGAGCGTGCCCGACAGCGCGACCGGGTCCCAGATCGCATGGCCGTAGATCACTACGGTGGCCGAGGTGGTGATGACGCTGGCCAGCGCGATCAGCCCCATCCCCGGGGGCAAGCCGATCGCCTGGCCGATCATCTGGTCGCGCTGGCTGCGGGCGAAGCGGGTGAAGTCCGGGATGTTGAGCGCCAATGTGCCCCAGAAGCCGATCATCGCGGTCAGCGAGGGCAGGAACACCGTCCAGAACTGCCCCGCCCGCGCGCCGCCGGGGACGAAGGCCGAAGGGCTGGCGAAGATCGGCCCGACCCCGCCGGCGCGGTCGACCGCCCACCATACGAGCGCGCCGCAGACCAGGATCTTGATCGGCGCGGTCCAGGTCTCGAGCCGCCGGATCGTCGTTAGTCCCTTGCGCACGAAGAAGAGCTGCAGCGCCCAGAAGGCGGCGAAGGAGAGCGCCTGGCCGAGCCCCATGCCGAGCAGGGGCAGGGCAGGCCCCTTCAGGTCGGTCCGCAGCAACACCCCGAGCAGGGTGAGCAGCGCCTCGCCCCCGATCCAGGTCTGGATGCCATACCAGCCGCAGGCGACCAGGGCCCGGGCGATTGCCGGCAGCCGGGCGCCCCGGGTCCCGAACGAGGCGCGCGCCAGCACCGAATAGGGAATGCCGTAGCGGGCGCCCGCATGCCCGATCAGTAGCAGCGGGATCAGCACCACGACATTGCCGAGCAGCACCGTCACGGCCGCCTGCCCGGCCGACATGCCTTGCTCGATCAGCCCGGAGGCGAGCATCCAGCTCGGCACCGCGACGACCATCCCGACCCACAGCGCGGCGAAATGATACCAGGTCCAGGTCCGCTGTTCGGGGCCCGTCGGCGCAAGGTCGCGGTTCCAGAGCGTGTCGGCAGCGTGTTCGGTCAAAGCAGTGTCCCCCTCGCGTCGCGGCGGAGTGTCTGCGATTTCACGATCGGCGCAAGGGGGGATCGCGTGCTCGGTCCGATCCGTGGCGTCGGCGTTCTTACCCGGGTTCGTCTGGCGCTGCCACCGGCTTGAGGTCGAGCAGCACGGTCGGGATCAGTTCGGAGACGGTGGGATGGATCGGCACTGCCCAGCGCAGCGCGTCGAACGGCTGGTCGGCGCTCATCGTGTCGAGGATGCCGTGCACTGCCTCGTCGCCGCCGGTGCCGAGAAAGGCCGCGCCGAGGATGCGCCGGGTGTCGGCATCGGCGACGATCTTCATGAAGCCCTTGGTCTCGCCCTTCTCGATCGCGCGGCCGACGCGCGTCATTGGCCGTTTCGACACCAGGATCTTGCGGCCGGACGCGATTGCTTCCGCCTCGGTGATGCCGGCGCGGCCGAGCGGGGGGTCGGTATAGAGCGCATAGCCCGGGATGCGCTGGCCGAGCGTGCGATCATCGCCGTCGAGCAGGTTCGCCGCGACGATCTCGAAGTCGTTATAGGCGGTATGGGTGAAGGCGCCGCGACCATTGCAGTCGCCCAGCGCCCAGATGCCCGATACGCTTGTCTGCAAACGGTCGTCGACCTGGATATAGCCGCGCTTGTCGGTAACCACGCCGGCCTGGTCGAGCCCGAGATCGTCGGTGTTGGGCCGGCGCCCGACCGCGAGCAGCGTGTGGCTGCCGATGACGACCGGCGATCCGTCCGCGCAATCGACCGACACTGCAACGCCCTCGGCGTGCGGCGCGAAGCCGATGCAGTTCGCGCCGGTGCGGATCGCGATGCCTTCGTCCTCCAATATGGCGCGGATCGCGGCCGAGACGTCGACATCCTCGCGCGCGATCAGGCGGTCCGCGCGCTCGACGATCGTCACCTCGGCGCCGAAGCGGCGATACATCTGGGCGAACTCGAGCCCGATATAGCTGCCGCCGACCACGACGAGGTGGCGCGGCACCGAATCCAGCGCGACCATGTCCGTGTTGTCGAGCCATGGCACGTCGTGCACGCCGGGCATGTCGGGCACGGATGCCCGTCCGCCGACATTCAGGAAGATGCGCGGCGCGGTCAGCTCCTCGCCATCGACCGCGATCGCGTGCGGCGCGGTGAACCGGGCATGGCCACGCAGGAAGGTGAGGCCCGGCATGGACTCGATCCACTTCTCGTTGTTGGTCCGCGCCTTCATCGTAACCGCATGCGCCCGGGCCGCGACCGCCTTCATGTCGATGCCGACCGGGCCGACCTGCACCCCGAAGTCAGCCGCCCGCCGTGCCATGTGCGCGGCATAGGCGCTGGCCACCAGCGTCTTGGTCGGCATGCAGCCGGTATTGACGCAGGTCCCGCCGACCAGGTGGCGCTCGACCAGCGCCACGGTCATCCCCGCGCCGGTCAGGCGTCCGGCGAGCGCGGGGCCGGCCTGGCCGGCGCCGATGACGATCGCGTCGAACGCCCGGCTCACAGGGCGCAGACGATGGCGAGGGCAGCGAGGATCGCGACGGCATCCTCGATCAGTGCCGCCGGCCAGTCGCGGCCGAACGCAGCCGCCAGCCTGGCGCGCGCCGCCGCGCCGCCGAGCGTGCCGATCAGCGCGCCGATCACGCCGAGCGCGAGGCCGAGCGGCCATGATCCGGCCCCGACCGCAATCGCGGCGCCACACAGGCCGCCGCTGATCAGGCGCGCCGCGAATTGCGGCGGAACCTTGCGGCTCGGCGTGGCGGGCAGCTGGTCGGCGATCAGTTCGCCGATCGCCAGCAGCGTGAAGATCCATGGAGTGAAGCGCCAGCCGAGAAAGGCGAGCCAGCTTCCTTCCAGCGCGAGGATGCCACAGGCGGCGGTCCAGCTGATCGCCGTTGGGGCCATCATGGTGCGCAACCCTGCGACTATACCGATCAGCAGCGACAGGATGAGCATGGCGGTCTCCGGGGCGGGAACAATGGTCCCTTATGCCCCGCTTCGCCGCGAAAGAGAACGTGGCCGCGTTCCCTGCGCCGGCCCACAGGCTCTGCGTCCGGATGGTCGACATCGTCTCCGCCCGAGGTCGGCCGGCCCGGGGCACGGGCGTCAAATGCCGAGCCATTCGAGCCCGCCCGGCAGGTCCCGCGCGGCATAGTCGACCTGCAGCACGCGCCGCCGCTTCGGTTCCAGTGCTGCATCGGAGGCGTGCAGGATCGGTGTCGCATAGAGCCAGACATCGCCGGCCTCGGCAAGGCAGGCAGCGATGCCGCAGCGCGCCACGACCGCCGCGATCTCGGGCTCGGCGACTCGGCCGAAGCGGTGCGATCCGGGGGCGATCAGCAGCGGGGCATTGTCGGCGGTGACGGGATCGAGATGGATCCTGAGCGTCACCATGGTTGCCAGCAGGTCGAACGGCGGCGCGACATGGAGCAGGCCCGCCTTGCTCGTCCAGGGACCGAAGCCCGCCACCTCGCGCCGTTCCGCCACCACGATGGTGCGGTCCTGATGCCAGCCAAGCGACCAGTTCGCCGCTGCCGTCTTGTCGAAGAGGATCGCGCGGACCGGCCGTGCGGCGTCGCCGATCGCCGTGGCCGCGATTTCACCGATCGGCCCATCGACGGCGAGAAGCGGCCGCAGCCGCGCGATCCCGTGAAGCCTGATGCCGGCGCGATCGGGCGCAAGGCTGGCGGCGATGGAGGCGATCTCCGCCAGCGCCCCGGCGGCCGCCGCGGCAAACCGATCGGCGCCCTCGTGCCCGAACCTCGGGCTCCCGCTCAGAAAAGCCCCGGGACGAAGCGCTTCACGCGCCTGGCATAGGCATCGTAATCGGTCCCGAACTGGGCGCGCAGCAGCCTTTCCTCATGGCGCACGCGCATCCAGGTGGCGGCGGCATAGACCGGCACGGCGAGGAAGAGCTGGCGGGTATGGCCATAGGCGATCGCCATCGCGATCAGGAAGAGGAACAGCGCGACATAGATCGGATGGCGCACCACCGCGAAGGGGCCGCTCTGGACGAGCTCATGGTCCTCCCGGGTCCGCGCGACGAGGCTCCAGTTCTTCCCCATGCGACGCGACGAGGCATGGAACAGCGCGACCACCGCGATCATCAGCATGAGTACCACCGCGCCCTCGGCGATCGCCCGCGACGAGAGGGGATCGAGGCTCGCGTCGATCCGGCCGGCCCCCGCAATGGCGATGCCGACGCCCTGCACGCCGATCCAGATCCATGAAGCACGGTTGCTGCTCGCATCGGCGACGCTCCCGGCGCGCGTCGCCCGATAGCGCGCCGCCGCCAGCGCCAGGAAGAAGAGCAGCACGCCGCCGGCAAACGCAGCAAGCCCCGGCAGGCCGACCGGGTCGCTTTGGATCAGGCTTTTCATGGCGTCCCGGATAGCATCAGTGTATTATTTCATCAACACACGCCGTCACTTCTTTCTTGCCTGCCAGGCGCGGTACGCCTCGATCGCCCGCGATCGCTTCAGGACGCGGGCGTTGGGGTCGATCACGACATGCGCTGCGCGCGGCACGGCCAGGCTCTCCCGGCCCCCCGCCATCGCCAGCCGCGCGAGCTTCCCGTCGACCTGCACTTCGACGGGCATCGGAAAGGGCAGGCCGTCCGGTGCCTTCCAGGTCAGCGTGAGCACATCGTCGGTGCGTGTCTCGACCAGTTCCGGCAGCGCTGCCCTGCGCAGATAGACATCGAAGAACCAGCCATAATCCTTGCCCGTCACCTGCTTGACGAAGCCCTCATATTCGGGCGTCGAGCCGTAGCGCGGCGCGAAATTGCCGGGCTTCGGATCGAGCCGGCCATATACGGCGAGGCGCGTCACCTTGCGGAATGCATCGTCGCCGATCAGCCCGCGCAGCGTGTGGAGCATCCAGGAGCCCTTGTAGTAAATGTCTTGGCCGGGGCCGCCCTTGTCGGTCTCGTAGACCTCCTCCTCCGTGCGCACCCTGTCGGAGATGACGGGCCGCAGATTGGCGATCTTGTTACGCTCGTCGTCGAGCATCGTCGCGTAGCGGGCATTGCCTTCGCGCCACTGCCCGTACCACGGCTGCATGTAGGTGCCGTAGCCTTCGTGCAGCCAGTAATCGTCCCAGTCGGCGGCAGTCAGCTGGTTGCCGAAATATTCATGGGCGAATTCGTGCTGGAACAGCCAGTCGAAACCTTCGGGCGCCTTGGCATAATCGTTGCCGTAGGCGTTGATCGTCTGGTGCTCCATGCCCTTGTGCGGCGTCTCGACCACGCCGAGCTTCTCGTCGCCGAAAGGGTAGGGGCCGATCTCGCTCTCGAAGAAATCGAGCGTCGGCGCGAACTCGGCGAACAGCGCCCGGGCCTTTTCCTCCTCGCCCGGGAGATACCAGTAGAACATGGGTATCTCGTTGCCGAAGCGGCTCTTGTAGATCCCCGACATCTCCTCATAGGGGCCGACATTGAGCGCGATGCCATAGGTATTGGGCTGGCGTGCGCTCCAGTTCCAGGTGGTCCGGCCGTCCGGCAGGGTGTCGATCCCCAGCAGCTTGCCGTTGGAGGGCGCCTTCAGGCCCTTGGGCACGGTGATGTGGAGCGTCACGCTCTTCGGCTCGCCGGTCGGGAAATCGAGGCAGGGCCAGAACAGGTCGCAGCCATAGCCTTCCGCGGTGGTCGCGAACCAGGTGCGGCCGTCGGGCGTCTTCGACCAGACCATGCCGTCGTCCCACGGGGCCCGAACCGCGACATGGGGCGTGCCGCCATAGGTGATCGCCGCCGTGACGCTTTCTCCCGTGGCAAAGATCCTGGGCAGCGTGATCGTCAGCCGGCCGTCGGGATCGGCGAAGGACGTTGCCGGGAGCTGGCTGCCGTCGATCGCGACGGCGGTGGGGGCGATATTCCGGTCGAGATCGATCACCAGCCGGGAGAGCGGCGCCTTCGCGGTGAAGCGCAACGTGGCCAGCCCGCGCAGTTCTTCCGTCTCGGGCAAGACCTCGAAGCGCAGATCGGCATGGTCGAACTGCAGCCTGGCCTGGTCCGGGTCGATCGGCCCGCCGGAGCGCTGGGTCTGGTCGCTGATGGCGGGTTCGCCCTTGTTCGGCAGGTTGGTCGCACCGGCAAGGAAGAGCGCTGCGAACGCCATGGCGGGTCTGGAGATCATTGGCGTCCTCAGCGCAAGTCGACGGAGAAGTCGTCGATCGAAAGAGCAAGAAAGGGCTTGCCGTCCCGGACGATGGCGATCCGGTGCGGCCAGCTGATGCCCTTGTCGGTCATGGTGCCCGCAAAGGCGAAATGCTCGCGGATGGGCCTGCCTGCCGCATCGGGCGAGACGAGCAGATAGTCGGCGGTCTGGATCCGGCCGTCGCGACCGCAGCTGATCTCTATCGGCGGGAAGCCCGGATGCTCGCCCCGCAGCCGCCCGTTGCGAGCCGGCGTCCAGCGCGCGCCGGCCATCAGCATATAGCCATAGACGCCGAATTGCTGGCGCTCGTTGGCCGCGGCACCCGGCGGCAACGCCGATTGCTTCCCCTCGATCACCTGGAAGCCCCGGTCGCCCTCGATCATCAGCGTCCGCATCGCGCTGCGCCCGTCGGCTGTGATCCAGCTGTCGGACCGGGCGCGCACGAACGGCTCGACTATGGTTTCGATGCCCAGATCGATCGCCTTTCCGCCGGCGAACAGCTTCGCGGTTCCGGCCCAGCGGATCGCGCGGACGCGGGCGAGCAGTTCCGGTGCTCCCACGGCGGCGATGGCGCGCGCGATCCTGTCTGGTGTGGCCAGGGCCGCGTGCGGCAAAGCAAAAATCGCGCCCGTCGCCGCAATGAGCGTTCGACGATTGATGGATCGGTCGGCAGCACCATATAAGGAAGAACATGCGCCGCGTTCAGGCGCTCCCGGAGTACCCATGACCCAGTCCTACCCCGTCCTGCCGCTTCGCGACATCGTCGTTTTCCCGCATATGATCGTGCCGTTGTTCGTCGGTCGCGACAAGTCGGTTGCCGCCCTTGAGGCTGCGATGGCGGCTGACAAGGAAATTTTCCTCGTCGCGCAGCTCGATCCGGCCGAGGATGATCCCGACCGCGAGGATCTCTACGATATCGGCGTCACCGCGACGGTGCTGCAGTTGCTGAAACTGCCGGACGGCACCGTGCGCGTGCTGGTCGAGGGCAAGACGCGCGCCACCCTCGACGTCCTGTCAGCGACCGAAAGCTATCTCACCACCACGGTGATCCCGGTCGAGGAAAAACTTGCCGAGGGCACGGAAGTGTCGGCGCTGATGCGCTCGGTCGTCGACCAGTTCGAGAATTACGCGAAGCTCAACCGCAAGCTCCCGGCCGAGACCGCGGTGCAACTCGGCGAGATCGAGGATGCGTCGCGCCTGGCCGATGCGGTGGCCGCGAATATCTCGGTCAAGGTGTCGGACAAGCAGTCGCTGCTGGTCGAGGCAGATCCCGCGCGCCGACTGGAGATGGCGTTCGCCTTCATGGAGGGCGAGCTTGGCGTCCTGCAGGTCGAGAAGAAGATCAAGAGCCGCGTCAAGCGCCAGATGGAGAAGACGCAGCGCGAATATTATCTCAACGAACAGCTGAAGGCGATCCAGCGCGAACTCGGCAACGAGGGCGAGGAAGGCGAGGGCGACGAGATCGCCGAGCTGACCCAGAAGATCGCGACGCTGAAGCTGTCCAAGGAAGCCCGTACCAAGGCGACCGCCGAGCTCAAGAAGCTGAAGACGATGGCGCCGATGTCCGCCGAGGCGACGGTCGTGCGCAACTATCTCGACGTGCTGCTCGGCCTGCCCTGGGGCAAGAAGTCCAAGATCAAGAAGGACATCTCCGCCGCGCAGGCGGTCCTCGACGAGGATCATTACGCGCTCGAGAAGGTCAAGGACCGGATCATCGAATATCTCGCGGTCCAGGCGCGCACCAACAAGCTAAAGGGGCCGATCCTGTGCCTCGTCGGTCCCCCCGGCGTCGGCAAGACCTCGCTCGGCAAGTCGATCGCCAAGGCGACCGGCCGTAACTTCGTGCGTATGTCGCTCGGCGGCGTGCGCGACGAGGCCGAGGTCCGCGGTCATCGCCGCACCTATATCGGCTCGATGCCCGGCAAGGTCATCCAGGGCATGAAGAAGGCGAAGTCGTCGAACCCCTTGTTCCTGCTCGACGAGGTCGACAAGCTCGGCGCCGATTGGCGTGGCGATCCGTCCTCGGCATTGCTCGAGGTGCTGGATCCGGAGCAGAACGGCACGTTCAACGATCATTACCTCGAGGTCGACTACGACCTGTCCGATGTGATGTTCGTGACGACGGCGAACAGCCTGCGCATGCCGCAGCCGTTGCTCGACCGCATGGAGATCATCCGCATCCCCGGCTACACCGAGGATGAGAAGATCGAGATCGCGCGGCGCCATCTGATCGCCAAGCAGGTCGAGGCC
>CAISGR010000144.1 GCA_903884945.1 uncultured bacterium
ACGACGACGTCATTCTGCCCCGCAGTGTCATCGGGGCTCCCGGCGACATTCGGAGCCACGGCGACGTTGTCCTGCGCGAGCGCGGGCGTCCCGATCGCGAGCGCGCCGACCGCGCTTGCCAGAAGATATCGCTGCTTCAACATCGTTTCATCCCTTTGTTTGACTGCCCGACCGACGCTGTTTGCTGCCGGGCTGATTTGACCCGATCGAAGGCCGTCTTTTGGCGACGGCTCTCCGACCTTGTTTCTCCCACGCCTAAATTCGTTCAGGGCGCTCCCGCGATCGCGAGGGCGGGCACCCGCAGGGTTGCCCTGGGCTCAAGCCGATCGAGTGCCTGTCGCAGGTCGCGGATCAGATCGTCGGGATCCTCCAGGCCGACATGCAGCCGCAGCATCGGGCCGGACTTGACGACCGGGAACCGCCGCGTGGCGAGTTGCGGATCGCAGGGAATGACCAGACTCTCGAAGCCGCCCCAGGAATAACCAAGTCCGAACAGCTTCAGCGAATCGAGCATCTCGCCGACCGCCGCATCCGATGCCCCGTCGAGCACGATACTGATCAGCCCGCACAGGCCGGTAAAGTCGCGCGACCACAGGGCATGATTGGGATCGGAGGGCAGTGCCGGGCACAACACCCTGCCGATCTCGGGCTGTTCGTTCAGCCAGGTCGCGATCCTCAAGGTCGCGGCGCCATGTTGCGCCAGCCGCATATGCAAGGTTCGCAATCCGCGAAGCGCCATGTAGGAGTCGTCCGGCGACACCGCCCACCCCATTTCGTGGCTGCTTTCCGCCAGCTTCGCCGCCGCCTCTCCCCGCGCGGCCGCCATGCCCATGAATACGTCCGAATGGCCGCAGACATATTTGGTCAGCGACTGGATGCTGACATCGACGCCATGATCGAGCGGCTTGAAGAGCACGCCGGCGGCATAAGTGTTGTCGATGGCGGTGAGCACGCCACGCGCCCGCGCCATGGCGGCGATCGCCGGCACATCCTGCACGTCGAGCGTGAGCGAACCCGGGCTTTCCAGATAGATCAGCCTTGTGGCCGGCGTTATCAGCGCGGCCACGGCACTCGCATCGGCGCCGGGGCGGAAATAGCGGGCAGTGACGCCGAACCGCCGCATCGTCCCTTCGAGAAACCGGCGTGTCGGGTTGTAGACGCTATCCGACACCAGCACTTCGTCGCCTGACCGAGTCAGCGCCTGAATCGTTCCGGTGATCGCCGCCAGGCCGGATGGATAGAGCTGGACCTGGTCGGCATGTTCGAGATCTTCCAGCGCCGACCGCAAGGTGGCCTGGGTCGCCAGGCCGCCGCGACCATAAGTGACGAGCGATTTGTCGTAGATGTGCCGGCTATGCTTGAGCAGGATCGTCGAGCCACGCTGGATTGGCGGCCCGGGCGTCCGCACCAGGCCGTCCTCGCAGGCACCGCCATGCACCATCCGGGTGGTTTCGTTCAGGTCGGGAGAAAGGGTCATGGTCGTCCGCAATTGAAGGTGGATGGATAGACGTCGGAGCGCGGCGCGAGCGCCGGTGTCGCCATGTTCCTCGTCATGATCGGGATGGTATGCCGGCACACGGATGAGGGTCTCACCCATTCGCGGACGCATTTCGCGGAAATGCGGGACGAATATCCTGCTATCGGCGAAAAAGCGGGATGAGTTCTCGACATCGCTATTTCCGCTCCGGCGCGGGCAGCGGAAGAGCGGTGGTGTGCTTCATTTCCTCCATCGCGAACGCGGAGCTGACGTCCGTCAGCTTCACTCCCGCAATCAGCCGCTTGTAGACGGCATCATAGGCAGCGATGCTGCCGACCTTCAGCTTCATCAGATAATCGACATCGCCCGCCATCCGGTACAGTTCGACGACCTCGGGCATCGCGGTCGCGGACTCCGCAAAGGTCTTGAGCCATTCTTCCGAGTGCTCGCTCGTCCGGATACTGACGAACACCGTGAGATCGAGCCCGAGCGCGCCCGGATCGAGCAAGGCCACCCGACCGCTGATGACCTTGGCGTCCTCCAGGCGCCTGAGGCGGCGCCAGCAGCTATTGTGCGACAGGTTGACCGCCTCGGAGAGGGCGGCGATCGACAGCGTGCCGTCCTTCTGCAAGGCGGAGAGGATGCGGATATCGGCTTCGTCGAGATTGACCCTGGTGACCATATGTTGCCTCTTCAACGGCGCGCGCCGGGCGCGAGCGCCGGGAGAATCTCGTCGAGCGTCTTGCCGGCATCGAGGGCGGCGATGATCGCAGCCTCCCGCGCATCATGGGCGGCGGCCCTGGCAAGCTCCTCCGTCGCGTCGGCGGCAGGCAGGCACAGCACGCCATCCATGTCACAGAGCAGAATATCCCCGGGCACGACCACCGCGCCGGCGACGCTGATGGTCGCGTTCAGACGACCGCCAAGCCCGAGCCGTCGCGTCGTTCGCGGGCTCGTTCCCCGGCACCAGATCGGAAGGCCGATCTCGCGAAGTTCCATGCTGTCCGTCACCGGGCCATCCACCACGATCGCCGCCGCCCCGCGCGCTTTCGCGGCGCGCGCGGTTATCCCGCCGATACAGGCATGCACATCGTCATGAAGCCGGTCGATCGCGAGCACGTCCCCCGGCCGCAGCAGCCCGAGTGCGTGGTGCAGCAGCGCGCCGTCCGGGCCGGGCAGCGCGAGCGTAACCGCGGTGCCGGCAACCGCGGGGCCGTCGAAAAGAGGTCTCAGGTCGCCGCGGCAAAAGCCCCACAGCCGCGCGTGGCCGATCGTCGAGGTCGGGACCCGCGCGATCCCCGCCAGCAGGCCGGCATCGACCGAGGCCGGCATTGGCCGAATGTCCAGCGCGCCGGTCATGCGGCGGGCACCGGCGCCGCATTCCAGTCGGCAGGATCACAAGCCCGGAAATAATCGAGAAAGTCCGCGACATAGCGCGCGAGCCATTCTGTCATCGCCGCGCCGATCGGTGCCGACGCACGCGCCGGATCGCCGCTGCCAATGCCATTGGCCGCAACATCGGTGACGTCGAGCGGCAACTCCACCGGCGCTCCCTTATAGTCAACGCTGGCGAACTGGCCCGAGGTCGCGAGGCCGAAAGCGGCGCGCCGATCGGGCCGCGCCATCAGGTCATGCCGGATCAGGTCGGGCGTAAGGTGCATGGTGACCGAGGTGAGCGGGTCGGCCCCGTGTCCCCGCGCAGCTTGCGCGTCGACACCGTGGAGCTCCGCCCACAGCGTATCGGGCATCAGCCGCCAGAGATTCAGATTGGGCACCATGATGCCGCGCTCGCGGCGGATCTTGTGCGCCACCTGGGCGATCAGGCTGGCATTGGTCGTATGGCCGTTGACGATCACCACCCGGTTCAGGCCGTGATCGAGAAAGGCCCCGATCATGTCCTCGAGCACGCGGACGAACGTGTCGGCGCGAAGCTGGATGCCACCCGGAATGCCGCGAAAGAACTCGGCATAGCCGAACGGCAGCACGGGTGCGCAAATCGCGCCCGCACGCTCCGCCGCGGCGAGCGCGATGCGCTCGGCGACCACGAAGTCTCCCATCGGCGCGTGCGGCCCCTGTTCCTCCTGGCTGCCCAGCGGCAGGACGATGACGGGCTGCCCGGCGCGGCGTTCCGCGAACTCGACCCATGTCAGGTCCTGCAGGGCATATGGGCGTTTGCTCATGCCGCGACGCCCCGGCCCAGCGCCTTGTTCCTGCCGACCGGGATCTGGTCACGGACACGGTCGAGCAGATCGATGTCAAGGAACGCCGATGCATGGCCGGTGCCGTCCGACACCCGCGCGACTACGGCGCCCCAGGGATCGACGATCATCGACTGGCCAAACGACTGGCGCTCGCCGGCGGGCGTCAAATAGCTGCCCCATTGGGCAGCGGCGGCAAACCATGTCTGGGTTTCGATCGCACGGGCGCGGATCAGCGGCTCCCAGTGGTCCTTGCCGGTGAGCAGCGTGAAGGCGGCGGGCAGCGCAATCAGCTGCGCGCCGCGCGCGACCAACGCCTGGAAGAGTTCGGGAAAGCGCAGATCATAGCAGATCGCGCACCCCACCGTAACGCCTTCACAATCATACAGCACGATGTCGGTGCCCGGCACGATCGTCTGCGATTCGAAATAGCGCGCACCATCCGCCGTGGTGACATCGAACAGATGAATCTTGCGGTACCGCGCGACCTCGCGGCCGTCACGATCGAACACGACGCTGGTATTGTAAGCCTTGCCCGGCTCGGTCGCCTGTTCATAGAAGGAGCCGCCGTGCAGCCAGACCCGATGCCGCCGGGCCAGCCCGCTCAGCAGCGTCCAGGTCTCCCCTCCGCTACAGGGTTCGGCGACGTCCGGGGCGCCCGACGAACCGCCGAGCCATTCGCAATGCTCGGGCAGCAGGATCCAGTCCGGCCGGTCTCGCGCCACGGCCTCGTCCACGAGCGTCGCGATCGACCGCAGGTTCGACGCCTTGTCGCCCTGCGAGTTCATCTGGATGACGGAGGCCTTCAGCATCGAACGTGTTCCAATCTCATCGCGGGTGCCGTTCGTCGCTGCGCGCGGCGCCATAGTAGATCGCGTTGAACAGCAGCTTGAACGCGCCCTGGGTCTGCGCGCGCAGCGCGATCTCGGGGCCAAACAGGATGACACGCCCCCGGCCGACCGGGAGGTCGACCACCGCCGCTGCACCGTCCAGCCGCTCCTGGTGCCATGCCCATCCGCTGTGCAGCACGCTTGCGCCGAGAAAACGAACCGGGGCCTTTCCGCCCGCTGCCGCATCGGTCAGACGGAACACGGGGCTCGAGTCGAAGAAGAGGTCGACCTTGTCCGGGAGGCCATAGGCGAGCGGCTCGCTCGGGTCGGCAGTGGCGGTGAGCAGCGCGCCGGGCACGTAGAATTTGGTGCGCGGCAGCGGCTGCGACTTGCCGTCGACCATCTCGCGCATCGGATCGGCTACCGGCAGCGACAAGCCGGCGATCAGCCCGCTCGCCGAACTGCCCATGCCGAGAATCGCACCACCATCGGCGGCAAAGGCCCGAAGCGCCGGGAGTGTCCTGTCGGCGGAGATCGCCCCCAGCCAGGGCCGATACGCAGCCGGTATCGAGCCCGGGACAGGCTGCTTGATCTCGAACCGACCGCGGAACATGCCACCCTCGCCCCCCGAGCGATCATTTGGAATGGCGCTGTCGGGCACGATCAACACGTCGAAATCGCGCTTCAAGCTGCCCTTGTCGAGCCGCTGCGGGAAGACGATCGTGTAGGGAAATTCATATTGGTCGAGGATCCAGCGCAACCAGCCGGTCGGCAGCAATCCGCCGTAGAGATCGATCATCGCGACGCGTGCCAGGCGCATCGGCATCTTCTCGCCGGGTGGTACCGAATCGACCGCCTCCGCGCTCAGCCCCAGGTCGCTTACCGCTTCGCGGATCAGCGCACTCGACCGCGGCGTCGCGGGCACCCACAAGGCGCCGGCTTCGGGTGCCCCCCCGGCGACCGAGACGGGGGCAGTCAGCCAGGAAAGGGTTTGTCCGGCCTTGAGCAGCCGGTTGGACAGAATGAAGGCGTTGTTGGTGCCGTGACTGATCAGATAGCCGGCACGACCATTTCCGGCGACCCGGCCCGGATAGGGTTTGATCAGGCCCGTCACGGGCTCGGTCGGCGCCTCCAGCGGATCGAGCACCCGTTCGAACGTCACGCCCATCTGGAAGGCGGGCGTATAGCCCGAGGCATCGGCGGGCGGGATCGGGGGACCGCCCGGATACTGGAAATTGTTCGGATATTTCTGCGGCTCGAACATGTCGAGGATATGCGCGCGATAGGCCTGGCCGGCGCGCACCACATAGCTGCCAGCGGGCCAGCTATGGCCGTTGGCGGAAAAGGGTGCGACCGCCCGATCAACGGAGACGCCGAGCTTGATGAGCGCGTTCAGGAAGCGAACGGCCGTCGGGAAATCGCGCTGTTCCGGCGGGATCACATAGGCGCGGGCATCGCGGGCAGCGGGATCGCGCAGCACCTCGCCGTAGAAATGGGTCTCGATCGCGCTGCTGCCGGTGGTTCGGGTGGGGACCGGTTTCGCGCCGGTCGCGGCCGAGGCCGCATGCGCGGCGGCGATCCGGTCCGGTGTCACCGTCCAGCTGTCGCGGTTGCCCTTCTCGATGCCGTTGGCGCCCATCCGCCAGATGTTGAACAGCAACTTCTCGCGATTGGCGGCGGCATAGGACAGGAGCGCGCGGTTGATCGAGAGGCTGTAGGAGACCGACTGCCGCATCGACCACATCTGCGGCGGCGCCGGCATGGGCTGGTCGTTCCGGGCGATCTGCCGCTCGGGCACGAAGGGAATTTCGATCGGCACGGGCATGCCGATGATCTCGATCAGGACCCCGATCGCGTTGTGAAAATAGGCAGAGGTCCGCAGGTTGCCGTTATACCAGGTATCGTAGCTCGCGCCGCTCCGGGTCGTCCCGCCGGGCTTGTTCTCGGACAGCAGCCGGCTTTCCAGCGTCGCGCCCACTTCCTCGAGGCTGGTGATCACCAGCGGATCGTAATGATAATTGAACGGGTCGCGGAACGGCGGCATGAACAGCACCGTGCCGGCAGGGCCGGTCTGATGCTGGTTCAGGATGATCTGCGGACGCCAGTCGCGATAGAGCACCCGTGCGATGTTCTGGGTCTCCGGCATTTCGGCCATGTAGAAGTCGCGATTATTGTCGTGGCCGACATAGGGGTGGTAGAGTTTGGGCAGGCTCTGAAAATCGCTTTCCCGCTTCGCCGGATCCTTGAAGCGCATGTACCAGTTGGCCACGAGTTCCTGCCCGTCGGGATTGTCGCCCGCGAACAGGATGATGACGTTGTCGCGGATGCGGCGCGCCTCGGGATCGTCGCTGGAAACCAGGTCATAGGCCTGCTGGATCAATGCCGTCTGCGCCTCGACCTCGCTTGCGTGCAGGCCGCCATCGACCCAGACCACCGTCTTGCCGCTGGCCGCGAGTGCGCGGGCGGCAGCCTCGTCCAGCCCTTCTGCACGGCCCAGCCGCTCGGAAATGGCTTGATAGTGTTCGAGCCGCGCAAGATTTTCCGGCGAAGACACCACTGCCATGAGCTGACGGCGGCCCTCGGTGGTCGCCCCGATGTCGAGCAGCTTGATGCGGTCGCTTTCGGCTGCGAGCTTCTGCCAGTAGCGGACCAGGTCGCTATAGCTGGGCACGTAGCGGTCCTCGCCCATCTCGTGCCCGAGCACCTGTTTCGGCGTGCTCACGTCCCCGAGGGCTGGCGATGCGACGCCAAGGGCCAATAGCAGCGCGAAGCCAATCCTGAGCATGAGTGCGTTAACTCCGGTCATCGGTCGAGCGCGGTCGCCGGGTCCGGCGCGCGGAGGGAAAGGATCACGGTGAGCGACACCGCTGCGCAGGCAGTGATGTAAAAGGCGGGCGAAATGAGCAGCCCGGTTTCCTTGACCAACAGCGTGGCAAAGAACGGGGCGAAGCCCCCGAACAGCATTACGGCCATGTTGTAGCCGACCGACAGCGCCGTGTAGCGAACGCGGGTCGGCAGCAATTCACACAGGAAGGTTGGCGCGACTCCGCTGAACAGGCCCGAGAGCGCGCCGGCGCAGGCCGTGGTCAGCACCACTGACATGCCGGTTCGCTGGGTCACCATCATCTGGAAGAGCGGAATCGAGAACAGCAGGAAGCCTAGCGCGCTCGCGACCAGGAAGGGCTTGCGGCCGACATGGTCCGAAGCCCAGCCGGTAAGCGGGATGACGACGATGTTGACGATCGCGCCGACAAGCGTGCCGGTCAGTGCCCAGGATGGATCGACCTTCAAAACCTGCGTCGCGAAATTCACCAGGAAGGCGCCATAGGTATAGCCGGCGACCGTCCAGATGATCACGAGGCCGAAGATGGTGAGGACCGCGCGGCGATGGAGAGTCATGGCCTCGCGCAGCGGGTGCGTCGGGCGATCTTCTCCCTCGGCCCGG
>CAISGR010000145.1 GCA_903884945.1 uncultured bacterium
CGCGCCGGGCGTCGGCGGCGCGCAGGCCGGCGGCGGCCGCGTCGAGGGCGGGGGAGGCGGCGCGCGCGTGATCGAGCGCCTGTTCGAGCGTGAGGACCGGCCCGGCCTGGGCCCGGGGCACGGTCTGGCCCTGCGCCACGGCGGCACAGGACACGGCCAGCACGGCCGCGATGATGCGATGCATGGGAAAGAGTCTCCTGAAGAACAAGGAAGCCCGTCCGGTCGTCGACCGGCGGGCGATTCACAGGGTCTTCAGGCCTGGGGCGGGCGGAGCGCCGGATCGGCGCCGCTTGAGCTGAGCGGGCGATTGGCCGCCACGAACAGCCGCGCCCGGCGATCGATCGCATGGAGCGCACCGGCCGGTGCGGTCGGGGCGGTTATGGTATGGCCATGGCAGGTGCCGTGATGATGCGGATAGCCCTTGCCGTCATCCGCCGGCACCTCGTCGGTGTCGCCGGCGCCATGCGTCGCGAGATCGGCCGACGCGGTCTCCACGCAGCCGATCGGCTCGGCGGCATGCGCCATGCTGGTCCATCCGGTGAGGACCAGCATCAGGCACGCCAGCAGGGGCAGGAGCTTGCGCATCGCGGCCCGGGTAGCAGCAACCGGCCGGGCTGTACATCGCGGCACGCGCAGCCGGCTCGGCGAACTTGCGTCAAAGCGGCCGTAACCCCCTTTTCGACAACGTTGGACATTGTTACGCTCGGCGCAACCAGAACGACCCCGGGAGAGGCCCCATGACTGACTTTACCCGCCGCCAGATCGGCAAGTCCCTCGTTGCCGCGGGCGCCACGCTCGCCGCCGGCGGTACGGGCGCCACCGCGGCGCTCGCCGCGCCGATCGACCTGAGCTTCCCCAAGGATTTCCGCTGGGGCTGCGCCACGGCCTCCTACCAGATCGAGGGCGCGGTCAACGAGGACGGGCGCGGGCCGACCAACTGGGATGTCTTCTCCCACACCCCGGGCCGCGTCGCGAACGGCGATACCGGGGACGTCGCGTGCGACAGCTATCACCGCTATGCCGATGATACGAAGCTGCTCACCGGGCTCGGTGTGAAGGCGTATCGCCTGTCGCTCGCCTGGTCGCGCATCTTCCCCGAGGGCCGCGGCAAGCCCAACCAGAAGGGCGTCGACCATTATGACCGCGTGATCGATACGCTGCTCGCGGCGGGCATCGATCCCTATGTCACCCTGTTTCACTGGGATCTGCCCCAGGCGCTGCCCGGCGGCTGGCAGTCGCGCGATACCGCGAAGGCGTTCGCCGATTATGCCGGCTTCATGGCGGGCAAGCTGTCCGACCGGGTCGGCCATTTCATGACGACCAACGAGATCCGCTGCTTCACGGATATCGGCCATCAGGAGGGCCGGCATGCGCCCGGCCTGAAGCTGCCCCCGGCCGAGGCCAACCAGGTCCGCCACCACGGCGTCCTCGCGCATGGCCTCGGCGTCCAGGCGATCCGTGCCGCCGCGCGCAAGGGCACCCAGGTCGGCCTCGCCGAGAACACCGTCTTCCACGTCCCCGTGATCGAGACGCCCGAGCATATCGCGGCGGCGAACAAGGCGACGCGCGAGGAGAATGCGATGTTCCTCACCGCGGTGATGGAGGGGCGCTATCTCGACAGCTATCTCGCCGAACAGGGCGCGGCTGCCCCCCGGGTCCAGGCCGGCGACATGGCGGCGATCGGCAGCCCGCTCGATTTCGTCGCGCTCAACGTCTACGCCCCGGTCTATGTCCGGGCGGATGCGTCGGCCAAGGGCTATGCCATCATCCCCCATCTCGCCTCCTCGCCGCGTATGGCCTCGCCCTGGCTCTATGTCGGGCCGGAGGTCGCCTATTGGGCGGTGCGCAGTGTCAGCGAGCTCTGGGCCCCGAAATCGCTCTACATCTCCGAAAATGGCTGCTCCGCCGATGATCCGCTCGTCGCCGGCCGGGTCGACGACGCCGATCGCGTCATGTTCCTGCGCAATTATGTCACGCAGCTCCACCGCGCCGTTGCCGAGGGCTATCCGCTCCACGGCTATTTCCTGTGGAGCCTGATGGACAATTTCGAATGGGCCGACGGGTATACCAAGCGCTTCGGCATCCATTATGTCGATTTCGCCACCGGCCAGCGCATCCCGAAGCTCAGCGCGGCCTGGTACCGCGAGCTGATCGCCCGCAACGCGGTGGTGTGACCGGGACGGCGAAGCCGCCCGGGGGCTGACGGCCGGCCGCGCCCTAGTCCCGGGAGCTGCGCTTTGCGTCCGGTGCGAACGGGTCTTTCGGGATCCGGTCGGAACGCCGCTCCTCGCGCGCACCGGTCGCCGCTTTCGTCCTGAAGACGTCGACGCAACGGCGCAGCTCGGCAACGGCAGCGCCGCTCCCGTCGAGGCTCAGCTGCTCGACCGGCACGTCGCCGCGATAGATGTGAAGGGCCCTGGATGCGGCAAAATAGGCGGGGAATTTCGCTTCGAAGTTCGTGACGAACCCCTTCTTCCCGTCCGACGCCATGCCGACGACCGGGTGGTTGGCATAGCCGCCATCGGAGAGACGAAAGCTCAACTGCCACCGGTCCTTCGGCTTGATCGACCAGTTGCCGTTCAGGACCGAGAGACGATTGCTGCCGTCGACGTCGAGCCCCAGCAACAGGGTGGTTGCCCCGGCTCCCTCGTACGTCCTGGTCATGAAGCAGCCGCCCTTGTCCTTGCTCGCCGCCACCGTCCAGCCATCGACTTGCCGCGCCGCATATTCCTGGGCGGCCGCATCGGCGCTCGCGAACAGCCCGGCGACGAGCGTGAACGGCATCATCGAAGGGCGAACGATCACCCGAAACCACGCATGGGCTGGCTCATACATTCGGTACCTGATCTCCACGGCGATTGATCGGATGGCGCCGCCGCAAGCCATGAACGCAGCGCGATGGCGATCGCTCCGCAGCCCATGGGACGAATCATGCCGCGGATCGAGTCCCGCGTCGTTGGTTTGTGCGGCCTCCCTCGTCGGCAGCCGCCGGTGCGGCGCGGCGTCGTCCCGCGGCATTCGAAAGTGGCATGCGCGGGTGCAGGAAATAATATGAAGGCATCTTCACATATGACTTCCGATTGGCTATGATCGGGCGATGCAGGCTGACGATGATTCCGAAACGCGACCCATTGCTGCGCGGATCGCGCATCAGCTCCGGCTGTTTTCCCGCAGGCTCAAGCGGCGGCTGCGCGATCATTCCGATACGGGCGATCTGACGCCGTCGCAGGTCGCCGTCCTGCACCGGTTGGAAGAGGGTGGTCCGGCCACCACGTCCGCGCTCGCCCGCGCCGAAGGCATGCGGTCCCAGTCGATGGGTTCGGTCGTCGCTGCTCTCGAGGCGGCGGGCCTCGTGGCAGGCGCGCCCGATCCGGCGGACGGTCGGCAGACCCTGTTGTCGCTGACGGAGCATTGCCGGGAATGGGTGTCCCAGGGCCGCGCCGCGCGCCAGGACTGGCTTTCGAGCGCGATCGAAAGCCGCCTGTCGCACCAGGATCAGGCGCAATTGATCGCGGCGCTCCCGTTGCTCCTGCGGCTCGTCGCCGACAGCGACGAATTCTGATCCACTGCTGAAAGGACCTCAGCCATGCCGGTGACTATCCTCGATCCACGAACCGCGCTGATCGTCGTCGATCTGCAGAAGGGCCTGATGGGGGTCGTGCCTTCGACCATTTGGGATCCCCTGATCGGGCGGGCCCATGCGCTGGTGACGGCATTTCGGGCAAGAAACCTGCCCATCGTCATCGTTACCGTCGACGGCACCGCGCCTGGCCGGACGGAGCAGGGCAGGCACTTCGAGGCACCCCCGGGCTTTGCCGATCCGGTCGACGAACTCGATCCGCAGCCGGGCGACATCCTCGTCCGCAAGCAGCGCTGGGGCGCCTTTACCCATAGCGACCTCGAACAGACACTCCGATCGATCGGGGTTACCCAGGTCGTCGTCATCGGCGTGGCGACCAGCATCGGTGTCGAGTCCACCGCCCGCCAGGCATATGAGGCGGGCTTCAACGTCACGCTCGCGACGGATGCCATGGCGGATCTGAGCGCGGAGATGCATGACCATAGCATCGCCGCGATCTTCCCGCGGCTCGGCGAAACCGGTCTCGCCAGCGAGATCGTCGCGCTGCTTGGCGAAACCGGGATCCAGATGCCCGCGTGAGCGGCGCCACCGCGGGCATGTTCCGGTCGCTGCGCCACCACAATTACCGGTTGTGGGCGGCCGGAGCCCTTGTGTCGAACATCGGAACCGGCGTTCAGCGAACCGCGCAGGACTGGCTGGTGCTGGTGGTGCTGACGCGTCACAGCGCCTCGGCGGTGGGCATCGTCATGGCGCTGCAATTCGCGCCGCAGCTCCTGCTCCTGCCCTGGACCGGATCGGCGGCCGATCATTCCGACCAGCGCCGGCTGCTGATGGTCACGCAAGCGAGCATGGGCGTGCTGGCCATGCTGCTCGGCGGGCTGACCGTGGCCGGGGTCGTGCGGCTGTGGCAGGTCTATGCCTTCGCTTTCCTTTTCGGATGTGCGGCGGCATTCGATGCGCCGGTTCGGCAGATCTTCGTGTCGCAACTGGTCGGCGACGATGACCTCCCCAATGCGGTCACGCTGAACACCATGTCGTTCAACCTGGCGAGCCTGATCGGGCCGGCGGCCGCCGGCGTGCTGATCGCTGCGGTCGGGACGGCATGGGCCTTCGTCCTGAACGGAGCATCCTTCCTCGCGGTGCTGGCGTCGTTGCTGTTGTTGCGAAACGGCGCGTTGCATCCCTCGACCGCGAGCCCCCGGCGCCGAGGCAGTTTCATGGAGGGGCTGCGCTATGTCGCCGGCCGGCCCGATCTGATCACGATCCTGGCGATGCTCTTCCTGATCGGGACCTTCGCGCTCAACTTCCCCATCTTCATCTCGACCATGGCGGTGGGCGTGTTTCACACGGACGCGCGCGGCTTCGGCGCGCTGTCGTCGGTGCTGGCGGTCGGGTCGATCGCCGGCGTGCTGTGGAGCGCACGGCAGGGCCGCCCGGCGCTCGCCACGCTGATCTGGAGCGCGGGGCTGCTTGGCGCCGGTTTCGCCCTGGCCAGCGTGGCCCCGAGCTATTGGAGCTTCGGCGCCGCGTTGGCGGTGATCGGCGTCGCCTGCCTCACCTTCGTGAATGCCACCAATCCGTTGATGCAGCTTTCGACGGAGCCGGCGATGCGCGGCCGCGTGATGGCGCTGCGGATCGGCGTAGCGCTGGGCGCCACGCCGATCGGCGCACCGATCATCGGCTGGGTTGCCGATCGCTTCGGTCCGCGCTGGGCTCTGGCGATCGGTGCCGCATCGGGGTTTGCCGCAGCGGCGGTCGGCATCCTTGCGCTGCTCGGAAAGGGGCGATCGTCGGCGGGCCGGTTGATCGACTGACCGGCGCCGCGCCCGGCGCTCGCAGCGAACGGACCGCAGCTCAGCCGAGAGAAGCCGATCCTAGAGCCGCACCGAGGTTCGCAGCCCGACGACCAGGGCGTGCCCGGGCGGATCGCGATAGTCGGCGAGATCGCCGAGCAGCGCGCCGGACGGGTGGACGATCCATTGCAGGTTCGGTTGCACATAGATCGCGCTGGCCAGCTTCAGTTGATAGCTCGCCTCGATCACCGCTTCGGCGTCGGCCGGATGGGCGGGGATGCCGGTCAGCGCGGCCTGGTCCCGGATCAGCGCGCGGCGCCGCGGGGAGGTCCGCGCGATCGCCACGCCCAGCCCGAGGCTGTCGTTCGGCCGGCCGGCGAACGGCGCCGTCAGCGCCAGGCCGCCATCGAGATACAGGTCGATCGGGTTGCGGTCGGCCGGGCTGGCCGACAGCCGGATAAAGCCGTGCAGGGAGCGCGCGCCCGATCGCCACAGCCGCCCGTCGGCGATCGCATAGGCGGCGTGGTTCCCGGCATGGCGCGCCGGCTGGCCGCTCGACAGCGGCGCGGCGAGCGAGCCGCCGGCAATATCGTAGCGCAGGTCGTCGAAGCGATCGAAATGCACCCAGCCGCCCAGCGCGACTGACCAGGCCGGGTCGTCGCCGCCAGCCGATCGCCCGATCTCGCCGATGACGAACGGGCTGCCCTGGAAGCGGAAGCCGTTGAAGCCGTGCAGGTCGCGGCGCTGCGGGTCGCCGCCGCCCCGGCCGGCGGGGTCGCCGGCAAACAGCGCGATGCGGACGATCGTCCGGGCATCGGCCTGCAGCGCCACGCGCACGCCGGGCGCTGACAGGGGATAGGCGGGGCCGCCGCTCGGCAGGTCGGTGGCGAAGCTGCCCGGCCATCCGAAGGTGGAATTGACGAACAGATTGGCCGTCGGGCTGATCGCGAATTCCTGGCCGGCGGTGAACTGGCCCGCGCGTACCGTCAGCCGGCTGCCCAGTTTCTGCTCGATCCACAGGTTGAACAGCCGCAGCGCCGGCTCGGCCTCGATGCCGCTCACCGTCAGGATATTGCCGACGCGCCGGCCGGAAAGTCCCGTGCCCTGGATCGCATGGACGCTCAGATGCGCCGACGCGCCGTGCCAGCCGAGCAGCCGGTCCAGGTCGGCATCCGCGATCGCGCCGATTCGCTGCAGATAGGCGCCGCCGGTGCTGCCGCCGCCGCTGACATCGGCATTGGCGTCGCTGTTATAGGTGAACGCCAGGGTGATCGCCGCCGCCTTGCGCTTCAGCATCTCGCCATTCTCGTCGCGATGCTGCGGGCTGGCATGCGCGATCCGCGGGGGCGGTTCGGGCGCAGCCTGCGCCAGCGCGCCGGGCGCGGCCGGGATCGCGGCGAGCGCCAGCCCCGCGAGAGGGTGTCCGCGTCGCCGCCTGCACGTCATCTCACGATCGATCAGCCGCATGGGCCCACTCCCGGCCTGAAATCCCTGTGGGGGCACCCTGTCCGCAAATCCCGCGCGCCGCAATCGCACCCGCGCCGCCTCGATTCTATCCAGGCGCGCGCGCTTCCACTCTCGCGCGCCGGGAAGGTCGGGGATGCGAGGAGGAAGCTGCCATGCGACGGACGACGCCCTGCCGGCAAGTAAGGGTCAGGCTATTTCCGATCGATTCTCATAATTCGGCCAATAGAGCCAGGCTAATTCCCGGATCGATCAGCCATGGAATGAAGAGTAACCATGGAATCGATCTGTTCATGGAAATGCCGGCCCCCAAAGCGGCGCCAGCGGCGAAGGAAACGCGCGTCTAAAGTGCGGGTCGACATGGGCTGGCCAAAATGCCAAATCCGGCGTCGGCGGCGTGCGGGGCGCCGTGCGAGTATTATGTGACGGGCGCATCGATCGATGCGATAACTGCCGGTCGCGGCGAAGGCCTGGCGAATTATTGCCGCAATACGCTCCCGCCGCCGCCCGCCTCAGAGGAGGAAGCTGCCCTCGATCACCGTCACGCAGGTCCCGCCCAGCACCACCCGGTCGCCCTCCAGCCGGCAGGTCAGCCGCCCGCCGCGCTGGCTCGCCTGATGGGCGGTGAGGTGGTCGCGCCCGAGCCGCTTCGCCCAATAGGGCACGATCACCGCATGCGCGGAGCCGGTCACCGGATCCTCGTCGGTCCCGCCGCCCGGCGCGAAGGCGCGGGTGACGATGTCGCTGTCCGTGCCCGGCGCCGTCACGATCGTCAGGACGTCGCCCAGCACGGCGAGCCGCCGGAAATCGGGATCGAGCGCGCGCACGGCCGCGGCGCTGTCGAGCACGATCACGGCATAGCGGGCGGGATGCCACAGGGTCTCGACGGCGTCCGCCAGGCCCAGCGCGGCGACGATCTCGGGCAGCGGCGTCGGGCTCGGTCCCCAGGCCGGCAGCGCCAGTTCATAGCCGGCGCCCGCGCGCGCCACGTCGAGCACCCCCGCCCGGCGCGTGCGGAAGCGCACCCGGTCAAGCGAGGGATCGCCCGACAGCACGACATGCCCGCTCGCCAGCGTCGCATGGCCGCACAGCATCACCTCGGTGCGCGGCGTGAACCAGCGCAGCTCGTAATCCGCCTCCCGGCTCGCATCGGGCACCAGGAACGCGGTCTCGGACAGGTTGTTCTCGGCGCCGATCGCCTGCAGCAGCGCGTCGTCGAGCCAGGCGGCCAGCGGGATCACCGCGGCCGGATTGCCCGCGAACGGCCTGTCCGCAAAGGCGTCGACCTGGACGAAGGGCAGCCTCACAGCCGCTTGCCGAACCAGTGCGGGGTCACATCGGCCTCGATCAGCGGATTGTCGGTGTCGATCTGCCCCTCCGGGTCGAGATGGATCAGGATCTCCACCTTGGGGAATTGCCGGCGGATCTTCGCCTCCACGGCGTCCATCACGACATGCGCCTCGGCGATGGTCATCTCGGGCGCGACGTACATGTGGAACTGCGCGAAATCATGGCTGCCCGATCGGCGCGTGCGGAAATCATGGATGCCGCGCAGTTCCGGGTGCTGCGCCGCCAGTTCGATGAACGCCTTGCGTTCCTCCTCGGGCCATTCCTTGTCCATCAGCTGGTCGATCGCGTTGCTCGAGGCGCGGAACGCGCCGAACGCCAGCCAGGCGGCGATGACGATGCCGAACAGCGGATCGGCGCCGCTCCAGCCGAGATACTGGTCGAGCACCAGCGCGACGATCACCGATCCGTTCAGCAGCACGTCGGACTGGTAATGCATGTTGTCGGCCATGATCGCGACCGATCCGGTGCGGCGGATGATGCTGCGCTGATAGACCAGCAGCAGCATCGTCGCGACGATCGCGATGATCGACACGCCGATGCCGAATTCGGCGTCGCGGGTCGGCTCGGAAACGGTCAGCGCCATGATCGCGCGCCAGGCGATGCCGGCGGCGGAGGCGGTGATCAGCATCACCTGGAACAGCGCGGCCAGCGCCTCGGCCTTGCCGTGGCCGAACCGGTGGTCATGGTCGGCCGGCGTCGCCGCGAGGCGCACGCCATAGAGGGTGACGAGCGAGGCGAGCAGGTCGAGCGCGGTATCGGCGAGCGAGCCGAGCATCGCGACCGATCCGGTATGCCAGGCAGCGAACGCCTTGAGCCCGAGCAGGAACAGCGCCATCGCCACGCTCGCCAGCGCGGCCCGCACCACGAACGGAATGGCGCGGCGCTGGTCCTCGGTCACGGGTACAGCAGGCCTTCGCGCCAGCCATCGCCGTCGCGCACCCACAGGTGGCGCTCGTGAAGCCGGTGCGCGCGGTCCTGCCAGAACTCGATCCGGTTCGGGGTCAGCCGGTATCCGCCCCAATGCGGCGGGCGCGGCACGGCGGCGCCGTCGAAGCGCGCCTTCGCTTCCTCGAAGCGCGCCTCGAAGGTCGCGCGCGAGTCGAGCGGGCGGGACTGGTCGGAGGCCCAGGCGCCGAGCTGCGAATCGCGGTGCCGGCTGGCGAAATAGGCGTCGGCCTCGGCCAGCGTGACGGGGGTCAGCGGCCCCTCGATGCGGATCTGCCGGCGCAGCGATTTCCAGTGGAACAGCAGCGCTGCCTGCGGATTGGCGATGATGTCGCCCGCCTTGCGGCTTTCCTGGTTGGTGTAGAACACGAAGCCGTCGGGGCCATGCCCCTTCAGCAGCACCATCCGCACCGCGGGCCGGCCGTCGGCATCGGCCGTGGCGAGCGCCATCGCGTTCGAATCGTTGAGTTCGGTCTCGCGCGCCTCGGCATACCAGGCGTCGAACAGCGGAAAGGGGGAGTCGGCCATGGCCGCGATCTAGGCCTCGCCTCCCGGCCTGTCGATGCCCGAGGCGAAACCACTGGCAAGCAGGGCGGGGCTGCGGCATGGTCGCGGGCGGGGCGAAGGGGGAGATTCGCGTTGTTCGTCATCGGTTTGCGTCGCGTCGCGCGCCTGTTCGCCGGCCTGTTGCCGGCGCTGCTGCTCGCCATGCTGGCGCCGGCCGCTGCGGCCGATCCCCAGGTCGGCCGCGCCGCTGCGCCCGGCTGGGTCGACTGGCTGGCCATGCCGGCGGCGAATCCGGATCGCCTGCGCGCCGCCGAGGACGGCGTCTATGATCTGCTCTTCGATACCCAGGTGCGCATCGCCGGCGGGCAGGAGGTCACGTTCCGGCGGCGCGTGATCAAGGTGCTGGATCGCGCCGGGCTCGAAGGCGCGGCGCAGACCCAGGTCGATTTCGATCCCGCCTTCGAGAAGCTGGCGATCAACCGTGCCGCGATCTGGCGCGACGGGCACATGATCGATCGCACCGCCGGCGCCGCGATCGATATCCTGCGCCGCGAAAGCGAGCTCGATAACGGGATCATCACCGGGCATCGGACCGCAGTCGTGCGGCTCGACGATGTCCAGGTCGGCGACGTGGTCGATATCGGCTGGAGCTGGCAGGCGCTGTCGAGCCCGTGGCCCGGCGACTATTTCGCCCAGCCCGATATGGGCTGGTCGGTGCCGATGGCGCTGACCCGCTTCCGCCTGATCGTGCCGGCCGGCAAGCCGATCGCGATCCGCCAGTCGCAGGGGCTGCCGCGCCCGGTGGTCCGCGCCGCGGCGGGGGAGGTCGAGCGCGAATGGCGCGTCGTCGATCCCGATCCGGTCGCGGCGGTCAAGCATGCCCCGGCCTGGTGGCATCGCTGGCCCTATCTCGACATTTCGACGATGGATAGCTGGGCCGCGGTCGCCGCCTCGGGGCTGCGTCAGTTCCAGGGCGATCAGACGCTGCCCGCGGGCTATGCCGCGCGGGTCGATGCGATCGCTGCGGCCAGCGCCGATCCGGCGAAGCGCGCGATCGCCGCGCTCCGGCTCGTGCAGGATTCGATCCGCTATACCAGCCTGTCGATCGGTCTGGGCGGCTTCGTGCCGCGCCACCCGGCCGAGGTGGTGCGCAGCGGCTTTGGCGACTGCAAGGACAAGAGCCAGCTGCTCGCCGTCACGCTGCGGCGGCTCGGCATTCCGGCATGGCCGGCGCTTACGGACATCGACGAGGGGCCGGGCCTCGCCGCCCGGCTGCCGAGCGCCGCCGCCTTCGATCATGTCATCGTGCTCGCCCGGATCGGCGGCAGGGATCGCTGGTTCGACGCGACCGAGTCGCATCAGGGCGGCACCATGAAGACGCTGGCCGATCTGCCCTATGGCTATGCGTTGCCGCTCCGCCCCGGCCAGCGCGGCCTGCTGGCCATTCCCGATCCCACGCCGGCGGCGCACACCATGGCCTCGGTCGAGACCTATCGTTACCGCCATGGCGGGCTGGCGCTCACGGTCGAGACCAGCTTCAGCGGCGACGAGGCCGATGCCAAGCGCGGGGAACTGGCCAGCGCCGGCGCCGCCAAGGTCCAGCGCGGCTATCTCGATTATTACCGCGCCTCCTATCCCGGCATCGCCGAGGACGGGGACATGCGCGTCACTGACGATCGCGACGCGAACCGGCTGCTGATCCGCGAATCCTACCGCCTGCCCGGAACCGCGCGGGACTATGCGAAGACGCTTGCCAGTCTCCAGGTCACCGCGGATTCGCTGCGCAGCCTCTACAAGGAGATCGACGATGCGGACGGCCGGACCGCGCCGATCGTCCTGCCCTGGACGATCCGGCGTGCGCACCGGATCGTGTTCGACATGCCGGGCTATGCGATCGATCTGCCCCGCCTCGAGGACAGCCACGGCCCGGCCTTCGACATGACCGCGCGTGCGACGCATCAGGGCAGCCGCGCGGTCATGGATTTCACCCTGGCGGGGCGGGCGCGGGTGCTGCCGGCCAGCGCGGCGGCCGATTATGCCCGCCAGCTCAAGGAACTGGACGATGCGACCAACTGGACGGTGAACGTCACCACGCCCGGCGTCGCGTCGCTCGATGCGCCCTGGGTCGGGCTCGCCCTCGCGATCCTGCTCATCGCCGGGCTGGTCGCGCTTCGCCTGCTGCACCGGCGCAACCGGCGGCGTCCGCTCGTGCCGCACGCGCCGACCGGCACCCAGCTCGTGATCCGCCATGTGCCGATCACCCGGCGCGATGCGGCCTGACACGGAACGACTCGGCGCGCCGGGGATTGAGTCGGCGTCGCAACAAAGGAACCGATGATGGCAGCACGCGCCTATTGGCAGGGGCAGATCAGGCTCGCGCTCGTCTCGATCCCGGTCGAGATCTACCCGGCGACCAAATCGGGCGCGCAGATCAGCTTCAAGCAGATCCACGAGCCGACCGGCAAGCCGATCCATTACGAGAAGGTCGTCACCGGCGTCGGGCCCGTCGACACCGACGAGATCATGAAGGGCTTCGAATATGAGAAGGGCGAGTTCGTCCTGCTCGACCAGGACGAGATCGATGCCGTGAAGCTCGAATCGAAGAAGACGCTCGAACTCACCCAGTTCGTCGACGCGAGCGAGATCGACGTGCTCTATTATGAAAAGCCCTATTTCGTCGTGCCGGCCGACGATCTCGCCGAAGAGGCCTTCATCGTCCTGCGCGAGGCGCTCCGCCGGACGAAGAAGGTCGGGCTCGGCCAGCTGGCCATGCGCGGGCGCGAATATGTCGTCAGCCTCAAGCCCTGCGGGCGCGGCATGGTGCTCGAGACGCTGCGCTATGCCGACGAAGTCAACAAGGCGCAGGGCTATTTCCGCGACATTCCCGATTCCAGGCCCGACGAGGATCTGCTCGAACTCGCCGAGGCGCTGATCGACAGGAAGACCGGCCCCTTCCATCCGGCCGAGTTTCACGATCGCTATGTCGATGCGCTCAAGGATCTGGTCGAGCGCAAGCGCAAGGCCAAGGGCCGCAAGATCATCGAGGACACGAGCGACGAGCCGACCGGTCGCTCCGGCTCGAACGTGGTCGACCTGATGGCTGCCCTCAAGAAGTCGATGGAGAAGCCCGCAGCCAGGCCGGCGGCGAAGGCCGCGCCGAAAAAGGCCCCGGCCAGGAAGTCGCCGGCGAAGAAGCGTGCCTGAGATCGATCCGCTCGCGCGCTACAATGCGAAGCGCGATTTCGCGAAGACGGCCGAACCCGCGGGCACGCTCGCGCCGGGCCATGGCAACAGCTTCGTCGTGCAGAAGCATGATGCGAGCCGGCTGCACTGGGACTTCCGGCTGGAGGTCGATGGCGTGCTGAAGAGCTGGGCCGTCACGCGCGGCCCGAGCCTCGATCCCGCGCAGAAGCGTCTCGCCGTCCGCACCGAGGATCATCCGCTGTCCTATGGCAGCTTCGAGGGGACGATCCCCGCGGGCGAATATGGCGGCGGCACGGTGATGCTGTGGGATCGCGGCACCTGGGCACCGGTCAAGGGCAAGAGCGCGCGGGATCTCGAAAAGGGCCATCTCCATTTCGTGCTGGATGGCGAGCGGATGAAGGGCGAATGGCTGCTGATCCGCCTGAAGCCGCGCGGCAGGGAAAAGGGCGAGAACTGGCTGCTGCGCAAGATCGAGGATGCCGCGGCGGGCGGGGCCGATACGCTGGTCGAGACCGCGCTGACCAGCGTGGCCACCGGGCGAACGATGGTGGAAATCGCTGAAGGGGCCAGGCCGAAGGCGTCGCCCCGGCGAAGCCCGGGGGCGGCCGGTGGTGAACGCCCAGCCCGGCAACGTCCGACCAGGCAAGGCGGCGGCCGGCAGCGGGGCGGCGCGGAAATCCCCGCCTTCCGCGATCTCCAGCTCGCCACGCTGGTCGATGCGGTGCCGGCCGGCAGCCAGTGGCTGCACGAAGTCAAATATGACGGCTACCGCGCCCTTGTCGCGATCGGGGGCGGCAAGGCGACGATATTCACCCGGTCCGGGCTCGACTGGACCGACAAATTCCCCGGCATCGCTGACGCGGCCGCAGCGCTGAAGGTCGGCAGCGCCCTGGTCGATGGCGAGATCGTCGCCTTCAAGGAAGGCAGGCCCGATTTCTCCGCGCTCAAGGCGGCGATTTCGGGCGCCGGCGAGATGACCTTCTTCGCCTTCGACCTGCTCGAGCTCGACGGCGAGGATTTGACCGGCCTGTCGAACCTCCAGCGCAAGGAGCGCCTGCGCCCGCTGCTCGCCGGTGCCGATCCGCGCCTCCAGTTCGCCGAGCATATCCTCGGCGCGGGCGAGAAGCTGTTCGCGACCATGTGCCGCGAGGGCTATGAGGGGATCGTCTCCAAGCGCGCCGATGCGCCCTATCGCGGGCAGCGCAGCCGCGCCTGGCTCAAGGTCAAATGCACGAAGCGGCAGGAATTCGTCATCGTCGGCTGGACACCGTCGGACAAGACGCGCGGCTTCCGCGCGCTGCTGCTCGGCGTCAACGGGCCGGACGGCTATGTCTATGCCGGCAAGGTCGGCACCGGCTTCGATGCCGCGCTGATGGCTGACCTCGGCGCAAAGCTCGCACGGCTCGAGCGCAAGACGCCGACCGTCGCGGCGCCGCGCGCGGCGGTGCGCGGCGCGCACTGGGTCACGCCGAAGCTGGTCGCCGAAATCGCCTTCACTGAAGTCACGCCCGACGGCGTGCTGCGCCACCCGAGCTTTCTCGGCTTGCGCGAAGACAAGGACGCCAGCCAGGTGGTGGCGGAGAAGCCGGTGCCGGTCGAGGCCATTCCGGCGCCGGAGGTGCATGTGAAGATTACCAACCCGGACCGGCTGATCTTCCCCGACTCGGACGTGACCAAGGGCGATCTCGCCGATTATTATGCGCGCGTCGCGCCGATCATGCTGCCCTGGACGGCCAACCGCCCGATCAGCCTGGTCCGCTGCCCCCAGGGGCGCGGCAAGCACTGCTTCTTCCAGAAGCACGACGCCGGGAGCTTCGGCGAGCATGTGCACCATGTCGAGATCCGCGAGAAGGACGGCTCGGTCGAGCCCTATCTCTATGTCGACGATGCCGATGGCCTGGTGACCTGCGTGCAGATGGGCACGATCGAATTCCATGGCTGGGGCTCGTCGGTCGCCACGCTCGAACAGCCCGATCGCATGGTGTTCGATCTCGATCCGGACGAGGAGCTGGGCTTCGACGCGGTGAAGAAGGCCGCGGAGGATCTGAAGAACCATCTCGCCGAAATCGGCCTGGTCAGCTTCGCGATGCTCTCGGGCGGGAAGGGCGTGCATGTCATCGTCCCGCTCAGGCCGCAGGCCGCATGGCCGGCGGTGAAGGATTTCTCGGAGCGCTTCGCCCGGGCGCTGGCCGAGGCCGAGCCGGACCGGTTCGTGGCCACCATGTCCAAGGCGAAGCGCAAGGGCCGGATCTTCATCGATTATCTGCGCAACCAGCGCGGCTCGACCGCCGTGATGCCCTATGGTGCCCGCGCGCGCGCCGGGGCGCCGGTGGCCGCGCCGGTCAGTTGGGCCGAGTTGCGCGACATCGACAGCGCGCACCGCTGGGGCGTCCGCGACGTCGCCGAGCTCATCGATCGCGCTGCGTCGCGCGCGCTCGCCGGCTGGGGATTCGCCGATCAGGTGCTGCCCGATCTCTGATCTCTTGTTGCACGCGCGAAAGGATTGTGGTCGGGTCGAAGCGTCCTTAGGGAACCCCGTCACCAGATGGCCACGCAGCCCGCTCCCTCTCTGCTCGACCCGTCGGTCCACGCCGCGCGCTGGATCGCCGACTATTGCGCGCGCGAGACGCAGGGCGATGCGCTGTGCGCCGGGCGCGACGATCCGGCCTGGACGGCGATGTTCGAGGAACTGGCAGCGGTCGCCGGCGACGATCTCGTCCATGCCCGCGAACGGGTGCAGCGCCATGCGGAGGATATCGGCACCGGCTTTCGCATCATCGGCGAAAGCGAGGAACGGCCCTGGCCGCTCTCCCCCGTCCCGCTGCTGATCGAGGCGGACGAATGGGCCGGGATCGAGGCCGGCGTCGCGCAGCGCGCCGAGCTGATGGAAACGATCCTCGCCGATCTCTATGGCGACGCGACCTTTGTCGAGCGCGGCCTCATCCCCGCGGCGCTGGTCGGCGGCAGCCCCTTCTTCCTCCGCCCCATGGCCGGGCTGGTCCCGCCGGGCGGCCATCACCTGCATTTCGTCGCGGTCGATCTCGGCCGCGGGCCCACCGGCGAATGGCGCGTGCTCGCCGATCATCTCCGCGCCCCGGCCGGGGCCGGCTATGCGCTGGAGAACCGGCTGGCGATCTCGCGCACGCTCGGCGGGCTGCAGGGGCGGCTCAACATCAAGCGCCACGCCCCGTTCTTCGCCGCCTATCGCGCCGGGCTCGCCGCTGCCTGCCGCCGGTCGGAGCCGCGCATCGGGTTGCTCACCCCGGGCCGCTACAATCCCAGCTATGCCGAGCAGGCGCATCTCGCCCGCTATCTCGGCCTGTTGCTGGTCGAAGGCGCCGATCTCGCCGCCCTGGAAGACAAGCTCTATGTCCGCACCATCGGCGGGCTCAAGCGCGTCGATGCGATCTGGAACCGGCTCGATCCGCGCCTGCTCGATCCGCTCGCCTTCGATTCGCATTCCGGCATCGGCGTGCCCGGGCTGATCGATGCGATGGCGGCGGGCAATGTCGTCATCTCCAACGTGCCGGGCGCGGGGGTGCTCGAATCGGCGGCGTTCGGCGCGTTCCTGCCGAAGCTCGCCACCCGGCTGATGGGTGCCGACCTGCTTCTTCCCAATATCGCCACCTGGTGGTGCGGCCAGGATCAGGAGCGCGCGCGCGTCATCGAGGATTTCGATCAGCTGCTGATCGGCCCCGCCTTTGGCGTCCAGCCGCTCGGCTTCGCGGGCACCGCGCCGCGCCACGGTTCCGAGATCACCGGCGCGGAGCGCGCCGCGCTGCTCGACGACATGACGCGGCGGCCGCAGGATTATGTCGGGCAGGAGATCGTCCGGCTCTCGACCATGCCGGTCGTCACCGACGTGGGCCTCGCCGCGCGCCCCTTCACGCTGCGCGTCTTTGCCGCGCGCGGCGCGGATGGATGCTGGGCGGTGCTGCCCGGCGGTTTCGCCCGGATCGGCGAGCACAAGGATCCGCGCGCCGCGGTGATGGGCGAAGGCAACTGGTCCGCCGATGTCGCGATTCACGGGCCGGAGCCGGTCGCACCGGTCTCGCTGCTGCCGCCGAGCGATTCGATTCATGTCCGCCGCAACCCCGGCACCCTGCCGAGCCGCGTCGCCGACAATTTCTTCTGGCTCGGCCGCTATCTCGAGCGCGGCGAGGCGCTGCTCAACGTGATCCGGGTGATGCTCGGCAATTCGATCGATGCCGATGCCGGCGCGGCGCTCGGGCCGGATACGGTCGGGCGGCTGGTCGGCCTCGTCGTCAAGGCCGGGGCGGCGCCGCACCCGGCGAGCCTGCGCCGCGCCGACCTGACGCTGTTCGCCCGCACCGCGATGGAATCGGCCGAGGGCGGCTGGCACAGCGTCCGGGCGATCAACCGGCTCGCGCGCGGCATCGGCCAGGGCTCGCGCGACCGGCTGTCGGCCGACATGGTCAAGCTGCTCGACGCGCCCTTTCCGGCCAAGGGCGGGATGCTCGATCGTGCCGGGTCGCTCCAGCGCCGCTATGCCGCCCTTTCGGGCCTCTCGGCCGAGCATATGGGGCGGACCTCGGCATGGCGCTTCCACGATCTCGGCCGCCGGCTCGAGCGCGCGCTGATGATCACCCGGGCGGTGCGCGTGTTCGGCATGTCCAACGGCACGGTCGACGATCTCTCGACGCTGCTCGATCTCGCGGACAGCCAGATCAGCTATCGCCAGCGCTATCTGACCGGGATCGCGCGCGTGCCGGTGGTCGATCTCGTCGCGCTCGATCCGGGCAATCCGCGCGCGCTTGCCTTCCAGATCGAGCGGATCTGCGAGCATCTGCGGGTGCTGCCGGTGCTCGGCGACGACGGGATGGACGAGCCGCAACAGGCCCAGGCCACGGTGCTCGTCTCGATCGTCTCGACGGCGACCGCGGCGACGCTCGACGAAGCCGTGCTGGGCGATATCGAGCGCCGGCTGTTCGCGCTGTCCGACGCGGTCGCGCGGCGCTATTTCCTGCAGGGCGCGGAACCGCTGCGCGCGGGCGGCCTTACGCTCGCATGATCTATGACATCCGCCACGTCACGCGCTTCGATTATGGCGCGTCGGTCAAGTTCGCGCGCTGCAACCTGCGGCTGAAGCCGATCCACTGGTCGGGCCAGGAACTGCGCGACTATCGCCTCACGATCAGCCCCTCGGGCCGCACCGCGCCCGCGCGGGCCGAGGCGGGGCTCGCCAATGTCGTGCGGCTCGTGGTCGAGGAGCCGGTGCGCCACCTGGTGATCGAGAGCGTGTCGCGAATCGCCGTCGATCGTCCGGTGCCGATGCCGTCGGACAGCGATCCGACGCTCGGCCAGGTCGCGATCGCCGCCCGGGCCAGTCGCGATCCCTCGCCCGCGGGGCCCGCCAATTATCTCTTCCCCTCGCCGCTGATCCCGCTCGACCGCGACATTGCCGACTGGTGCGCCGCCGAACTGCACCCCGATCGCCCGTCGCTCGAGGCGGCGATCGCGCTGGCGCGGCGCATCCAGCGCGAATTCGCCTTCGATCCGGAGGCGACCCTGGTCGATACCAGGCCGCACGAGGCGTTCGTGAAGCGCGGCGGCGTCTGCCAGGATTTCGCGCAGATCATGATCACCGGCCTGCGCGCCGCCGGCCTGCCGGCCGCCTATGCCTCGGGCTATATCCGCACGATCCCGCCGCCCGGCGAGGCGCGGCTGGTCGGGGCGGACGCGACTCATGCCTGGGTGCTGCTGTGGTGCGGGCCGGATCATGGCTGGGTCGGGGTCGATCCCACCAACGGCATCTGGATGGCGGGCGATCACATCATCATGGCGATCGGCCGTGATTATGGCGAGATCGCGCCGATCGATGGCGTCGTGCTGGGATCGGGTGCGCAGAAGATGGACGTCTCGGTCGATGTCGCGCCGGTGCTGGAAGCCGTGTCCTGAGCCGCTTCGGCCAGATTCGCGCCCCTCGGGCGGGTGGGGGTTTGCGCTTCCTGCTACGATACCCCAAATAGGCGCCAAGATCAGAAACCGGGGATAAAAGTGGCCGATCCATATGCAACGCTGGGTGTTCCGCGCACCGCCAGCGAGGCTGACATCAAGAAGGCGTATCGGAAGCTCGCCAAGGAGCTGCATCCCGATCGCAACAAGGACAACAAGAAGGCGACCGAGCGGTTCAGCGAGGTCACCAATGCCTATGACCTGCTGACCGACAAGGACAAGCGCGCGCGCTTCGATCGCGGCGAGATCGATGGCGACGGCAACCCGGCCGCGCCCTTCGGCTTCGGTGCCGGCGGCGGGGGCGGTTTCCGCCCCGGTCCGGGCGGTTCGCCGTTCGAGGCGGACGGGCCCGATATCAGCGATATCTTCGAGGGCATGTTCTCTGGCGGTGGCCGTGGCGGCGGCTTTGCCAGCGGCTTTGGCGGTTTCGGCCGGCGGCCCCAGCCCAAGGGCGCGAACATCGCCTACAAGCTCAACGTCTCGTTCACGGATGCGGCCACGCTCAGCCCGCAGCGGATCACGCTCGGCGACGGCAAGACGATCGACCTGAAGCTGCCCGCGGGCCTCGAAAGCGGGGCGCAGATGCGCCTGGCCGGCAAGGGGCAGCCGGGGCCGGGGGGCGCCGGCGACGGCATCGTCACGATCAATATCCAGCCGCACCGCTTCTTCACGCGCGACGGCGACGATGTCCGGCTCGACCTCCCGGTCAGCCTGTCCGAGGCCGTGCTCGGCGCCTCGGTCCGCGTGCCGACGGTCGAGAGCACGGTGATGCTGACGGTCCCCGCCGGCTCGACCTCGGGCAAGGTGCTCCGCCTGCGCGGGCGCGGCTTCCACAAGAAGGATGGCACCCGCGGCGACCAGCTGGTGACGCTGATGGTCGACCTGCCGGTCGACAATGCGGCGCTGGCCGAATTCGTGCGCGGCTGGAAGGATCAGGACAAGAGCAACCCGCGCAGCAATATGGGCGTTTAAGCCCCTGTGCAGGATATTTCGCCCCAATCGCCCGAGGAGCGCCGCAAGCAACCGGGCGATGGGCGGACGAAGCTCAGCCGCCGCCTCGCCTTTGTGCGGCCCGGCAGCTATGCCCGGGAAGTGCTGAAGCGGGTCGCGATCGGCGTCTATAGCGACGGGTTCGTCCATGCCGGCAACCTCGCCTATCTGTCGCTGATCACGCTATTCCCCTTCTTCATCGTCGCCGCCGCGGTCGCGCGGCTGTTCGGGCAGACCGGGGAGGGCCTCCATGCCGTGCAGGCGTTCCTGCATACCGTGCCGCCGGGGGTCGCCAAGGTGCTGCAGACTCCGATCACCGACGTGCTGACCGCACGGTCCGGGTCGCTCCTGTGGTTCGGCGCGATCGTCGGGCTGTGGACGACTGCGAGCTTCATCGAGACGATCCGCGATATCCTGCGCCGCGCCTATGGCGTGAAATCGATCCGGCCCTTCTGGCAATATCGGCTCTGGTCGATCGGGCTGATCCTCGCCGCGATGATCCTGATCCTGGTCGCCTTCGCGTTCCAGATCGCGTTGCTCGCGGTCGAGGAGTTCATCCTGCGCGTGCTGCCTTTCGCGGCGGACGCGGCGACCCTGGTCTCGCTCAGCCGGATCGCGCCGGCCGCGGCGCTGTTCGCTGCGCTCTACATGGTCTTCTATGCGCTCACCCCGCGCAAATATCGCGAGAGCAAATGCCCCAAATGGCCCGGGGCGGCATTCACCGCGGGCTGGTGGCTGCTGGTGACGGCGTTGCTGCCGAAGATCCTCGGCATGCTGGGCAGCTACGACCTTACCTATGGCAGCCTGGCCGGTGTGATGATCGCCCTGATCTTCTTCTTCTTTGTTGGTCTGGGCCTGGTCGTGGGTGCCGAATTGAACGCGGCACTGGCGGAAGCCGATGATGAGGGAGTAGAGGACCTCGGCGGCAGCAACAAACAGGAGGCGGCAGCGGCGTGACGGGATTGATGGAAGGTAAGCGCGGACTCATCATGGGGCTCGCCAATGATCGCTCGCTCGCCTGGGGGATCGCGAAGAAGCTGAACGAGGCCGGGGCCGAACTCGCGTTCAGCTATCAGGGCGAAGCGCTCGAGAAGCGGGTCCGTCCGCTTGCCGAACAGCTCGGCTCGACCCGCCTGATCGATTGCGACGTCTCCGACATGACAGCGCTCGACAAGGCGTTCGCGACGCTGGCCGAGGAGTGGCCGACGATCGACTTCGTCGTCCATGCGATCGGCTTTTCGGACAAGAACGAGCTGCGCGGCCGCTTCATGGATACGACGCTCGACAATTTCCTGACGACGATGAACATCTCGGTGTACAGCTTCGTCGCCGTCGCGCAGCGTGCCGCGGCGATGATGCCCAATGGCGGTTCGCTGCTGACGCTCAGCTATTACGGCGCCGAGAAGGTGATCCCGCACTATAACGTCATGGGCGTGGCCAAGGCGGCGCTCGAGACCAGCGTGCAGTATCTCGCGGTCGATCTCGGCCGGGACAATATCCGCGTCAACGCGATCTCGGCCGGGCCGATCAAGACGCTCGCGGCCTCGGGCATCGGCGATTTCCGGCTGATCCTGAAGTGGAACGAGCTCAATTCGCCGCTCAAGCGCAACGTGACGATCGAGGATGTCGGCGGCGCCGGCCTGTACCTGCTCAGCGATCTGTCGAGCGGCGTGACGGGCGAGACGCATCATGTCGATGCCGGCTATCACGTGATCGGCATGAAGGCCGAGGACGCGCCGGATATCGCTTTGGTGTAATGCCCCTCTCCCTTAGGGGAGAGGGAGGGGCCCAAGCGAAGCTTGGGAGGGTGAGGGGATGAAACGGCCACCAGGCAAAGAGGCTTTGGAACGCCAGCGACGCTTACGGCGTGAACCAACCGAGCCCGAGAAACGGCGTTGGAAACATCTCCGCAATCGACAGGTTGCGGGGTTGAAGTTCAGGCAGCAGGTCTGGCTTGGCCCTTACATCGTCGATTTTTTCTGCGCAAAGGCCCGGCTGGCAATCGAATTGGACGGCGAAACCCATACCGGACCTGAAGCCGAAGCCTATGATGAGCGACGCACAGCGATCATTGAAGCAGAAGGCTTTCGGCTAAGACGATTCTGGAACAATGACGTGATGCAAAATATCGAGGGTGTCGTGACAATGATTGAGGAAGCGGCACGAGAATCAACCCCTCACCCTCCCACCGCTTCGCGGCGGGTCCCTCCCTCTCCCCTACAGGGAGAGGGCAAGCGATGAGCTTCAACACCTTCGGCCGCGTCTTCCGGTTCACCAGCTGGGGCGAATCGCACGGGCCGGCGATCGGCGCGGTCGTCGATGGCTGCCCGCCGGGGCTCGCCCTCTCCGAAGCCGATCTCCAGCCCTATCTGGACAAGCGCCGCCCGGGCAGTTCGCGCTTCACCACGCAGCGGCAGGAGCCGGATCAGGTCCGCATCCTCTCCGGCGTGTTCGACGGGAGGACGACCGGCACGCCGATCAGCCTGATGATCGAGAATGTCGACCAGCGCTCGAAGGATTATTCGGAGGTCGCCAAGGCGTACCGCCCCGGCCATGCCGATTATGCCTATGATGCGAAATACGGCTTTCGCGACTATCGCGGCGGCGGTCGCTCCTCCGCGCGGGAGACGGCGTCGCGGGTCGCGGCGGGCGGCGTCGCGCGGCTGGTGATCCCCGAGGTGCGCATTCGCGCGTGGGTCGAGGCGATCGGTGGCGACCGAATCGATCCGGCCAATTTCGATCCCGACCAGATCGATGCCAACCCGTTCTTCTGTCCGGATGCCGTCGCCGCCGCGCGCTGGGAAGCGCTGGTCGATGGCGCGCGCAAGGCGGGTTCGTCGCTCGGCGCCGTGGTCGCCTGCGAGGCGATCGGCGTGCCGGCCGGCTGGGGCGCGCCGCTCTACGCGAAGCTCGATGCGGAACTGGCGTCCGCCTGCATGGGCATCAACGCCGTGAAGGGCGTCGAGATCGGCGATGGGTTCGAGGCCGCTGCCCTGCGCGGCGAGGACAATGCCGATGCGATGCGCCCCGGCGCCGATGGCCCCGAATTCCTCGCCAATCACGCCGGCGGGATCGCCGGCGGCATTGCGACGGGCCAGCCGATCCGGCTGCGCGTGGCGTTCAAGCCGACCAGTTCGATCCTCACGCCGGTCGAGACCATCACCCGCGACGGCGAAGCGACCGAGATCATGACCAAGGGGCGCCACGATCCCTGTGTCGGGATCCGCGGTGCGCCGGTGGTCGAGGCGATGGTGGCGCTGGTGCTCGCCGACCAGAAATTGCTGCACCGCGCGCAATGCGGCTGAGCGGCGGCCGCCCGCGCCACGTCAGTTGTACAATGTTCTGTACAGGTCGAAAATGTCAGTAACCCTCATGACATTCTCAACCGGGCGACGCTGCGCCCGTCGCCCGGTCGTGATTCAATCGGGCCGAAACCGGCGTTATCCAGCCTGATCGCAGCGAAACATCGCCGCGTCTTTCTCACGGCCGGCAACGGAAACGCGGCGCGACGTGCGGTGCCCTAATCCGCGAACGGGTCCCTGACCAGGATCGTGTCCTCGCGCTCGGGGCTCGTCGAGACCAGCGCGACCGGGCAGTGGATCAGCTCCTCGATGCGCCGGATATATTTGATCGCCTGGGCGGGAAGATCGGCCCAGCTGCGCGCACCGGCAGTCGATTCCTGCCAGCCCGGCATCGTCTCGTAGACCGGCTCGACCGCGGCCTGGTCGGCGGCATGCGAGGGGAAATAGTCGAGCGTCTCGCCGCGCAGGCGATAGCCGGTGCAGATCTTCACCTCGTCGAAGCCGTCGAGCACGTCGATCTTGGTCAGCGCGATGCCGGTGATGCCGCCGACTGCGGCGGACTGGCGTACCAGCACCGAATCGAACCAGCCGCACCGGCGCTTGCGGCCAGTGACGGTGCCGAACTCATGGCCGCGTTCGCCGAGGCGTTCGCCGGTCGCGTCCTCCAGTTCGGTGGGGAAGGGGCCCGAGCCGACGCGCGTCGTATAGGCCTTGGCGATTCCCAGCACGAAGCCGACCGCGCTCGGGCCGAGGCCCGAGCCGCCGGCTGCCGTGCCCGAGATCGTGTTGGACGAGGTGACGAACGGATAGGTGCCGTGGTCGACGTCGAGCAGCACCCCCTGCGCGCCCTCGAACAGGATGCGCCGGCCGCGCGCCCGCGCCTCGTTGAGATCGCGCCAGGCGGGGCGGGCGAAGGACAGCACGAAATCCGCGATCGCGCGCAGTTCCTCGACCAGGGCGGCCCGGTCGATCGGCGGCTCGCCGAAGCCGGCACGCAGCGCATCGTGATGCGCGGTCAGGCGGTCGAGCTGCGAATCCAACGCGTCGAGATGGGCGAGATCGCACACGCGGATCGCGCGGCGGCCGACCTTGTCCTCATAGGCCGGGCCGATGCCGCGCCGCGTGGTGCCGATCTTGCCGGAACCGCTGGCATCCTCGCGCAAGCCGTCCAGGTCGCGGTGGAACGGGAGGATCAGCGCGCAATTGTCGGCGATCATCAGGGTTTCGGGGGTGATCGTCACGCCCTGCCCGGTCAGCTTCTCGACTTCGGCCTTCAGCGCCCAGGGATCGAGCACCACGCCATTGCCGATCACCGAGGGTGTGCCCCGGACGATGCCCGACGGCAGCAGCGACAGCTTGTACACCTTCTCGCCGACGACGAGCGTGTGCCCGGCATTGTGGCCGCCCTGGAAGCGCACGACCACGTCGGCGCGCTCGGCGAGCCAGTCGACGATCTTGCCCTTGCCCTCATCGCCCCATTGGGCACCGATCACTGCTACGTTGGCCAAGGCCCCGTCCCGTTCGCTTGTTTGTCCAGAAGCCGGCAGCCCTAATGCCAGCGCGGCGGACGGTCCATGCCTAATTGGCGGCTTGACTATGCGCGGCGCGCGGCGAAGCCTCCGCAAACGGGAACAGGGGAGGAAACGCGATGTTTCGAAAGACGCTGTTGGCATTGCTGGCGCTGGTCTGCGCGCCGGCCTTCGCACAGGAAGATGTCGTCGGGCAGGATATCGGGCAAAGCGAGATCATCGTCACCGGCGCGCGCCGCGCCGTGGACGGCTATGACGATCATATCCCGCTGATCGGCTTGCGCCGCCGCGCCGATTTCGCGGTCCAGGAAGTCCGGATCACCGGGGATACCCGCGATCCGATCCTTCGCCACAACGAGATGTACGCGATGATCCGCGGCGCGATCGAGCTCGCCGGGCGCCGCGGCGTCCAGCTCGCGATCGGCGACACCGTGATCGAGCCCCTGACGCTCGCAAATTATCGCGATCTGGCGCTGGAGCGGGACAGCCGCCCCGATTCCGAACGCATGACCTTCCTGGTCAAGACGCCGCTTGGCGAGGGAATCGATTCCAAGGCGGCGCTCGACCGGGTCGACGCCTTCATCAAGGCGGTCCCGCCGGTCGGCCGCGCCCTGATCGAGAAGAGCGGCGACCTGACGCTGTCGGTGGTGAAGCCCGATCAGTATCGCGACGCCATCGTCGGTCTCGTCGCGGACGATGCGCTGAAGATGTCGCAGCGGTTCGGGGCGGACTATGGCGTCGAGGCCAAGGGCATCGACCGGCAGGTGGAATGGTCGCGCGCCGGCCTGACCGACGTGTTTCTCTACATTCCCTATCAGCTGACGATCCTGCCGAAGCAGCGCTAGCGTCCGCCCGGATCGACCCGGCGCATCGTCGCCGTTCGCTCGACCCGAACGGGATGGTGCGATGCGCGGGCAATCGAGTCTCGGATCAGGCGGGGCGGACCTCGCCCTCCTGCAGGATATGGGTGCAGAGCTGCGCCTCGGGCGTATCGCCCGCCTCGAGCGCCGCGACGGTGACCCAGCCCTGCGCGCGCATCGCCGCGGCGAGGGCGGGATCCGTGCCCAGCGGCACGAACAGGCGCCGCCGGTCGATATCGCCAAGGCCGGCCGCGACGATTGCGTCGGCATAGAGCGAGAAGCCGATCGCAGCCTCTTCCGCGCCGTCCTCATGGACGATGGTATAGCTGCCGCCCCGCCCGATCTCGCCCCGCACGCCGTCGGCGAAGATCGAGAAGCCGAGCCAGGTCTGGTATTCGAAGCCATGGCGCTCGGTTGGGTCGAGGGTGAGCGCCGTGCGGCCTTTGACGCTGGCGGCGATCGCCCACAATCCGTCGAGCCGCGAGCGAAGCGCGCCGCCGACATCGAAGGCGCACAGCCGGTCATGCGCCTGCTCGAACGGGCCCGCCGCCTCGATCAGCGGCAGATAGGCCGGTGCGATCTCGGCGACGCCGCCGGCATCCTTGGCATCGAGCCGGTCGCGAAGCGGCTCGATCAGCTCCGGCGCGACGGGCAGGGGGCCGGACGCCAGGATCGCGACCAGATCGGGCAGGGTGAAGTCGATCGAGATCGCCCGCACGCCGGCCGCCTCGAGCGCTTCGACCGCCACGCCGACGATCTCCTGCGCGGCAGCGACGGTATCGA
Source organism: uncultured bacterium (assembly GCA_903884945.1). Classification (GTDB taxonomy): domain Bacteria; phylum Pseudomonadota; class Alphaproteobacteria; order Sphingomonadales; family Sphingomonadaceae; genus Sphingomonas. The sequence goes on from CAISGR010000145.1 coordinate 26,284, forward strand.
GGCCGATCAGCTCGCACCCCATCTGGCGCAGCTCGCGCTCCGGGCTGAGCTGTGAGGCGCGCAGTTTCAGCACCGGGCCGGCATAGGACAGGCGCACCGGGCGCGGGTGGTGGCCCATGCGCGTCGCGGCGATCCGGCCGATCTGCGCGGTCATGTCCGGCCGGATCGCCAGTGTGCGCTGCGAGACGGGATCGACGAAGCGCACCGCGTCCTGCGTGCGCGCCGCCTTCAGCCGGCCCGCCAGCCCTTCCTCGAATTCGGCGAGCGCCGGATCGGCGCGTTCATAGCCATGGGCATAGGCGGCCCCAAGCACTGCCGCCTCGAGGCGCGCGGCCGCATCGGCGAACGGCGGCAGCCGGTCGCGGAAACCTTCGGGAAGGAGGCTGCTCACTTCGCCCTCTCCCCGCTTGCGGGGAGAGAAGGGAGAGGGGCAGCGAGAATCGCCGGGACGATCGCCTCCTCGTTGCCCGTCACTTCTGCAGTAGCAAATCGGATCACGCGATAGCCTTGCTCTTCTAGCCACGCGGTTCGCCGCGTATCCTGCCCCCGTCGTCTCCATGCGTGTCGCCGTCAACCTCTACGATCAGCGAATGCGGTCGGGCGACAAGTCGGCGATGCGGGCGCAATGACGCCGTGGCGGGTGGACCTGGTGCCGTGCAGGCGCTCAGCTCGAGCGGTCAGGCATCGCCCCGGTCGGTCGCGTCACGCCCCCTCTCCCCGCCAGCGGGGAGAGGGAGGCTTGCTCGCCTAGAACGACAGCCCCATCGCCGTCTTCACCCCGGCCAGCGCGCGGACCTTGGCGATGAGCGCCTGGGTAACCGGCTCGTCGACCGAAAGCAGCAGCACCGCCTCGCCGCCGGCCGAGCGGCGGCCGAGATGGAAGGTGCCGATATTAACCTTCTCCTCGCCGAGCAGCGACCCCAGCCGGCCGATGAAGCCGGGCGCGTCCTCGTTCACCACATAGAGCATGTGGCCGGCGAGATCGGCCTCGACCTTGATGCCGAACAGTTCGACCAGGCGCGGTGCGGCATCGCCGAACAGCGTGCCCGCGACCGAGCGGTCGCCGGCGTCGGTCTTCACCGTCACGCGGACGAGCGTGTGGTAATCGCCTTCGCGATCATGCCGCACCTCGCGCACGTCGATGCCCCGTTCCTTGGCGAGGAACGGCGCATTGACCATGTTCACCGTATCCGAATGCACCCGCATCAGCCCGGCGAGCACCGCGCTCGTGATCGGCTTCTGGTTGAGCGATGCCGCGGCGCCCTCGACCTCGATCGCGATGCCCGAGAGCGCGCCGTGCGCAAGCTGGCCGATCAGCGAACCGAGCTTCTCGGCGAGCGCCATGTACGGCTTGAGCTTCGGCGCTTCCTCCGCCGACAGGCTCGGCACGTTGAGCGCGTTGGTTACGCCGCCCGAGACGAGATAATCGGCCATCTGCTCGGCGACCTGGATCGCGACATTGACCTGCGCTTCGGAGGTGGACGCGCCGAGATGCGGCGTCGAGACGAAGTTCGGCGTGCCGAACAAGGGCGAATCGGTCGCGGGCTCGGTCACGAACACGTCGAGCGCGGCGCCGGCGATATGGCCCGAATCGAGCCCGGCCTTGAGCGCCGTCTCGTCGATCAGCCCGCCGCGCGCGCAGTTGATGATCCGCACGCCCTTCTTCGTCTTGGCCAGGTTCTCGGCGGACAGGATGTTGCGGGTCTGGTCGGTCAGCGGCGTGTGCAGCGTGATGAAGTCGGCGCGGGCGAGCAGGTCGTCGAGCGAGACCTTCTCCACGCCCATTTCGATCGCGCGCTCGGGGGTCAGGAAAGGATCATAGGCGATCACCTTCATCTTCAGTCCGCGCGCGCGGTCGGCGACGATCGAGCCGATATTGCCGGCGCCGATCAGGCCGAGCGTCTTGCTGGTCAGCTCGACGCCCATGAAGCGGTTCTTCTCCCACTTGCCGGCCTGGGTCGAGGCATCGGCCTCGGGCAACTGGCGGGCGAGCGCGAACATCAGTGCGATGGCGTGTTCGGCGGTGGTGATCGAGTTGCCGAACGGGGTGTTCATGACGACCACGCCCTGCGCCGACGCCGCCGGGATATCGACATTGTCGACGCCGATGCCGGCCCGGCCGATGACCTTCAGGTTCGGCGCATGCGCCAGGATGTCCTTGGTGACCTTGGTCGAGCTGCGGATCGCGAGGCCGTCATAATTGCCGATGATCGCCTTGAGTTCATCGGGCGTCTTGCCGGTGATCTCGTCGACCTCGACGCCGCGCTCGCGGAAGATCTGCGCGGCCTTGGGGTCCATTTTATCGGAGATGAGGACTTTTGGCATGATGGGTTCCTTCGTCACCCCGGCACAGGCCGGGGTCGCTGGGTTATGGGGGATGCGCTCCGACGAGGAGCGGCCCCGGCCTCGGCCGGGGCGACCTGAGTCAGGCGGAGACGGTGACCGAGGCGTAGGCCCAGTCGAGCCACGGGCCGAGCGCCTCGATATCGGCGGTGTCGACGGTTGCGCCGCACCAGATCCTGAGGCCCGCCGGGGCATCGCGGTAGCCCGCAATGTCATAGGCGGCGTGTTCGGCTTCGAGCAGGCCGGCGAGCTTCTTGATCAGCGCCTCGTCGGCGCCCTCGACCGTCAGGCACACGCTCGTCTTCGAGCGTGAGGCCGGATCACTGGCGAGATGGCCGAGCCAGGAGCGTTCCGCAACGATCTTGTCGAGCGCGGCGGCGTTGGCATCGGACCGGGCGATCAGCCCTGCTGCGCCGCCGATCGACTTCGCCCATTCGAGCGCGAAGATCGCATCCTCGACGGCGAGCATCGACGGCGTGTTGATCGTCTCGCCCTTGAACACGCCCTCGGTCAGCTTGCCCTTGGAGACGAGGCGAAACACCTTGGGTAGCGGCCATTTGGGCGTATAGCTTTCGAGCCGCTCCACGGCGCGCGGGCCGAGGATCAGCACGCCGTGGCCGCCTTCGCCGCCCAGCACCTTCTGCCAGGAGAAGGTCGCGACGTCGATCTTGTCCCAGGGAATGTCATAGGCGAACACCGCGCTGGTCGCGTCGGCGAAGCTCAGGCCCGTGCGATCGTCCGGGATCCAGTCGCCGTTCGGCACGCGCACGCCCGAGGTCGTGCCGTTCCAGGTGAACAGCACGTCGTTCGACCAGTCGACCTGGCCGAGATCGGGCAGGGCGCCGTAATCGGCGCGGATGACGGTCGGGTCGAGGCCGAGCTGCTTGACGGCATCGGTGACCCAACCCTCACCGAAGCTCTCCCAGGCCAGCGCCGTCACCGGCTTCGCGCCCAGCATCGTCCACATCGCCATCTCGAACGCGCCGGTGTCGGAGCCGGGGACGATGCCGATGCGGTGGGTGTCGGGCAGCCGGAGCATCTCGCGCATCAGGTCGATGGCGTATTGCAGGCGCGCCTTGCCGAGCTTCGAGCGGTGCGACCGGCCGAGCACGTCAGTCTGGAGTTTTTCGGGGGTCCAGCCCGGCGGCTTGGCGCAGGGACCGGAGGAAAAATAGGAACGCGCCGGCTTGATCGCCGGAGGCGCAGGTAACTCAGTCATGTAGTCTCTCCTTACAGAGAGCACGCGCGGCGTTGGGACCGCGTGGCCCGTCGACGGCCCTAGCGATGTGCGCTGCCACGTCAATCCGTTATTTGCCGCGCTGTCGCGCGTGCGGTGTGGTTATTTCGGCACGAAGGTCGGGGCGGGCTTGCCCAGCAGCCCCCGGTCCGACATCCAGTCGGGAATGCGATCGGGCCAGTGCCGCAGGCTCGCGAGCGGCGTGTCCTCGCCCATGTTGAAGGCGTGCCCGCCCGCCGCATAGAGGTGCAGTTCGACCGACGCGCCGGCGGCGCGATAGGCCTGCAGCAGGTCGACAAGCGGCGCGGAACAGCATGTGTCGTCATTGGCCGCGGCCAGCAGCATCGGGGGTGAGTCCGTCGTCACCGTCTCCACGGCCCTGAGCGGGCCGGGGAATTCGAGGATCGCGAAGTCGGGCCGGGCGGATGCCCGGTCGATTTCGTCGGGCTTGCCGCGCGGCGGCACCGGCGCGCTCAGCGCCGCCATCCGCGCAAGCTCGCCGCCGGCGGAAAAGCCCATGATGCCGATGCGATGCGGATCGACGCCGAAGCTGGCGGCGCGCGATCGCACCAGGCGCATCGCGCGCTCGACATCGGCCCGGGCGTCTTCCTGCACGTATGGCGAGCCCTCCTCGCGGAACAGCCTGTAGCGAACCACGAACGCTGCGACGCCTCTGGCGGCATACCAGCGGGCGACGTCATTGCCTTCGGTCGTGATGACGATAATCCTGTGGCCGCCGCCGGGCACGATCACCACGGCGGCGCCGTTGGCCTTGTCCGGTGCGGGCAGGAAGGCGGTGATGCTGGGGTTGTTGATATGCTTGGTCCAATATTCCGCCGACTCCTCCGGGATCGCGGCGCGGCGCTCGAAGCCGGGGGCGCCGTTCGACCACAGCGGATAGCGGATGCCGTCCTGCGCCAGGGCGGAAAGCGGCAGCCAGCCGCACAGCAGGGCGGCCATTCTCGCGAGCGTCCGGGCCAGTCGCATCGGGCGATCCTCTTCTTTTCCTTGCTGGCGCAGATAAGCATGTGGCGGCGCGTCCTGGCCAGCGGATTGCTGACGGTCCCGTTGTTGCTGGCAGGCTGTGGCGGGCGCGAGCACCGGCCGCCGCCGCGTCCGGCCGGATCGAAGCCGGTCACGCTCAACATCCCGACCTCGCGCGAGACCCGGGCATGCTATGCCGATCTGTCGCGCGCCGCGGTGCGCTACAGCCCGATGCCCGATCGCGATTATGGCGGGGGCTGCCAGATCATCGGGTCGGTGCAACTGATCGACATCGGCTTGCCGATCACCAACCTGAAGGCGATGCGCTGCGGCCTGGCGGACGCGCTGGTCGGCTGGGCCCGGCATGCGGTGGTGCCGGCCGCGTATCAGATCCTCGGGAGCGAGGTGGTGCGGATCGAAAGCTTCGGCACCTATGCCTGCCGCGCCGTGATCGGCGGGCCGGAATCGGGCCGGCGGCTTTCGGGCCATGCCATCGCCAACGCCGTCGATATCAGCGGATTCGTCCTGCAGGACGGGCGCCGCATCAGCGTGCTGCAGGGCTGGCAGTCGGGCGATCCCGCCGTGCGCGAGTTCCTGCGCGTGATCCGCGCCTCGGCCTGCAAGCGCTTCGGCACGGTGCTCAGCCCCGATTACAACGCGGCGCACGCCAACCATCTCCACCTGGAGGACGACCACGCGCATTTCTGCCGATAAGGCCGTCGGCTTCATATTCGCGGCGCATTCCGCTAAGAGCCCCGCAAATGAGTGATACACATGTACCGTCGCGGGTCTTTCCGCGCGCCCGCCAGGATGCCGAAACCGCCAATGCCGGGATCAGCACCCCCCAGACCGAAAACCCGGCCTATCGCCTCGCCTTCCAGGACATGGACTTCCTGCTGCGCGAGGATCTTCGTCCGGTTCGCTTCCAGCTTGAACTGCTCAAGCCCGAACTGATCCTCGAGGAGGCGAAGATCGCTTCCACCTTCGTCATGTACGGCTCGGCCAGGATTCCCGAACCGGCCAAGGCGCAGGCGCTGCTCGATCTCGCCCATGGCGATGAGGCGATCCGCATCGCCAAGAGCCTCGTCGCCAAGTCGAAATATTATGACGTCGCCTATGAACTCGCCCAGCTGGCGAGCGCCTGTCCGCGCGACGCCGAGGGCAAGCGCCACTTCGTGGTCTGCTCGGGTGGCGGGCCCTCGATCATGGAAGCGGCGAACCGCGGCGCGGCCGAGGCCGGGCACGAATCGATCGGGCTCAATATCGTGCTGCCGCATGAGCAGGCGCCCAATCCCTATGTCACGCCCGCGCTCAGCATGCAGTTCCACTATTTCGCGCTGCGCAAGATGCACTTCCTGCTCCACGCCCGCGCGCTCGCTGCGTTCCCGGGCGGGTTCGGCACCTTCGACGAACTGTTCGAATTGCTGACGCTGATCCAGACCGGCAAGATCAAGCCGATTCCGGTGCTGCTGTTCGGGCGGGAATTCTGGAACCGGGTCGTCAATTTCGACGCGCTGGTCGCGGAGGGGGTGATCTCCGCCCGCGACCTGGACATCTTCACCTTCGTCGAGACGGCGGAAGAAGCCTGGAAGATCGTGCAGGATTTCTACCGCGACGATCCCGTCCGGACGTCGGCGGCCTGAGCGAAATACCCTCTCCCCGGCAGGGAGAGGGCAGTTCGATTACTTCTTCTTTTCAGCCTGAACCGCTGCGGCCGGATCGACCGACGGCGCGCCGGGCGCTGGCGCCGCTGCGTTGGACAGGTCTTCGGCCGGCGCGGTTGCGTTGCTGTCCGCGGCTGCGGGGGCAGCAGCAGGAGCCGCCGCCGGAAGCGGCAAGTTCGAGCCCATCGAATTGATATAGGCGATCACATTGGCGCGGTCCTGGGGATTGCCCAGGCCGGCAAAGGTCATCTTGGTGCCGCTGGCGAAGGCGCGCGGGCTGGTCAGCCACGCGTTCATCGAGTCGAAGTCCCACTTGCCGCCCTTGGCCTTGAGCGCATCGGAGAAGGCGAAGCCGCCCTTGCCCTGCGCGATCCCCTCGCCGAGCGTGGCGTAGAGGTTCGGGCCGATGCCGTTCGGGCCGCCCTGGTTGATCGTGTGGCACGCCGCGCACTTCTTGAACACGTCGGCGCCCTTGGCGGGGTCGGCCGTCGCCATCAGCGTCGCGATCGGCACCGCAGCGGCTGCGGCACCGCCCTCGCCCTCGCCGGCGGCGCCCTCGATCGGGTAGCCCATCTTCTCGGCTTTTTCGCCGTGAAAGATCATGCCGCTCACGATCGAAAGCCCCAGCGCCACGCCGCATGCGCCGAGCACCCAGCCCGCGATCGTGTTCGTGCGATTGTCCATTGCCAAGTTGCCCCTGTCGGAAAGTCGGCTCCCTTTAGATTCGGCAGCGCGGTATCGCAAGACGCGCTCGCGCTTTGGGTACAACCCGTGCTTGTGCCGCCGGGGTCACGTCGGTAAGCGCGCCGCTTCATGGAAAACTTCGCAGCCCCCGCGCGCCCGATCGTGGCGCGGATGACCGAGGAAGCCGCCGCGCACCCCGGTCGCGCCGTCGCCTTCCAGGGCGCGCCCGGCGCAAACTCGCATATCGCGGCGATCCAGGCCTTTCCGGAAGGCCTGCCGCTGCCCTGTTTCGACTTTGCCGACGCGATCGATGCGGTGCGGGACGGGCGTGCCGATTGCGCGATCATCCCGATCGAGAATTCGCTGCACGGCCGCGTGGCCGACATGCATTTTCTCCTGCCCGAATCGGGGCTGGTAATTACCGGCGAGCATTTCCTGCCGATTCATTACGCGCTGATGGGCACGGGCACGCTCGAAGGCGTGCGCGAGGCGATGAGCCATCCCCAGGCGCTCGGCCAGTGCCGCCACTGGCTACGCGAGCGCGGGATCAAGCCCTCGGCCTATCCCGATACCGCCGGTGCCGCCGCGCTGGTCGCCGAGATGAACGATCCGGCCGTCGCCGCGCTGGCGCCGCCCCGGGCCGCAGCGATCTACGGCCTGCACATCCTGGCGGAGGGGATTGCCGACGCTGATCACAATACCACCCGCTTCGTCGTGCTCGCGCGCGCCGGCCACCCGCCGACCGGCGAGGGCGCGTTCATGACGACGCTGATCTTCGAAGTGCACAACGTCCCCGCCGCGCTCTACAAGGCGATGGGCGGCTTCGCGACCAACGGTGTCAACATGACCAAGCTGGAAAGCTACCAGCGCGGCGGCAGCTTCGCGGCGACCGAATTCTATGCCGATGTCGAGGGCAAGCCCGGCGATCCGGGGCTGGACCGGGCGTTGGCCGAACTGAGCTTCCATTCGAAATGGGTGCGGGTGCTCGGGACCTACCGGCAGGCGCGGGCGCGGGGCTGACCCCCGCCGCCCGTCCTCGCCCGCGCGCAGCGGGCGATCAGGCGTTCGCCCACTCCGTCAGCAGCGTATGGGCGATCGCGTAGGGCGGCGGCGGCAGGAACGGACCGTCCTCGCCCGCCAGCACCGCGCGGACGACGTCGCGCGGGACCCAGATCGCGTCCTCCAGTTCATGCTTGTCGATCGTGAGCGCGTCGTGCGTCGCCGTGCCGACACAGGCGATCATCAGCGAGGACGGGAAGGGCCAGGGCTGGCTGGCGATGTAACGCACGTCGGTCACCCGCACCCCGGCCTCCTCCATGATCTCGCGTGCGACGGCTTCCTCGATCGACTCACCCGGCTCCAGGAACCCGGCGAGCGCCGAATAGCGACCGGGAGGCCAGGCATGCTGGCGGCCGAGCAGCGCGCGGCCGTCATGCTCGGCGATCATGATCACCACCGGGTCGACGCGCGGGAAGTGCTCGGCATGGCAGTTCGGACAGTTCCGGCCCCAGCCGGCGCGGAACATTGCGGTATGCGTGCCGCACACCGCGCAATATTGGTGGCGGGTATGCCAGTCGAGCACGCTGCGCGCGCCGGCATAGAGCGCGGCCTGGCCGGGGGCGAAGCGGTCGAGCAGGCCGAACAGCCGCATCGACCGGCCAGCCGGGGGCTTCATCCCCGGGGTCAGCGCCGCAAAGCACGGCTTGCCCTCGTCGAGGCCGAGCAGCACCAGTTCGGAGCCGTCCGGCGCATCGGCCAGCGTCGTCCAGACAAGCCTGCCATCGTCGTCCAGTTCAGGCTCGAACTGGTCGAGCACGAGCAGGCGGGCGCGCCAGTCGGCCATTGCCGCGGCGAGTGCCTCGGGATTCTGGCGGAGCGAATCGGCGCGGTCGAGCGCGCCGCCGGTAAAGCCTGGCGCGATCATTGGTAGCGCGCGAAATCGGTCATCAGCGCCGCGACCGCCTGCTCGCGCATCGGCCATTTGTCTCCCGGGAAATAATTGACCATCACCGTCCCGCGGGTATGGCGCACCGGATCGACCCACGCGGCGGTGCCCGCAGCGCCGCCCCAGCCATAGGTGCCCTTGGAGGGGCCGCCCGGCTTGTCCTCGAGATAGACCGACCCGCCCGCACCGAAGCCAAGCTTCGGTCCGGCGGTCGTGCCGCCGGTGGTGGCCGAAACGCCGGTGAAGGTGACGCCCGGCGGCAGCAGGTTCGACATCATCAGCGCTGCCGTCCCGGCCTTGAGGACGCGGACTCCGTCGAGCGTGCCGCCATTCTGCAACGCATGGAGGAAGCGGTCATAATCGCGCGCCGACATCACCAGCCCGGCGCCGCCATAAGGAAAGCTCGGCGGTGAGAGCCACACTGACGTCGCGGCGGGATCCAGCGGCGTGCGGTTCTCGCCGATGAAGAGATAGTTGGTCGCGAAACGCCCCACTTCGCTGGCGGGGACGGTCCAGTAGCTCGAGGTCATCTTGAGCGGATCGAAGATGCGCTTCTGGACGAACCCGTCGAAGCTCATTCCCGAGGCCACTTCGATGACCCGGCCCATCACGTCGAGCCCGATCGAATAGCTCCATTTCGTGCCGGGGTCGGCGATCAGCGGCGCCGTGGCGACGCGATTCGCGAACTCCTCCAGCGTCGCCGGGCGCAGCGTGCGCATCTTCGGCTCCATCTGCGCGTTGAGCGCGGCCGGATTGAGCCCGAGTCGCTCATATTCCTTGAGCAGCGGCCCCTTGGTGATGATGTTGTAGCCGAGGCCGGCCGTGTGCGTCAGCAGGTTGCGGACGGTGATCGGGCGCGTCGCCGGCCGGGTCTCCAGCGTATCGGGATTGAGCTGGACCTTCATGTCCTTGAAGGCGGGGATGAAGTCGCTGACCGGCTCGTCGAGCTTGATCTTGCCCTCTTCGATCAGGATCATCGCCGCCATGGCGGTGATCGGCTTGGTCATCGAATAGACCCGCCACAGGCTGTCCGGGCCGGCAGGGGCTGCGTCTGGCCCATCCGCGATCCTGCCGGCGGAGACGAACACCGTCGGCCGGTCGCCATAGCCGAAGGCGCCGACGATGCCGGGCATCTTGCTGCTGGCGACATAGGAAGCGAACAGCGCCTGGGTCGCTGGAAGCGCGGAGGCGATCGCAAGCGTGGACTGCGGCGGTGGTGGCGGAGACTGTGGGGCTGCCTCCATCGCAAGCGCGCCGCCGCCGAGCAGCGCGATCAGCGCGGTTCCCGAAATCATTCCCCTGTATCGCATGCCGCTCTCCTGATTGCCGCTGCCGCCTTGGCGAAGACCGTGGGGAGCCCCGCCGATTCGATATCGGCTATCGGCCACCACTCGCCGTGGTTCGAATGCTCCCGTGCCTGCCCGACCGCAAGCGCCAGATCGAGCCGGAAGTGCGTGAAAACATGCGTGACCCGGTCGCCGAGCAGGTACCAATCGGCCTGGAGCGGCGGGTCGGCGAGGCCGGGCGGCGCCGCCGACCAGGCACCCGTGGGCAGGGCACGCATGCCGCCCAGCAGCCCCCTGGGCGGACGGCGCACGAGCAGGACCCGGCCCTCGCGCTCCGCCCAGAAAATCGTCCCGTGCCGCTGCGGTTTTGCCGCCTTTGCCAGCTTGCGCGGATATTCCTCGGGGTTGCCGCCGGCAGCGGCGCGGCATGAAGCGGCGAGCGGGCAGAGCAGGCAGCGGGGGCTGCGCGGCGTGCAGACTGCCGATCCAAGGTCCATCATCGCCTGGGCGAAATCGCCGGCGCGCTTGTCGGGGGTGATCGAATCGGTGGCCGTGCGGATCGCCGCCATCGCACCGGGCAGGGGTTCGGCAATCGCGAACAGCCGCGCGACGACCCGCGCGACATTGGCGTCGACCACGATGGCGCGCGCACCGAAGGCGATCGCCGCGATCGCCGCGGCCGTATAGGCCCCGACTCCGGGAAGGGCGCGGAGGCCCTCCTCGGTTTCCGGAAAGCGGCCGCCCGCTGCGACCACGGCGCGGGCGCAGGCGATCAGGTTGCGGGCGCGCGCATAATAGCCGAGTCCGGCCCAGGCCGACATGAGCGCGGCATCGTCGGCACGTGCGAGCGACTCGACATCGGGCCAGCGTGCGACGAATTCCTGGAAGCGCGGCCGCACCGTCGCGACGGTCGTCTGCTGGAGCATGATCTCCGAAAGCCACACGCGATACGGGTCCGGGGCAGCGTCGCCGGGCGCGCTGCGCCATGGCAGGTCGCGGGCATTGCGATCGTACCAGGCGAGCAGGGCGGTGGCGACATCGGATGGGAGCTTGGCGGGCACGGCATCGCTATGGCATGGACGGGATAATGAGCAAGCGCGTCCCTGTTCCTAAGCCGGAAGCGAAGGCGGAAAAGCCCCGCGGTGGTCGCGCGCGCGCCGTTTCGGAACTGCTGCCCGATATCGGGCGCGCGGCGTTCCGCAAGTTCGGCTTCGTCCAGAGCGCCGTGGTCACGCGCTGGCCGGAAATCGTCGGCAGCCGCTATGCCGGCGTCTCGGCCCCCGAATCGATCAAGTTCCCGCACGGAGAGCGTACCGACGGCACGCTCAACCTGGTCGTGCGCGGCGCGCATGCGACGATGATGCAGCATATCGCGCCCGAGATCATCGAGCGGGTGAACCGCTTCTTCGGCTATGGCGCAATCGCACGGGTGCAGATCCGCCAAGGCGACGTGCCGGCACCGCGCGTGCGTCAGGCGCCGCCTTCGTTGAAGCCGGTGCCGGTCGAACTCGGCGCGAGCCTGCGTACCATCGCCGATCCGGAACTGAAGGCAGTGCTCGAGGCGCTGGCGGCGGGCGTCGCCGCGACGCGCGGCGCGCCATTGGTGGGGCAGCCCGAGGAATGACGAGCGGAGGAATGATGCGTTACCTGCTGGGCCTGCTTGCCGTGCTTGGGGTGAGTCTTTCGGTCGGCGCCTCGTCCGCTGCGCCCGACTGGTCGACGACGGTCGGCAAGACGGTCAGTGGCAATTATGTGATCGGCAATCCCAATGCGAAGGTGAAGCTGGTCGAATATGTCAGCTATACCTGCCCGCATTGCGGCGAGTTCCTCAAGGAATCCGGGCCCGTCCTGCGGGGACAGATGGTCCGGTCGGGATCGACCCGCATCGAGGTGCGCGGTGCGATTCGCGAGAAGCTCGATCAGACCGCGCAAATGCTCGCGCGCTGCTCCGGGCCGAAGGGCTTTGCCGGGACCACGGACGCGATGTTCGCGCAGCAGGAAGCCTGGGTGAACCGGGGCTATGGCTATCTCCAGTTCAACGAGAGCCGGATCAAGCTCTATCCCGAGGCAAGCAAGATGCGGGCGCTCGCCGACGCTTCCGGCCTTGCCGATCTGGTGAAGGCAAGGGGCATGACGGATGCCGCGATCAACGCGTGCTTCGCGAACCAGGCCGAGCTGGCGACGCTGGCCGTGAACAGCGATCATGCCTGGGCCGCGATGAATGCCGCTACCGCGCCCGAGCCGGGCGGTACCCCGACGTTCGAGGTGAACGGCAAACTCTATGCGCAGATCGACTGGAAGGGTCTCGAAAAGATCCTTCGCGCGGCCGGCGCCAAATGACATGAACTCGACGTGGAGAAGCCTGACATGAAATTCCGTATCGCCTGCGCCATCCTGCCGGCCCTGCTCGTCGCCGCGTGCGGCAAGGGCGGCACCGACGCCAATAGCAGCGCGCCGGCCGCGGCGCCGGTCGCAGCCGTCGCGGCGCCGGCCGGGCAGAACTGGGTCGACACCGTCGTGAAGACGCCCGAAGGCGGCTTTCGCATGGGCAATCCCAATGCGCCGGTGAAGTTGATCGAATATGGGTCACGCGCCTGCCCCTATTGCGCGAAGTTTGACGCCGAAGGCGTGCCGCCGCTCAAGGCCGGGGCGATCGCCCAGGGCAAGCTCAGCTACGAGTTCCGGGAATATCCGGTGCACGGCGCGCTCGATATCGCGCCGATCCTGCTCGGCCAGTGCGTCGATACCGGGGCCTTTTTCCCGCTGCTCGACCAGATGATGGCCGCCCAGCCGCAGCTGCTCGTCAATGAGCAGAAGGCGAGCCAGGAAGTCCAGGCGATGGGCAATGTGTCGCCGGCGCAGGTCGCCACCGCCTACGCCGAGAAGCTCGGCTATATCGATTTCGTGAAGCAGCGCGGCGTCACCGAGGCGAAGGCGCGTGCCTGCCTCAACGACAAGGCGGCCTTCGACACGCTCGCCAAGCGCAAGGATGCGGCTGACCAGCAGTTCAACATTTCCGGAACGCCGACCTTCATCGTCAACGGCACGGTCGCGGCCAACGTCAATGACTGGGCGCAACTCCAGCCGGTGCTGAGGGCGGCAGGCGCGCTGTAAGGGCGCCGGAGCAACAGGGGTAACCGCCGGGTGCAGATCAAGCGGCTCAGGCTTACGGGCTTCAAGAGCTTCGTCGATCCGGCGGATCTGCGCATCGAGCCCGGGCTGACGGGAATCGTCGGCCCGAATGGCTGCGGCAAATCGAACCTGCTCGAGGCGCTGCGCTGGACGATGGGCGAAACTTCAGCCCGGTCGCTGCGTGGCGCAGGCATGGACGATGTGATCTTCGCCGGCACGTCGACCCGCCCGGCGCGTGATTTCGCTGAAGTCTCGATGCTGACCGAGATCACCGGCGAGGAGACCGAGATCGTGCGCCGGATCGAGCGCGGCGCGGGATCGGCCTATCGGATCGACGGCCGCGACGTGCGCGCCAAGGATGTCGCGCTGCTCTTCGCTGACGCGGCGACCGGCGCGCACAGCCCGGCGCTGGTCAGCCAGGGCCGGATCAGCGCGGTGATCGCCGCCAAGCCGGCCGAGCGCCGCGCGATGCTGGAGGAAGCGGCGGGGATCGCCGGGCTGCATGTGCGGCGCAAGGATGCCGAGCAGAAGCTGCGTGCGACCGAAGCCAATCTCACCCGGCTCGACGAAGTGATCGCCGATCAGGATGCGCGCGCCGCCGCGCTGAAGCGCCAGGCGCGCCAGGCCGAGCGCTATCGCCTGCTTTCCGACCAGATCCGCGTCGCCGAGGCCCGGATGATCTTCGCGCGCTGGCGCGACGCCGCGGCGGCGGCGGATGCGGCCAAGGCCGAGGCGGCGAGCGCCGAGACGCGTGTCGCGGCCGCCGCCGAGGCGCAGCGCGCGGCGGCGGCCTATCAGAACGAGGCGACCGAGACGCTCGCGGCGGCACGGGCCGCGGCGCAGGAAGCGCGCGACCGGGCAAGCGATGCCGGCCATCGGCTCGCCGCGTTGCGCACCGAACATGCCGCGACTCTGCGCCGGCTGGCCGACCTTGCCGACAGCCGGACGCGGCTGACCGAGGACCGGGCGCGCGAAGGCTCGCTCGCCAGCGACGCCGCCGAGGCGATCGCGCGGCTCGCCGAGGAAGCGAAGGCGCTGGAGGCTCGGATCGCCGAAGCTGCGGCCCGCTCGCCATTGCTGGAGGCAGTGCTGGCCGATGCGGAGCGCGCCGCGCGCGATGCCGAGGTGGCGCTGGCCCAGGCACTCGCTGCGCAGGCGAGCGAGGCGGCGGATGCGCGCGTGGCGGAGGCGGCGCTGGCGGCGGCGCGCACCCGCGCCGAACGGAGCGAGCGCGATCTGGCACGCGTCACGGCGGAGGCGGGGGCGCTCGGCGATGCCGCGCCGCTGCTCGCCGAGAAGAACAAGGCAGTCGAGGCGCGCGCGCAGGCGCTGCGTCACGCCGAATCGGCGCGGACCGCGCTGGCCCGGGCGGATGCCAGCGAGCGCGAGGCGATCGGGTCGCGGGACCGGGCGCAATCGGCGCGCGCCGGGTCCCATGCCGAACTCAGCGCGCTGGACAGCGAAGCGGCCGCGCTGACCAAGGCGACGCGGCGCGACGGCAAGGATCGTCTGCTTGACCAGCTTCGCGCCGATCCCGGTTATGAGCGGGCGCTGGCGGCTGCGCTCGGCGACGACCTCGAGGCGGGGCTCGATGCCAGCGCCCAGCGCTACTGGGCCGGCGCGGCGCCCCTGCCGGGGGATCCCGCGGCACCTTCCGGCGCCGTTGCGCTCGCGGCGCATGTCTCGGCCCCGGCGGCGCTTGCGCGGCGACTTGCGCAGATCTTCGTCGCGGAGGCGGACGATGCGCAGCCGCTCGCGGTCGGCCAGCGCCTGGTGACCATGGCCGGGCTGCTCCGGCGCTGGGACGGCTATGTGGCCAGGTCCGGCGGGGCCGAGGCGGCGGCGCGGCTCGAGCGGATGAACCGGCTGCGCGCGATCGAGGCGGCGCGACCCGCCGCGGTGCGCGCCGTCGATGCCTGCGATGCCGAGCTTGCGCGGATCGACGCGGCGATCACCGAGGCGCGACGGGCGGCGGTCGATTCGCGTCGCGTGCTCGAAGGTGCCGAAAGCAATGCCCGCGATGCGGCCAGGGCAGAGGATCGCGCCACCGCGCAGATCGAACGGATCGAGGCGCAGCGCACCGACCTCGACGCGCGGCGACGGCGGATCGTGGCCGAGCATGAGGAAGCGCAGGGCGAGGTGCGGCGCGCGGCCGAGGCGAAGGCGGCGCTTCCCGATGGCAGTGCGACGCGGGAACGGGTGTCGGTGTTGTCGTCCGAAGCGGAGGCGAAGCGCACCACCGTCGCCACCGCGCGCGCCGATCGCGCCGCGCTGGATCGCGCGATCGGCCAGGATCGCGAGCGCCTCGCTGCCAGCACAGCGGAAAGCAAGGGCTGGAAAAATCGCGCCGGCGAGGCGGCGCGGCGCATTGCCGAGATGGACAAGCGCGACGCGGATCTGGTGCGCGAGGCCGAGCAGCTGGCGGAGAAGCCGGCGCAACTCGCTGCCGATATCGCCGCCCTGGAGGGGACGCACGGCGCGGCGCGCGCAGAGGCGGAAACGGCCATGGTCGCCGAGCGCGAGGCCGAAGTGGCATTGCGCGTGACGGAGAACACGGCCCGCGCGGCGAGCGAGGCGCTGGCCGAAGCGCGCGAGGTGCGCGCGGGCGCCGCGGCGCGAGCCGAGAACCAGGAAACGCGCCGGGTGGAAATGAACCGCCTGTCCGGCGAACGCTTTCACTGCCCGTCAGTGCTGCTGCCCGAGCGTGTCGGCTTCGAGCCGGACAAGGTCGGCGCGCCGCAGGACGAATCCGGCGCACATGACAAATTGCTGGTGGATCGCGAGCGGATCGGCCCGGTCAATCTCGTTGCCGAGACCGAGCTGGCGGAGCTCGAGGCCGCCAGTGTCGGCAATGCTGCCGAGCGCGAGGAACTGGGGCTTGCCGTCAACCGCCTGCGCGGTTCGATCGGCACGCTCAATCGCGAAGGGCGGCAACGTCTGCTCGCAGCCTTCGAGGCGGTCGACGGCCATTTCCGCCGGTTGTTTACCACGCTGTTCAACGGGGGACAGGCGCATCTGGAACTGATCGATTCGGATGATCCGCTAGAGGCCGGGCTCGAGATCATGGCGCAGCCGCCGGGCAAGAAGCTCCAGTCGCTTACCTTGCTGTCGGGCGGCGAGCAGGCGCTGACCGCCGTCGCGCTGATCTTCGGTCTGTTCCTGACCAATCCGGCGCCGATCTGCGTGCTCGACGAAGTCGATGCGCCGCTCGACGACGCCAATATCGAGCGCTTCTGCGACCTGCTCGACGCAATGACGCAGGAGACGGCGACGCGCTATCTGATCGTCACGCACAATGCGGTGACGATGAGCCGGATGCATCGCCTGTTCGGCGTGACGATGGTCGAACAGGGCGTCAGCCGTCTCGTGTCGGTCGACCTTGGCGGCGCCGAATCGCTGCTGGCAGCCGCCTGATCTGCAGTCGTCAGGGCCTGGCGGCGAGTGCCGAGCCGACCCGGTCGAGCGGCGCCGACAGCCGTTCGCCGACCTGTTGCGCGATAAGCAGCGCGGCGCAGGCCAGCACGATGCCGAGTGTCACGAACTGGAAGCGCGACGAGTCCCGGCGACTGTCCGCGAGGCGATCGGCCGACCGGCGCTCGACGAGGACGGGCCGGCTGCCCCCGCCGCTATGGCCGACCTTGCCGATCGACCGGGGGAGCTCGCGGGCCGCGACCGCGACGAAGCCGTCGATGTCGATCGGATCCTGCAGGCGCACACCCATTAATTGATCTGCGGCCCACACGATCCGGGCCACGATCGTGAAGGGGGCGCGGCGGATTTCGATATAGGCACCGGGCGTTACCGGTATATCGGCTGCAAGCAGCAGGCCGCGCCGGGAAACGTTGCGGACGACGACATCGGACCAGCCATGGTCCGACCGCATCCGAGCCCTGATCAGCACCTGTCGCCGTTGTTCGCGTTCCCGCACGTCCGCCCCCTCGCAGGAGAGCCGCCAACCGATGGGGATCCTGACCATAGGGTCGGGCGCTACGCTTTTGCCGTTAGCGATCTCCCTACGGCCCCCTCCGTACTTCGCCTCTCCGTAGTTCGCCTGAGCCGGCGCTTGACTCGTCTCTCGGCCGCGCCTACCGGTCGATCGCCCCGATTTTGGGGTGCAGGAAGGCTGACCATGTTCGCCACGGCAATCATATTCGGGCTTGAGCCCGCCGCCGTCCGAACCTCGCCGAAGCGCTAGTCGCGCCCCGGCCGGGTCCCGGACCCGGCATGTTCGATCCCCAAAGCGTACCATGCGATTGCCGGCGCCACGCGTCCGCATCGCGCCATTGATGGATGAAATGATGGGCACGACGGTAACGTCGCGGCGCCTGGCGATGATGCTGCGCGCGACTTTGACGAAGGATGGCCGCGCCGGCCGGGCGCTGCTGGAATGGGCGGAGGAGCACCGGGCAGTGTTCTGGCCGGGGCTGAAGCCACGCGCCAGGGATGGGGCCGCTCGCAAGATCGGTTGGACCAGGCTTGCGGCGCTCGCGGAAGAAATGGTGGACGATCCGTTGCCGCCCGCGCTGGCCGAAGCGGTCGAGAACATCGCTGCCGTGCTCAGCCTGAGCGAGCAGGACCGGGCGGTGCTGGAGGCGGGGCTCGCGCTTTCCTTCCATCCCCGCATCGCGCGGCTGCGCTGGGCGCTGGAGATGGCGCATGAAGACATGGTGCGGATTGCCGGCATGCTCGCGGGGGCCGATGCGGTTCGGGCGGGCACGATGGTGCGCACCAGCATGGCGGTGCAGCTCGGCTTGTTCGAGATCGACATGACGACGGGCGGCGGCGTGTCCTTCCAGGTCAGCTGGTGGTTCGAGAGCCTGCTTGCCCGGGGCGGGCACGATCCGGAGCGGCTGATCGAGGCGCTCGCCGGCAAGCGGCAGGAAGCGGCGCTGGCATTGGCCGACTTCCCGGCGATGCAGGGCGATGTCGATTTCGTCGCGCGCCTGCTCGCCGGTGCCGTGGAGACGCGCGCGGCGGGAATCAACATCCTGCTTCACGGCCCGCCCGGCGTAGGCAAGACCGAGCTTGCCCGGGCGCTGGCCGCGCAGGTCGGCGCGGCCCTGTTCGCAGTCGGCGAGTGCGACAGCGACGGTACCGAGCCACGCCGGCACGAGCGGGTCGCGGCACTGCTCCGCGCGCAGCATGCCCTGCAACGCGACACGCGCGCGCTGCTGCTGTTCGATGAGCTGGAGGACCTGATCGGCGACGCCAGCCAGGTCGCCGGGACGAACCGCTTCGCCAATCGCGCGGGATCGAAGATCTTCGTCAATCGCATGCTCGAGACCAACCGGGTGCCGGTCATCTGGACCAGCAACGCGATCGACAATGTCGATTCGGCCTATCTGCGCCGGATGAGTTTCGTGCTGAAGCTCGATCATCCGCGCTGGGCCGAGCGCGAGCGGGTGCTCGCGCGAATGGCCACGATCGAGCAGTGGCCGGACGGCGACGGCCTGGCGGCGCTCGCCCGCCAGGCTCCCGAAACGCCGAGCGTCGCCCGAGTCGCCATGCGGGCGGCGCGGGTCGCCGGTGCGGCGCCCGGTGACGACGAGCGCGTCGCCCGGGCGCTGGTCGGCGGCTTGCGGGGCCAGGCGATTGTGCCGACCGAGGCGCCGGCGCGGATCGATCTGTCGCTGTTCGAGTGCGACCCGCCGGTGGCCGGGCTCGTCGAGCAATGGACGCGCTCTGCCGCATCCGGCTTCTCGGTGCTGCTTGCCGGGCCGCCGGGTACGGGCAAGACCCAGCTGGCGGGCGAGGTGGCGGATCGGCTCGGCCGGCCGCTCGCGACGCGGCGTGCATCGGACCTGCTGTCCAAATGGGTCGGCGAGACCGAGGCGAACATCGCGGCCGCGTTTCGCGAGGCGGCGGCGGAAGGGAGCGTGCTGTTCTTCGACGAGGCGGATTCGCTGCTGTTCGATCGCCAGACCGCGCGGGCGAGCTGGGAGGTGACGCAGGTCAACGAACTGCTCACCTGGCTTGATCGCCATCCGCTGCCGGTGTTCGCCGCAACCAACGATCAGGCGCGGCTCGATCCCGCGGCGCTCCGGCGCTTCACCTTCAAGCTGGTGCTCGAGCCCTTGTCGAAGGCATCGGCGGCGCGGGCGTTCGTGCGCTTCTTCGGTTGCGCGGCACCGCCCGGGCTCGCGCGGCTTGGCGGGCTGACCCCGGGCGACTTCGCGGTCGTCGCGCGGCAGCTGAAGGTGGCCGGGCCGCTTTCGCCCGCCGCGCTGCTCGCCCGGCTCGAGGCCGAGCTCGCGGTGAAACCCGGCGGCATGGCGACGATCGGCTTTTGAGGATCTTCGCGGGCGGTGCCGGGGCTCAGCTTCGCGCCAGCCTCGGCGCCAACAGCTTCAGAGCTTGGGTCAGGGCGTCGATCTGCACGGGGTTGGTGAACAGCGCCGGCGTCACCCGCACGCAGGCGCCGGCGTCGACGCCGGTGCGGTGGACGGTGAAGATGCCGAACTCGTCTAGCAGCGTTCGGGTGATCGCGACATTGTCGGCGACCGAGACATGACCACGGATCCGGAACGAGGTGATGCCGCCGTGTAGGCGTGGATCGGCGGGGGTGAGGATGTCGAGCCCGGCTATGCCGCGCAGCGGCTCGGCCCAGCGGTCCCGCAACAGGCGGAGCCGCGCGGCGCGGGGGCCGGTGCCGATCGCCTGCTGGAAGTCGAGCGCGGCCGGCACCGTCAGTTGTGCGGCGAAGTCGCCGGTACCGGTATGGACGCGCGCCTGCACGTCGAGCGGATCCGAGGCGCCGTTGGCCGGATCGGGATCGATATCGCCTACCCGGGACTTGCGCAGGTACATTGCGCCGACGCCCAGCGGCGCCCCCATCCATTTGTGCAGGTTGAGCCCGGCGAAATCGACGCCAAGGCCGGGAAAGTCGAAGTCGAGCTGGCCCCAGCTGTGCGCGGCGTCGACAATCGCGTCGATGCCGCGCGCCCGGGCCATGGCGACGATCTCGCGCACCGGGATCACCAGCCCGGTGCGGTGGCTGAGATGCGTGAGCAACACCAGCCGTACGCGGGGATGCGCATCGAACGCCGCGGCATAGGCGTCGATCAGGCCTTGCCAGGTCGCGGGTTCGGGCAACGCGATCCGCACCACCTCCACGCCGCGCCGCGCGCGCAACCCCTCGAAGCAGCCCTGCATGCTGTCATAATCGAGATCGGCATAGAGTACCGCATCGCCGGGGCGCAGGCGATTATAGCCGTCGATCAGCGCCTGCAGCGCTTCGGTGGCATTGCGCGTCAGCGCAATCTCGTCCGCCCCGACTCCCAGCGCGGTGGCGACGCGTACCCGTACCGCGTGGAGGTCCGCGCCCATGCCGCGTCGCGCATAGAAGCTGCCCTCGCGGTTGACCCGCTCGACCGCGCGCTCATAGGCGGCGAGCACCGGGCGGGCCATGACGCCCCAATTGCCGTTTTCAAGCTGGATGATGCCGGGCGCGACGTCATATTGTGCGGCGACCTGCCGCCAATAGGCCTCGTCATCGGCGTGATGGGGAACCTCGCTAGGCAGCCCCGCGCCCGAACGGCCGGCAAGGGGGAGCATTGCGCCCCCGATCATGACATTCCGCCGGTCGATCACCATGCGATCCTCAAAAGTTCATGCCGAGCCGGACATAATATTGGCCGCCATCGGTATCGTAGGGCGCGTTGCGCGAATAGATCAGACCGCGCACTGCCTGGTTCGTCGCCTCGGCCGGATAGGTGTTGAAGATATTCTCGGCGCCGACCCGGACCGAGAAATGATCGTCGAACGTGTAGGCGGCCGAGAGGTCGAACAGCACGATCGAACCGAAGCGCTGGAACTGGTCGCCGGTGGCATTGCCGCTGACATCGGTCCAGGCCCCGTAATAGCGGGCACGCCCGAGCAGCGAGACCGGGCCGAGCTCATACCCGATCGATCCCGTCGCATTATGCTGCGGCAACCGCTCCTCGAAGACGCGGCGCTGCGTCGCGTTGGCGATGGCGGCCGAAGTGCCGCTGGTCACTTTGGTGTTGTTATAGTTGTAGGCGATCGTAGCGGTGGCCTTGCCTGGCCCGAGATGGCGGGCATAGTTGAGCACCACGTCGACGCCCCGGGTGCGCGTGTTGAAGTCATTGGTGAAATAGCTGACTGACGTGAAACGCAGCGGGTTGGCGACATTGGCCGGCACCGCAAAGGTGGCGGATTCGCTGAAGCGATTGTCGACATGGATCTGATAGGCGTCGATCGTCGCCGACAGGCCGAAATGCGACAGGAAGGTCAGTCCCAGCGTCGCGGTGTCGGATGTCTCCGGCTTGAGTGGCTTGGCGCCCAATGCGATCGCGATCGGATCGCTTGGTGAAAGCCGTCCGCGATTGAAGATCTGCAGCGTCGTGGTGTCGAGGCCCTGGCTGGTGTTCGAGGTGTTGAGCTGCCCGGGGGTCGGCGCGCGGAAGCCGGTCGAATAGCCGCCGCGCAGCGCGACCCCGTCGGTCGGCTCGAACCGTGCGCTCAGCTTGTAGGTAAAGGTGTCGCCGAACCTGGAGAAATTCTCGTAGCGACCGGCGGCGCCGAAGCTCAGCATATCGACTGGCTTCCATTCGAGATCGACATAGCCGGCATAGCTGGTCTGGCCGAATTCGCCGGCCTGGAGGGGGCTGAAGCCGGGGAAGCCGTTCGAATTGGGCGCAAGGCCGGAAGCGGCGCCGGCACCGATCGCGTAGGAGGCGGCATCGCCCGCGGTCACGCTGTAGGTCTCGACACGGCGCTCGCCACCGAACGCGATGTTGATCGGTTCGGCGCCGCCCACCGGCAGGCGGTAGACGAAATCGGCGTTGAGGTTGAATTCGCGCTGTCCCAGCCGCCCGATATAGAAGGCAGTCGGGCTCGCCGGGCCGAGCGAGGCGTTGAGGCTTTCGGTCATGCGATAGTCGATCAGGCTGCGGCCCCATGACGCGCTCAGATCATAGCTCAGCGCGTCGGTCGGCTTGCCGCGCAGGCCGCCCACGGCTTGAAGGTCGGATGTCTGCGTGCCGAAGCGCGGGGTGAAGCCGGTCGGGTAGATGCTCTTGAAACTGAAGCCGGGGAAGGCCGCCGCGGCGCCATAGACGCTGCTGGTGTTGGCCGGGTTGCGCCAGTTGAAATCGGTGACGCCCTCACCCTCCTGTGCGGTGCCGAAGCTGTAGAGTTCGACGGCGTCGGAGAATTCATAATGGGCGTTGTAGCTGCCACGGACTGTCTCGAGGTCGGGTTGGCCCCAGCGCTGCACCGGGTTCGGCACCGACAGCGTGGGATTGGCGGCCTGGAAGGCAATCGCATCGGGGCGCTGGCGAGTGCGCGAGGTGGCTTCGGCATGATCATATTCGCCGGTGAAGACCAGGCTGCCGCGGTCGCCCAGTGCGATCCCACCCTGGATGCCGCCCTGATACTCCTTCCCGTCGCCTTTGTAATATTGCGAGAACTGGCCGAACGCCTCCATCCCGGGCTTGTCGTCCAGAATGATGTTGATCACGCCGGCAATGGCATCCGATCCATATTGTGCCGACGCGCCGTCACGCAGGACTTCGATCCGCTTGATCGACAGGCCGGGAATGGTCGCAAGGTCGGGCGCCTGCGCGCCACGCGTGCCGAGCAGGGCGGAACGGTGATAGCGCTTGCCATTGACCAGCACGAGCGTCTGGTCGGCGGAGAGGCCGCGCAACGTTGCCGGGCGCACAAAGGCCTGGCCATCTGCCGCCGGCAGGCGCTGGACGTTGAACGAGGGCAGCAACTGCGCCAGCGTATCGGACAGGTCACCCGAGATGCTCGCATCGATGGCGTCGCCGGATACGATGTCGATCGGGGACAGGGCGTTGAACTGGGTGACGCCGCGGTCGCGCGTGCCCGTCACGACGATCGTATCCGACCCGCTCTCCGCGTCGCTGGCGGCCGGCGTCCTTGCGCCCATGTCCTGGGCAAAGGTCGGCGAACACAAGGCACATTGCAGCGCGACCAGCGCGCTGGCCGTCATAAACGTCTTCACAAGGATTCTCCCGGGATCATGGGCTGTTGACCCTGCCGCAGCCCCTAGGGGCGGACTGTGTCAGCCAGGTCGCATTTTCCGAGACGGAATCATGAAGCTTTCGTGGCTTCTGCAAGTCGGGCGTGATTGCGGGCTGCGACCCGGTCACGCGGAGCCCGGTGGTCGCTGCGGCAGTCGCGCGCAGGGCGTCGCCCATGCGGTTCGGCGCCCGATCCGGAATTTATCGCACGGACCCAAATCGGCGGGTTCCATTCCCGCGATCTCTGCTATTGGCGATTCTCCGGGGGACGACTCGCGCACCAAGAGCACAGCCATGGCCGATATCATCAATCTGCGCGCCGCCCGGAAAGCGCGCGCCCGCTCGGAGAAGGAGGCGGTCGCTTCCGCCAACCGGATCCGGTTCGGGCAGAGCAGCGGGGAAAAGCGCGCCGTCCGGGATGAGGCGGAGCGCCTCGGCCGAAAGCTCGACGGGGTCCGGCGGGAAAGCGACTGACCGCCGCGCGATACGCTCGCGGATTTCACCTCATGCACCTCATTATGACCTGTGTTGCAGCGCAACACAGTCGCGTCTAGGCGATCTGCCAATGCCCCCGGAGACCTACGAAGCCCTGCCGGATCGGCGTCGCGTACCGCTGCGTCGTCGCGCCGGCTCTTTCCTGGCGGCGCTCGCCATCGAGGTGCTGATCGTGATCGGGCTGCTCACCCTCGCGCCGCGCCAGCCGCCGCCGCCGAAAAAGGAAGAGCCCAAGACCTTCTCGATCTATCCGTCGCCCGACAAGGCTCCGCCCAAGCCCTCGCCGCGCAAGGCGCAGGCAAAGAGCAGCGCCAGCGCCTCCGCGCCGGCGCGGCTTGCGCCGGATACCACCACCGTGCCGCAAATGGCCAAGCCGCCGGTCAATCCGCTGCTCAACGACAAGGAACTGTTCGAAGCGGGCGACATCTCGAAGCTCGGCTCGAAGAGCGAGGACGGGGCGGACAGCGCCGCCTATGGTCCCGGCGAAGGACCGGGCGGCGAACGGCTCTACAATGCCGAATGGGTGCGCGAGCCGACCGATGCGGAGCTTTCGACCTATCTGCCCGCTGGCATCGCGCTCGGCAGCTGGGCGGAGATCGCCTGCAAGACCATCGAGAACTTCCATGTCGAGAATTGCCGATCGCTCGGCGAAGCGCCGGTCGGGTCCGGGCTCGCCCGCTCCATCCGCCTCGCCGCCTGGCAATTCCGCGTCCGCCCGCCCCGGGTCGGCGGCCACGCGCTGATCGGCGCATGGGTGCGCATCCGCATCGACTTCAGCCGCAACAAGGCGAAACAATGAGCCGCCAATAGGCAGCTTGTCGCCCGCCGCGCCTTCGTCATCCCGACGCGGCACCCGTTTCGGCTACGCAGCTGGTTTCGGCAGAATATCCGGCTCGGCAGCTAGCGGGGAAAACGCCGGCGTCTGCGAGCAAGGCCGCCCTTCGATCGACCACCGTCCCGGTCGCGCTGTCAGACCAGTGCGGCGTGATAGAGATCGGTCAACGCCGCCCATGCCCGTTCGGCCTCGGGCCGATCATAGGCGGCGCTGTCGGGTACGCACCAGCCATGATTGGCGCCATAGACTTCGACCGTGGCACTCTTGTGCGCCGTCTTGAACGTCGCGCGCAGCACGTCCTTGGCGGTGGGATCGCCTGCATCGTCGCCCCTGGCGATCGCCACCAGATAGCTTGCATTGCTCTTCTCGATCAGCAGATGCGGGCTGTTGGGCGCCTTCGTGACCAGGCCGGCGCCGTGGAACGACGCCACCGCGCCGATACGACCGGGCACAGCGGCCGCCGTGCGGAACGCGAGCGGCCCGCCCATGCAATAGCCCTGGACGCCGATCCTGGCCCTGGAGGTTTCGGGAAGCGTGTCGAGATACCGGACGAAGGCGGCAGCGTCACCGTCAATGCCTGCGTCCGTCATCAACGCGCGTATTTCGGTCTTGCGCGCGCGCTCGGCCGGATCCTGCCAGCTGCCATGAGGTGCCACCGCGACTGCGTCGCCGGAGCGGTAAAAGGGATTCACCACCAGCGCCACATATCCCATGCCGGCGAGGCGATGCGCGATATCCCTGGTCGCGGGGCGCAAGCCGTTGATGTCCGGCCAGACCAATACCGCCGGCGCGGGACGGCGCTTCGGCAGGAAGAGGGCAGCGTCGGCGACCCCGTCCGGCGTCCTGATCGTTACCGCGCGCTCGGTCGCTTCCGCCTCGGCATGGGCGATGCCCGGCACGCCAGCGGCGATTGCGGCCGTCGCCGCGAGCGCGGCAAACTGCCGGCGACTATAGCCGGTGTACGGTACCAGGCCCTTATGGGTGTCGTCGCACATCGCGTCTCTCCTGCGCGGCATCGGGTTTGCACATCTTGTCCGGTAAAATTCACCGAAGGAAAAGCCCGTTGTTGGCGCCACCATCGGCGCGGCCCCCGCCTTGCCGTGGGTGAAGCGGCGAGGATGGCACGTGAAAGGGCCGCCGGCCTCGCGGGAACCTCGAAGGGCTTCGGCAGGGGGCGCACAGGATCTGGCGAGCGAATGACTTTGTTGCCGCTCGGTTGAAACCGTGCAGGCTGGCCGCGGGTTGTGAGTTCGTGAAAGGAATTTCCATGGCCCAGGCACAGATCTACCGCGACCTCAAACGGGATCACGACAAGCAGCGCGAGATGTTGAAGAAGCTCGGCGAGTTGAAGGGCGCGACGAACGAGCGGAAGCAATTGTTCGAAAGCTTCCGGCTCGAATTGCAGAGCCATGCCGCGGCCGAGGAGGAGTCGCTCTATGCGACCATGCTCGGCAATCCGGCCTTGCGTGACGATGCGCGCCACTCAGTCTCCGAGCACAAGGAAGTGGACGACCTGCTCGGCGAGATGATGGATCTGGATATGGCCTCGGACGAATGGAGCGAGACCTTTTTTCACATGCGCCGCCGCTACGAGCATCATATCGCGGAGGAGGAAGATGAAATGTTTCCTGCTGCCTCGAAGGAGCTCGATGCCGGGACCGAAAAGAAGCTTGCCGAAGTCTATGAGGAGCGCAAGCCACTCGAACTGGCGGAGGCACGGGACAATCCGCCCGGCAGCGATGAGCGCGAATAGCGCCCAGACTGTCCCGTCATTCGGCGATCGTGGTGCGTGACGATGACATGACATGGAACAGGCTGCGCGAAGAGGCGGCGGCGTGCACGCGCTGCGCGCTGTATCGGCATGCGACGCAGACGGTGTTCGGTGAAGGGCCGGCTGATGCGCGCCTGATGTTCGTGGGTGAGCAACCAGGCGACCAGGAGGATCTGGCCGGCCGCCCGTTTGTCGGTCCGGCGGGCCAGATTCTCGACCGGGCCATTGCCGCAGCAGGCATCGATCGTGCGCGCGTGTACGTCACCAACGCAGTCAAGCATTTCAAGTTCGAACAGCGCGGCAAGCGCCGCATCCATCAACGGCCCGATGCCGGAGAGATCGCTGCCTGCCGGTGGTGGATCGAGCAGGAGATGCTCCTGGTGAAGCCGGCCGTCGTCGTGGCACTGGGCGCGACGGCGGCGCGTGCGCTGTTCGGCAAGGTCATGACGATCAGCCGCGAGCGCGGACGCCCGCTCGTCCTGCCCGGTGGGGGCGAAGCCTGGATCACGGTACATCCGAGCTACCTGCTGCGCCTTCCCGACGAGGCGGTGGCGGAACGGGAATATGATCGCTTCGTCGCTGATCTGAAGGCCGCAAAGGCACGGCTCTGATCGGGTGCCGCTCTCGCTGAAAGGAAAAAGGTGGGGAGCTTCTGTTGCTCGGTGCTCCCCGTACCGCCGGTGTCCGCTTCTGTTGCCCGGTGCGGCCCGAACCGCGCTTTCGTCCTTAGTAAACTAGACCGTTAGGTCCGGTTTACGCGGCAATCGCGAGTGCTTCGTTATCGTTAGCACTTGTGGTTTTGAGCCTTTTACAGGTTACTCAGCCCGGGCAAAAACAGCGCCTTTCAATACACGTCGATCCTGGTTCGGCCCCGTCAGAACCCTTCGCGCCCTGAGGGCTCGAGGGATTTTGGTGGAGCCGCCGGGTACTGCCCCCGGGTCCGCTGCATCTATTTCACGCCGCACTTTATCGCCATAGCCGCCGGCGAACCGGTGGCATCCCCAATATAGGGGCTGGAAACTTAATGAAAAGCCCGCCTTTCACTCGCCACAATATGAGCCCATATCGGATATGTTATGTTGACTCAGCGTTCCCGCTACGCGCTCCGCGCGATGATGTTCCTGGCAGAAGCACCCGCCGGTAGCCCGCCGATCCCGATGAACCGGATCGCGGGCGAAGCGAACGTGCCGCGCAAGTTCCTCGAACTGATCCTCGCTGACCTGCGCGAAGCCGGATTCCTTCACAGCCATCGCGGCAAGATGGGTGGTTACTGCCTGTCGCGCCCGGCGCACCTGATCTCGCTCGGCGAGATCATCCGGGTGATCGAGGGGCCGCTGGCGCTGGTGCCCTGTGTCAGCCGCACTGCCTATCGCTCCTGCCGCGACTGCAAGGACGAGGCGACCTGCGCGATCCGACACGCGATGATGCGGGTGCGCGACGAGACGGCGCGCATTCTCGACGGGACCAGCCTGGCCGATGCCACCCGGGAAAGTCTCGAGGCCGCCTGACCGCGTTGCTGGGCACGGCCACCCGATATCGTCAGTCCCGCTTTCTCAATTCGTCCCGGATTTCCCGCAGCAGCGCGATATCCGCCGGTTCCGCAGCCGGTTCGGCCGGTGCGGTATCGGGCTTCGGCATCAGCTTGCTAGCGCCGCGCACGATCAGGAAGATGATGAAGGCGAGGATGACGAAATTCACCGCCTGGGTGATGAACGCGCCATAGCCGAAGACCGGCACGCCAGCCTTTTTCAGCGCCGCATAATCAGTCGATCCGGCCAGCGCCGCGGGCACCTTGCCCAGCACGACGAAATAGCTGGAGAAATCGAGGCCGCCGAAAATCCGGCCGATCACCGGCATCAGCACATCGTCGGTCAGCGAGCTCACAATCTTGCCGAACGCAGCGCCGATGATCACGGCTACGGCCAGATCGAGCACGTTGCCGCGCGCGATGAATGCCTTGAACTCCTTGAACATGCGTTGCCTCCATCCGATTTCGCTTCCGCCGCCCTACGCTAGTCGCGTATCATGGCGGCGCAAGGGTTGGAGGAAGTGTTCCATGAAGTATCGTGCCGTCTTCGCGCTGACATCTGCGGTCGCGCTCTCCGCCTGCGGACTGAACAGCGTTCCAACCGCCGAGGAAAATGCAAAGGCGCGCTGGGCTGATGTCCAGAATAACTATCAGCGTCGCGCTGACCTGATCCCCAACCTGGTGGCCACGGTGAAGGCAGCTGGGGCGCAGGAGAAGGACATCCTCGTCCGGGTGACGCAGGCGCGGGCTGCCGCGTCGCAGGTGAAGGTTTCTGCCGACGATCTCACCGATCCGGCCAAGGTCGCAGCCTACGAGCGGGCCCAGGCCGGCGTGACCCTGAATCTCCAGCGCCTGCAGGAAGCCTATCCCGAGCTGAAGAGCCAGGGCAATTACACCACGCTGATGAGCCAGCTCGAAGGCACCGAGAATCGCATCACCATCGCGCGCAAGGATTATAACGACGCGGTGCAGGCCTATAACACGCGCATCCGCACCTTCCCGGATGCGATCGGCGCGAAGGTCTTCTACGGTTCCAAGCCGATGACACCGTTCCAGGCGACGACCCCGGGCGCCGAGACCGCGCCGACCGTCAATTTCGGGAACAGCAACTGATCCGATTGATTGCCCTGCCGATCTTGCTTGCCGGGTGCGGCGCTGCCGCCCCGGCCGGTACGGTCGCGCCCGCCGGCTATGATTTTCCTGCGCTGAGCGGTCGAGTGGTCGATGCGGCCGGTCTGCTGAGGGAAGGCGATCGGGCCGCGATCGCGGGCAGGCTGGCGATGCTGGAGCAGGCGACCGGACATCAGTTCGTCGTCGTTTCGGTGACGGGCCTGGGTGGCCACACGATCGAGGACTATGGGGTGACGCTCGGAAGAACCTGGAAGATCGGCCGCAAGGACATCAATGACGGGGTGATGCTGATTGTCGCCCCAAGGGAGCGCAAGGTGCGGATCGAGGTTGGCCACGGCCTTGAAAAGGCGCTGCGCGATGAGGAGGCGAGGGCGATCATCGATTCGGCCATCCTGCCGGCTTTCCGGGCGGGCGATTACCCGCGCGGCATCAGGGCCGGTGTCGATGGCGTGATTCGGGAGATCGGTTCCTCAGAAAGGCTTGCCGCATGATCTTGTTTCGCGCCCTGTTGGTGGCGGCGCTGCTGCTGTGCGGCATGCCGTCCGCCCACGCACAGACCTTTCCGAAGCTCACCGGCCGTGTGGTCGATGCCGCCGATCTGCTGTCGCCCGAGCAGGAAGCGCAACTCACGCAGCTTTCCGCCGATGTCGAAAAGGCCTCGTCCCGCCAGTTCGTGGTGGCGACGATCCCCGATCTTCAGGGTTATCCGATCGAGGATTATGGCTACAAGCTCGGTCGTGCCTGGAATATCGGGCAGAAGGGCGCAAACAACGGCATCATCCTGATCGTCGCGCCGAACGAGCGCAAGGTGCGCATCGAGGTCGGCTATGGTCTCGAGCCGATCATGACGGACGCGCTCTCGAGCACGATCATCAACGACACGATCCTGCCCCGCTTCAAGGCGAAGGATATGCCAGGCGGCATCATCGCCGGCGCGAATGCGATCGGCGAGCAGATGAAGCTGCCCCTGGAGGCGGGCGAAGCGCGGGCGGCGAAAGTCGTCACGGCCAAGCCAAGGCAGTCGGGCAATGGCGGGATTCCCTTCGTGGTGATCTTCTGGGTCATCGTGGTCGCCTTTGTGGTCCTGTCGCGCTTCCGCCGGGGCACGGGCGGCAGCCGCTATCGGCGCGGCCATGCGCCGGTGGTGCTGTGGGGGCCGGGCCTTGGCGGCGGCTCCGGCAGCGGCTGGGGAAGCGGCTGGAGTAGCGGCGGCGGCTCGTCCTGGGGCGGCGGCGATGGCGGGGGCTTTTCCGGCGGCGGCGGTTCGTTCGGCGGCGGCGGCTCTTCAGGTAGCTGGTGATGGCCCGGATAACCCATCTCACGCCGGCCGAGCATGCCCTGGTCGCCGATGCCGTCACGCGGGCCGAGGAAGGAACCGATGGCGAGATCGTGACGATCGTCAGCGAGCGGTCGGATCAATATCGCGACGCTGCTCTCCACTATGCCGTGGCGGCGGCGCTGGCGGTGGTGGCGCTGGCGGCGATCAGCCCGGGCGCGTTCGAGGCGAAGTTCGACTGGCTTTCCGGCGGATGGGGCGATCCGGATGCGCGCATGCTGCTGTTTGCGGTGCTGGTGGCCGAGACGATCGTCTTCCTCATCGTGCGCTTCGCGCTCGCCTGGACGCCGCTGCGCATGGCGCTGACCCCACCTGCCACGCGGGCGCGGCGGGTGCGTCGTCGCGCGATCCAGTATTTCAAGGTCGGTGCGGAGCGGCGGACCGAGGCGCGCGTCGGCATCCTGCTCTATCTGTCGCTCGACGAGCGCATGGCCGAGATCGTCGCTGACGAAGCGATCCACAAGGCGGTGCCGGCCGAGCGCTGGGGCGAGGCGATGGCGGCGCTGGTCGACGAGGTGCGAATCGGTCGTCCGGCAGAGGGCATGGCGGCCGCGGTGACGCGGATCGGCAGCATCCTGTCCGAGAATTTTCCCAAGACGGAAACCGATCGTAACGAACTCCCCGACAGGCTGATCGAACTTTGAGCGAACCCATCGAGACGGTCTGGGAAGGCCGCTACATCGTCGTTAATAAGCAGGGCACCTGGGAATATGTTTCGCGTGCGCGGGGCATCCAGGCGGCTGTGATCCTGGCGGTCGACCAGGGCGAGGTTCTTCTGGTCGAGCAGTATCGCGTTCCGCTCGGCAGGCGCTGCCTGGAGCTGCCCGCCGGGCTCGTGGGCGACGAGGAAGAAGGCGAATCGCCCGAGACCTCGGCCGCGCGCGAGCTGGAAGAGGAAACCGGCTACCGGCCTGCGAAGGTCGAGAAGGTCGGCTATTTCTATTCGTCGCCGGGCATGGTCTCGGAAGGCTTCACCCTGGTGCGCGCGACTGGCCTGACCAAGGTAAGCGACGGTGGCGGGCAGGGGGACGAGGACATTACCGTCCACCGCGTGCCGCTGACCGGGATCGTCGACTTCATCGCCGCGAAGCGCGGCGAAGGCGTCGCGATCGACGTCCGCATGTTCCTGCTGCTCGGCGCCTCGATCCTGGGTTAGGCCGCCTTGTGCGCGGCCTCGAAGCTCAGCCGGTCCCAATAGCCGCGCTGGGTCGCGATCAGCCCGTCGATCACATGGAAGAATCCGCAGCCGCGCAGCCCTTTCGGATCGCGCCATTCGAGGATGGCCCATTCGCCGTCCTCGAAGAGATTTTCGGGGATGCATTCCATCTCGGCCGCGGCGAATTCGCGTTCGAACATTGCGCGAATCGCGTCGCGCCCGGCCACCGGCTCGAGCGCGACCTGATGGTTGACGGCATCGGGGCGATAGAGCGCGGCTAGCGCATTCGGGTCATGGGCATTGAACGCGGCGATCCAGCGCCGCACCAGCAGTTTGGCACTCATCTGAAATTGTCGGCGTACGCCTGGAGCTTGAGCTTGCGCTCGGGGGCAGCGATCACCGTGAAGGCCAGGCCCTCGCGCTCGGCATAGGCGATCGCCGCCGCCTGCGTCGGAAAGCCGAGGCGGATCTGGTCGCGCGTGTCGCCGGAGCCGGCCCAGCCGGTCAATGGATCGGGTCGCTTGGCTTCGGCCGGAGCGAATTCGAGCACCCAGCGATCGGTGCGCGCGCGCCCCGATTGCATCGCGTTCTTGGGGCGCTGGAAAATGCGGGCGGTGGGCATGCTCATGTCCTTCAGTCTCGCGCAGCCCTTATCGCGGTTAGCGGCGCCGCGCATCCGCATTTTTTGTCCGCGTGGTCGGTTGCGCGGCGGCGGGATCGTCCGGCCAGGGATGGCGCGGATAGCGACCGCGCATTTCCTTGGCCACCGCTGACCAGCTGCCTGCCCAGAAGCCCGGCAGGTCGCGCGTCGTCTGGATCGGTCGGCCCGCCGGGGAGGTCAGGCTGAGCACCAGCGGCACCCGCCCGCCCGCGATCGTCGGATGCGCGGCCAGGCCGAACAATGCCTGGGGGCGGAGCTCGACGCGCGGGCCACCCTCCGCCGCATAGTCGATCGGGTGGCTGCTGCCGGCGGGTGAGTGAAAATGGGTCGGCGCCTGGGCGTCGAGTGTGCGCAGCGTGTCCCAGCCAATCACGCCGCGCAGCGCCTCGGCCAGCGCGCCCGTGTCGAGCGCATCGAGGCGGCGCTTGCCGGCCAGGAGTGGCGCAAGCCATTCCTCGGCGCGATCGAGTAGATGAGCTTCGTCGACGTCGTTCACCGCGCCGCCCGCGTCGCGGACAAAGGCGATGCGATCGAGCAGAGCGCGGGCGGCGTCGCTCCTGGGAAGGTGCGATAGGCCCCGCGCCTGGTCGCCGGTCAGCA
>CAISGR010000146.1 GCA_903884945.1 uncultured bacterium
GGTCGCCGCTCGGGCGGAAGTCTTGCGGATTTCCCAAACGGGGCAATGCGACGCGAGGGCGTCGGCGATGCTGCTGCGGTAGCCGATCGGCGTCGGCATAATCAGGGCAGGGTAGGCGGCCAGTAGCTCGGCAAGGTGGCGGGTGTGACGCGGGTTGCGACCGTCAACCTTGCTCGGGATCATGCCAAGAAATTGCAACTTGGCGTTCGCCTTCTTGATCGCCGCGATCGTGGCGTTCATTTTCTTGATGCCCTGCAACGCATAAGCCTCAAGCTCGATCGGGGACGCCACGAAATCAGCCGCCAGCAATGCCGATGCCATGGCGTTACCAAGGGAAGGGGCCGTGTCGATCAGGCAAACGTCAAACCCCTGCGCCGCGATCTGCGCGATGCTGGCGCGAAAGGCAGTCGCGGCGTCCTCCAAGGCCAGCTTCTCAAGGTCGGCAAGGCGGCCGTCTGCGGCGATCACGGCGATGTTGTCGATGGGTGCCAGGTCAAACTCTGCCACGTCGCCAAACAAGCTGCTCGCGGCGATCTCGCTCTTATGGACGCCAAGCGTGAAGCTCGCGTTTCCCTGTGTGTCCAAATCGATCACGGCAACCTTTAGGCCGCGCTCGGCGAAGTCGAAGGCCAGATGGACAAGCGTAGAAGTCTTGCCAACGCCGCCCTTCTGATTGGCTATTACTAGCGTTTTCATGATGCGGATTCCGATTTCAGCGGGGCGCGCTCGTGCCATTCTCGGACAACGGACGCCTGATGTTTGGGGAGAACGGCCGTAACGCGCTCGAACCCGGCGGGAACGGCGCTGTGAGCCTCCCAAATCCGGTTCACGGCGATGCAAACCGCATTACGCGACACGCCATTGGCGCGGGCACAATCCGACTGACTCTCCCCATCGACTAGGACGGCGCGGGCCATGGCGATCGGCCGCTCGCTGATGTTGATGCCGTCGATCGCACGCGCGAACTCGGCGGCGGTCAGGCGCTTATTTGCGGGCATTGCGACCTCCACGGTTCAAGTCCCGGTCGCGCAACGCCTTCGGGCGGTAGAACGCCACGAAATAGTAGAGCGCGGTATATCCGGCGAAATAGGCGAGGAAATTCCAGCCTGCATGTACGCCGGGGGTGTTCCAAAACCACATCATGCGAAGGAACTGCCAGAACACGACAAGCGGGATGATGAACCGCATGAAGGTCCAGCAAAAGGCGGTGATGCCCCAAACCACGGCGATGATCTTATCCAAGGCGGACGCCTCGGCGATCGTCACTGGAAGGATGGGGGGCGGCTCCACAATTCGGGCGATCCTGCGGCGGATCGGGAAGGGGATAACATTGGTCATCGGAAAATTCTCCGGTTCGGACCTTGGCGAATTGCCCGGCCACAACTGATATATCGGATGATGAAACGGCTTTGTCAAGCCCTGTCAAGCCCGGTCCCTGAATTTTAGCCGCTAAATTCATTCCTCGCGGGGCTCCCAAATCCGACGATAGCCTGCCCGGTCACATAGCAGCGCCCATGCCGAATAGGGAATTTGATCCTCGCCTCCCGCCCATCGGCGAATGACACGCGAGCCCTTGCTGCTGATCCCTAAAAATCGCGCCACTCCACTGCCGGTTAGCCCGGTTTCGGCGATGATCTCGCGCACCTCTGCGGCCGTGGGCGGCTCCCAACCGTCATCGGCTGGCCGAAGGCACTCAGGGCGGACGTTAGGCAAGCAATTCTCTCATGGCGTTCTAATCCTCTATCAGTCCCCTTGAGGTCGCCCACTGGCGGGCCTCGTCGGTGTTCAGGTGATCCCGCACCTTTGAGCCACCATCGTAGTAGCCCGCAAGGATCGCGCGGCGCGGTATAGCCCAAAAAGGATGCTTTCGCGCTGCCAGAAGTCGCGCGCGGCGCAATTTCGGCTCGATATGTCGGGTGCTCTGCATCAATCCTCCTGTCTGGCTCCGTGCCACTGTACGTCTCGGAATAGGTCTAGCTGGGCTGCGATGGCCTCTCGTTCCCGTGCTTCGCTGATCTGGCGTGCAAGCCAAGCCTTTTGCTGCCCGATCCCCAAGCCCTCCATCGGCACAGTCGCGCGCGAGCCGCCCCAATTCGCTATGGGATCGCGGTAGAGCCGCCCTGCAAGGATCACGACGGGGGTTCTCGGGCCGATCTGCTCGACAAGCTGGGCGCTGACGCGCTCGCCCCATGCCCTGCGTTCTGCTGCCGTCATATCGCCTAGCGTGACGTTGTAGGGCTCGATCAGGCGGGAAGGGGGGACAAGGCCATGCAGCGCCGACAGGATGAACCAACGGCCGCCCTGTGCCGTCACATAGGCTCGGGCCTTCCTGAACCAATCCGACTGATACAGGTTGTCCGCACGCGCGGGCTGGGGGAGCTTCTGGCCTACGCAGGCGACAAGATGGACGGGCCGGGTCATTGGGCGATCGGCTCAACGTCGCGCAATTCGACAAACGCTATCTTCTCGGCGCGTTCCGCGCCTACGGGATCAAGGAAAATATAGACCCGCTCGGCGAATACCGGGCTGCAAAGGCGATAGACAACGCCCTCGCGGCCGATGAAGCCATAACCGCCGAACGCAGAATCAACCGGGCTCGGGCCGTCCACGATCCGCACGCGCTGCCCCAAGTGCAGCCAGTTCGCCGCGCCGCGAATGACAGTCTCCCTCTCCTCGGGGGATAGGAACGCGGGGCGATCGGCGCACTCGGGTCCAAAAGTCGCTGCGCGATTGCCGGCGATCCGCTTTAGCTTGGCGTCTATATCCTCGATCGGAGGCCGCTCAAACGACGCCTGCGGATCGTGGCGGCGGTAGTGTGTGACAGACGCGCCCCCGAATAGGTCGTGCTGCACACCGACGATCCGCGATCGAAACTGCGCCTCTCGATACTCCTTACGCCACCGGCCCGCCTCGGACAGAACCGGCTCGGCCGGCGGCGCGCGAACAACCGCCATCAACTCCTCAAACTCCTCCGGGGTGATGGGATCGACGTTATCAGCGGGGCGGATCGGCTTCATGGTCAATCCTCCAAGTCGCCAAGGGTGTCAGCTCGTCCCCATGCGCGAATCTGGCGCGCGGCGTCCTTGCCGATCGGGCGGCGCGGAACCTCGTGGGTGACGGTCGGGCCGTCGAATAGGTCGGGCTGGTGCCCGATGATCTTGGCGGTGTGGATATAGCGCGGTGCGCGGACGGCGTTGCGGGCCATAGGGGCCTCCTCATCCGGTGAGGCCGGGGACAAGCCCCGGCCCCGGTCTATCAGTCGATGGCGCTGAGGATTGCGGCCTGCTCGGCGTGCTCGGTCCCGAAGTCGAGGAGAGCGTGATAGAGTTCTACCATGGCGTCGGTGCGAAGCTCATCGGCAAGCTGGTTGATCGCAAAGAGCGTCGCCACGATCCCGGCGGCGTCGCTGCTCATGGTGCCTTGGTAGCCGTTGCCGATCCATTCCACGCGCATCGGCGTGTCGATGGCTGGGGCCATGTAGAACCCGCCATTGTCGAGCTTGTAATAGTGCCAGTAGCCGCCCGTATAATCGATCGATAGCTTAGCCATATATCCGTACACCATCGCCTCTGCGCGAAGCATCTGCGCGAAGCCGAAAAAGTGAGGAAGGACGGAAAGGCGCTGATCCTCGGGAACAAGGGTCGCCTCGATCTTGGGTGAGAGCTTCATCGGATATTCTCCGGTTCGGACCTTGGCAAAATCGCCCGGCCACAACGGATATATCGGATGATACGCCGCAAATGTCAAGCTCTGTAAAGTTGTTTCGACCCTAAAAGTTACCAAACGGTTTTGAAATGCAACGCCAAATTGATCCGAATTGGGTGGGATAAGATTTTAGCGGCTAAAATCGCAGTCGCCGGCAACATAGACAGGCGCGACTATGCTGCAGCGCTGAACAAGCGGCCTCATCACGACAACCGCAAGTGGTGCCGGTCAATAGGGAAGTCAGAACTCGACCCCCTTTTGGCGTTTAAACAGTCTTCAAAGCGCGTTGCCCGGCTAGGGCAACTCCTCATAGACTTAAGAGGATAAACTTATGGGGAGGTTCAATCCCATTTCCGGACTCATGAATCCAAAGAACCGCCACCCTTGGCCGCGACGCTTTTTCGAAGCGCGATCAAAGCCCGGCCAAGGCCGGGATCGGACGTGTCCAGCATGATCCGCTCATCCTCGGTCAACGTGGCGCGCATCGCCTCGTAATCGTCCGCCCGCTGCTGCTGGCGGCTGATCTCGTCGGCCGGGACAGGGGAGGGGCGACGCCAGAACGGAAAGAGCTTCCGCAGTAGCTCGGGCACGCGGAAGCGATAGGCATTGGAAGTCTGCTCCGACGTGTAGCGGCCCCCTTTGCGGGTGAATACGTAGCGCCTGAGCCGTTCTATCAGCCCGATCGCCTCAAGGGCCGCCAGCGCCTCCCAAACGGTCGTGCGGCCGCAATTCGCTTCCTGCCCGATCTGCTCATAGGAGGGGAACACACGGCCCCTGAATGCTCGCTCCATATTGAGGAGCGCCAGAAACACGTCGCGCACGCTGCGCGTGATCTTCAAGCATAGCCGATCGAACGCGCTAAGCTCGGTACGCTCGCCGGCCCGGATTTCTCGACGGAGCTTCGTCCGCTGGGCGAACGCCTCCATGATCGCCCTCTTGGCGTCGTCTCGATCCTCGGCGCTGAGCCGTCGATAGAACGCCTCCTCGATGCGACTGCCGGCCTCCTTGCTGCCGCCATGAACCGGCACCTCGGTAATGTGTCGGCCGCCTCGTTGCTTCTTCCCCTTGGCTGCGTCGGCCATCAGCCGCGTAGCCAGGTCGCCGACGCTGGGCGTCGCCGGATAGGTCATCGTAAACGTCATCGTCGTCCCCTTTTGGTCAAAAGGGCCGGCAAGCAGGCAAAACTTTTCCGTGGCGCGAAGCGCGCTCTCTTGATCCGGGGATCGTGAATTGCTAAGTGGGAGGTCCAGACGGTGGACTGGTCAGAGATTGGCGTCTCTGCCCAAACAGCATTTCAGGGAGCCGGGCCTCGTGCCCGGCTTTCGTTTATGTGCTCACGGCCGCGAACTCCTGTCTCATGAACATATCGTCTGCGATCCGCTCTAGGATCGCGTTCAGCGCCGCTTGACGCGACGTGAACTCGGTGCGCGCCATGTAGCCGTCGATCAACTCGACGGCCTTTGGCGACAAGGCGATAGTGATGTGCTTGAACCCGGCGGCCTTTTCACGGGCCGCACGATTCCGCATCGCGACCTTGGCGGAAGCGGCGTTTGGCGACTTGGCTTTTTTGCCTGTCGCCGATTCGCTGGGGGCGGTTCTTGCCATGAGTCGAGGGGTTTACGCGCAACTTAGTGCTCTGGCAACTAAGTTGGAAAAACGCCGGCAAGTCGAGAATGATGTTGTGCTAAAGTAGAGTGCCTAAAGATGCAAGGGGAGGCCGGCGGGTCCAAGTTCTGGACCCGCCGCCGTGATGGTTTAACCGATCTCCGCACCCGGCTTTTTGGTATCGACGTATTGAATATGGGTTGCGACAAGGTCAGTACCGTATCGCTTCTCGCCGTCCTTTTCCCATTCTGTTGACGCAAGCCTGCCTTCAACAAAGATCAGCGATCCTTTGCCGAGATACTTGGCCGCGTTCTCTGCATCGCTGCCCCAAACGGTGATATTAAAGAAATTGGCCCGCTCTTGGCGCTGCCCCTGTTCATCTGTCCACGCATCGTTCACGGCAAGGCGTATATGCGCCCTTGCGCGACCGCCCGTTGTTGAAGCAATCTCGGCATCCCGTGTGAGGTTGCCGGTGAATAGGAATTTGTTGAGGCTCATGTTACGCTACTCCTTTGTCGCCGTGGGTGAAAAACAGAGTCGAACGCCAAGGAAAATTTTAGCCGCTAAAATCGCGATGCTGGGTGAGGGGAGGGGAGCCGGTGGTGCATAGGAAAATTCTCTGCATCAACATCATGCGATACCTCGCCCTGCGTGGGCTCAAGAAATCTGACCTCGCCACGAAAGCCGGCGTGTCGATCTCCTATATATCCGACGTTACCAATGCCAAAGGCAATCCTTCGCTGGATACGATGGTGGCTATCGCCGATGCGCTGGACGTGCCCCTTGTGGCGTTGCTCCAACCGCCCCCTGTAGGAACCGATGGCTGGGACGCGAGTTTAGCGGATTCGGTGCTCAAGGATGACTGCAAGCTAGGTCTTCCACCGGGTTATCGTCGCGTCTCAGCCATAGTTAACGAGCATCAGGCTTTCCAGATCGCGAAATGGCACAAAGCCGCCCACGATCGGCTCAAGATCAAGCAATAACTGCAAATTTGTGACGTAGCGTAGCTTTGCGAGTCTTTCGCAAATGTTGCTCGTTAGCGGGTTGAGCTTCTGAATCATCCGGTATATCGTTTGTCTGCCAGAGTTGTAGTGTGGCGTGACAGGAGCGATAATGACCGGAGAAGCGGAACCCGCCACCGTCAAGGAACGCGCAAGAGAAACGCTCCGGCGCGCCATGGGCTCGCTGATGATCGATGCGCTGGCCGATCCCAA
>CAISGR010000147.1 GCA_903884945.1 uncultured bacterium
CCCGCGCCCTTCCCAAAAAGCATCGCTTACGCGGCGACCTTCAGGACGTCGTCGCCCTTGTTCCAGTTGCACGGGCAAAGCTCGTCGGTCTGCAGCGCGTCGAGGACGCGGAGCGTCTCGGCCGGGTTGCGGCCGACGTTCAGGCCATTGACCTGCACCGCCTGGATCACATTGTCCGGGTCGATGATGAAGGTCGCGCGGTAGGCGACATGCTCATTGGCATCGAGGATGCCGAGCTTCGACGCCAGTACGGCGCCGTTGTCCGCCAGCCAGGGGAAGTCGGCAGCGGCCAGATCCGGGTCCGACTTGCGCCAGGCGAGGTGGACGTGCGCGGTGTCGGTCGAGGCGCCGATCAGCACGGCGTCGCGGTCGGCGAAATCGTCCTTCAGCGCCGCATAACCGACGATCTCGGTCGGGCAGACGAAGGTGAAGTCCTTCGGCCAGTAGAACAGGACCTTCCACTTGCCGGGGAACGCATCCTGGCTGAGCGTCTCGCCAGCCGGAAGTGCGCTCGTGCCCTGCTGAACGGGAACGGTGAATTCGGGGAGCTTGTCTCCGACAGTAAGCATTAAGTGGCCTCCTCATGGAATGGGGTGGCCCGTCTGACATCCTCTGGCGCGCGACGCTATGATTCGTCGTCTGTGTCCGATGCATATAGGGCTGGCTTTTAATTGAGCAAACAGGTTATTTGCAGGTCATTGATCGACTGAGGCGATTATGACCACCTATCTCCCGACCCTGAAGCAGCTCCAGTATCTCGTCGCACTCGAGGATCATGGCCATTTCGGCCGGGCCGCCGATTCGTGTTTCGTCACGCAATCCACCCTGTCCGCCGGTATCCGCGAGCTCGAGACACTGATCGGCGTAACGCTGGTCGAGCGCACCCGCCGCGTCGTCCGCTTCACGCCGCTGGGCAACCGGATTGCCGACAAGGCGCGGCGCGTGCTGCGCGAAGCTGAGGAACTGGGCGACCTGGCACGCGCCGCCGGCCGGCCATTGTCGGGCGAGATGCGGATGAGCGTGATTCCGACGATCGCGCCCTTCATGCTGCCGCGTATCCTGCCCCGGCTGAGACGGGACTATCCCGACCTGAAGCTCTTCCTTCGCGAAGAGCCGAGCGGAACGGCCTGCGAAGGGTTGCATCACGGGCGAACCGACTGCGTGCTGCTCGCCCTGCCCTATGCCTGTGGCGAGGTATCGTCCCAGTTCCTGTTCGAGGACCGGCTGTTCCTCGCCGGGCTCGAATCCGAGATCGGCGAGGCCTCGCGCGCGATCAAGGCGGACGACATCGATGAGACGCGGCTGCTGCTGCTCGAAGACGGACATTGCCTGAAGGATCATGCGCTGGCCGCCTGCAACCGACCCGAGCTCCGGGCAGAAGCAACCATGCTCGGCACATCGCTGCATACGATCGTCCAGATGGTCGATAACGGCCTGGGCGTCACGATGCTGCCCGAGATGGCATTGAAAGCCGGCATCCTGGAACACACCGGGCTGACCGCCCGCCCACTCGATGCCGCGAATCCAGCACGGCGCATCGCGCTGGTCTGGCGCCGCGCCTCACCTCGCGAAAAGGACTTCCACCTGCTCGCCGAGGTTCTCGCCGAGGCGCAGTAGCGTCGGTTCTGAAACCATTCAGCCGTCCGACCGTATCTGACCCTGTGTGCGTTTCCCCGCGCACGCCGACGAAACTGGAGAGACTGATGAGAATATCCGCCAAGCTTCCGGTCGTGGCAATCGCTGGCCTGGTATTGGCCGCGGCCACCGCCGAGGCGCGTACTCCACCACAAGCGGCGCCCGCGCCGAGCGCACCCGCCGCCCCTGCCGCGAACCCGACCGTCGGTGGCGCCGCGATGGATGCGGCGAAGCCGATACCTGAAAATGCCGCGGCAGCGCCCAACCTGACCACCCTGGTAAGTGCCGTTAAGGCAGCCGATCTGGTTTCCACCCTGTCGGGCCCCG
Organism: uncultured bacterium; assembly: GCA_903884945.1. Taxonomy (GTDB): domain Bacteria; phylum Pseudomonadota; class Alphaproteobacteria; order Sphingomonadales; family Sphingomonadaceae; genus Sphingomonas. The sequence continues at coordinate 1,963 of CAISGR010000147.1, forward strand.
GCCCCTTTACCGTGTTCGCGCCGACCAACGATGCGTTCGGCCGCCTCTCGCCCGGGACCGTCGACACGTTGATGAAGCCCGCGAACAAGGCCACCCTCGCCAAGGTGCTGACCTATCATGTCGTCCCCGGCGCGATCACGATCGAGCAGTTGCGCCAGCAGATTACGGCCGGCGGCGGCACGGCGAAGCTGACCACGGTCGAGGGCGAAACGCTGACCGTGACCGATCTGAACGGCGCGATCCAGCTGAGCGATGTCAACGGCAACAAGAGCTATGTCGAGACACCGGACGTGCACCAGTCGAACGGCATCGTGCATGTCGTCAACGGCGTACTGATTCCCAAGCTCGGCTGAGGCCCTCCCCCGGAGCCGCGCGTGGCGACCAGGCTCCGGGGCAGTTCGCCATTCTTCGCCAGCACTGCGTCCCCTCGCCGATAGGGCAGCAGCGGTCACATCGCTGCTCAGCTATCCTGCCATCTCGCCGCGGCGGTTGAATCAGTCTCGCGGGCTTCCACCCACCGCGCCTCGGCCCCACGCGTTTCGCGCTTCCAGAAAGGCGCATCCGTCTTCAGCCGATCGATCAGATAGGCGCAGGATTCGAGCGCGGCCGCGCGGTGAGCCGCAGCCGTGCCCACGAAGACGACCAGATCGCCCGGCCGCATCAGGCCGACACGGTGAACAATCGCTGCCGCCGCCAGCCCCCACCGCGCGACTGCCTCGCCGACGAGGCGGCGCAGGGCCGCCTCGGTGCCGCCGGGATAATGCTCAAGCTCGAGCGTGGTAACGCCGTCATCAGCGCGAACGACGCCCAGGAACGTCGCGATGCCGCCGACGCCCGATGCCTGGAGCGCGGCGAACTCCGCCGCGGGGTCGATCGGCTCGTGCCGGACCAGAACGCGAATCATCCGCCCGTCACCGGTGGGAAAATCGCCACCTCATGCGGGCGACCAAGCGGCGCATCGAGCCCGACAAAGACCTGGTCCACGGCCGCGCGCAGTCGGGCGCGCTCGGCGAACGCCCGGGCATGGCCTTCGCTGCGCATCGCAAGCCAGTCAATCAGATCGCTGACGGTGACGAGGTCTCCGGGCAGTTCGAGCGTCTCGCCGCCCATACCGATCGCCTCGCGCACCCAGGAGAAATAAAGCAGGTCAACCGGCATGCTCAGTCCATATGCTTCAGGCCGACCCGCAGATAATCCCAGCCGGTAATCAGCGTGAGCACCGCCGCCCCCCAGAGCGCTGCGATGCTGACGGTCTGGAGCCATGGCCAGCCGGGCAGCGCGCCGGCCAGGATCAACCCGCCCAGCGAAACCAGCTGAAGCGTCGTCTTCCACTTGGCGAGCTTCGACACCGGCACCGACACCTGGAGTTGCGCCAGAAACTCACGCAGGCCTGAAACGGCAATTTCGCGCAGCAGGATGATGATGCCGGCGATCAGCGACCAGCCGGCAATGTCCCGCGTGGCCACGAGCATGAGCACGACCGACGCGACCATGATCTTGTCGGCGATCGGATCGAGAAAGATGCCGAGGCGAGACACCGCGCCCTGCGAGCGCGCGAGATAGCCGTCGAAATAATCGGTGATGCCCATCAGGCAATACAAGGCGAAGGCGACGGCATAGCCGAGCGCCCAGCCCGGCCACCACAGGAACCCGACAAGCAACGGTACCGCGACAATGCGCGACAGGGTGAGCAGGTTTGGCAGCGTCAACATCGTGCCCCCGCTCTAGACCGCTACCCGCTCCGGCGAAAGCCCGTGCCGATACAGGTTGATGCTTCGCCATACGCTCGGCTATGCGGGTGCCCATATTTCGCCACATACGAGGCCGTTTCCCGTCATGCTCAGTGCGCTCGGTTTGCTGAAAGAGCGCCGTTTTCTGCCGCTTTTCGTCACCCAGTTCCTCGGTGCCTTCAACGACAACCTGTTCAAGACGTCGATGGTGCTGTTCGCGACCTATCAGGTGTTCAACGATCCCAGGGTGGAACAGAATTTCAACGCGCTGGCGACGGCGCTGGCGATTCTGCCCTTCTTCCTGCTCTCCGCGCTGTCCGGCCAACTGGCCGATACCACGGACAAGGCGAAGATCATCCGGATCGTCAAATCGGCGGAGATTGCGATCATGCTGATCGGAGGTGCGGGACTGATGGCCGCGCGCGCCGGCTTCGTCGATACCGGCCTGGTGCTCATGCTCGGCGCGGTACTGTGCCTGGGCACGCATTCGACCTTTTTCGGCCCGATCAAATACGCCATCCTTCCGCAACACCTGAAGCCGGAAGAAGTGCTTGGCGGCACCGGCCTGGTGGAGGCGGCGACCTATCTCGCGATCCTGCTCGGCACCGTCGTCGCCGGATGGCTGTCTATCGAGGGCGCAGCGATCACGGGGCTGTGCGTCGCAGTGATCGGCTGGTTCACCGGCCGCATGGTGCCACCGGCCCCGCGCGAGGGCGCCGTGCTCTCGATCAACTACAACCCCTTCACCGCCTCGTGGCGGCTGATCAGTGCGACGATGCACATTCCGCGACTGTTCCTCGCGATCTGCGCGATCAGCTTCTTCTGGACGATCGGGGCGGTGCTGATCATCATCTTCCCGCCGCTGGTGAAGAATGTGCTGACCGCCGACGCGCGCGTTTCCAGCATCGTGATCGCCCTGTTCTCCATTGGCATCGCGATCGGATCGGTGGTGATCAACACGCTGCTGAGGGGCCGGGTGTCGGCGAAATTCGCGCCAGCCTGCGTGATTGCGATGGGCGGGTTGGTCGTCGCCTTCTCGCTGCTGGTACGCGCATGGCCCGAGGCACCGCCGGGAATGCTGTACGACTGGATCGAGTTCTTCCGTCTGCCCCGCGCGATTCCGCTCGTGCTCGTGCTGATGGCGATCGCGGTGACCGGCGGGATGTTCGTGGTGCCGCTCTATACCTTCCTGACCACGACAGTGACCAAGGACCAGACCGCGCGCACGGTGGCGGCGAACAACGTCGTGAACTCGGGGGCGATGGTGGTGGGGGCGCTGGCGGTGCAGGGCGCCTCGGCGCTAGGCATCACGCCGGAAAACATGCTGTTCGTGGTCGCCGGCATGTGCCTGATCTCGGCCTGGCTGGCGCAGAAGCTGCACCTCGCCTGCGACTGACGCCGCAGCGCCGAGCGACCCGGCGCGCGGGCGGACGCCTTCAGAAAATGAAGGTGTAGATGCAGATGAAGAAGGCCGTGAAGCTGAGCGCGAACAGCTTGAGATCCTGATCGTCCTTGCGGATGCGATCGCGGACCTGAGCCTGCACGAACTGCCGGCGGAAGGGGTGGCGGGCGGCAGGAGCCGCGAGGGCGAGCTGGCGTTGCATGCGAAGAAGTTAACGCGTCGTTTACTATTCGGGCAAACGGAGAGTGCGGTTAACGCGAGTCCAATCCTGGGACAGGCGGGACCCCGATCCGGGACGGATCGCGGGAACAACAGTAGCGGCCAAGAATCGGTGTTGGAGAATGCCGCCGTTTGCGGAAATGCCGAAAGCGACCGACGATTTTTTGCGACTCGCCTGCGCGCGGAGCGGATACGGGCGCTTCTTGCGACCAGTGCAAAATCGACAGAAGAAGACCGCGCGAGTTCGCGGCCCGACTTGCGCGCGACCACCCTACCGGTACCGCGATTGCCGTGCCCCGTTGTCCGGCGATTTGGCGATTTCCGCGAGTAGTATCGGATTTTCACGCCGCTGTTCCTGCCGTGCTTCACCATCAGCCTCTCGACCAGCCGCAGAGGGCGGCCCAGTTCGGTGCAGCACGACGCGGGCGGCGGTTGAATCGGGACGACGCACCAGCGGCGGATACGAAAACGCCCCGGTCGTTGCCGACCGGTGCGCGTCCGCCACCTGCCTTGATCGGGCGATCAGTGCGTCGGGATGACCGGCAGCGTGAAGGCGCTGTCGACCGTATTGCCGTCGAGCTGGTTGTTGCCATAGCTGTACAGGACACCGCCTGCAGAGAGCGTCAGGGCGTTGCCGTTGCCGGTGATCACGGTGCCGCCGACACGGCCAACCGACGTCGTGCCGTTGGAAACGATCCCGGCCGTACTGTTGCCGCTGACGACCGAATTGGCCAGCATCAGCCGGGCGGGACCGCTGCCCGGCGGGGCCTTCAGCTGGATACCGGTGGTATTGTTCGCGAAGACGCTATTGCTCACCACGGCCGAAGCCGCGGTCGCAGCGCCGACGGCGATCGTGTCGATCCGCAGGCCGGCATTGATGTTGTTCACGACCTGGGTGTTGGTGATCGTGGCCTGCGCGGTGATGCCGGCGGCTGGGCTGATCAGGATACCGCCAGTTGCCGAGCTCGACCCGATCCCGCTTTCGGAGATCTGGACATTGTCGATGACCAGAGTCGCGTTCGCAGACGGCGCGAAGTTGATGCCGTAGCCGTTGCGGAACCCGCGGATCTTGGTGTTTCGGACAGTGAGCGAGGCGCCGTTGAGGAAATAGATCCCGTTGACGCCCGCCACGCCAGTCTGCCCGAGGCCCTCGATGTCGAGGCCGTTGATCTGGACGACAACGCCCGAGCCATTGACGATGATCGCGTTGGTCGCCGCGACGAGCACTCCGCTCTCCGTCATGTCGCACATGAGCGTGATCGACTTGGTGATGGTGACGCCACCAAAGCCGCCCGGATCAAGGCAATTGATCTCGCCGCCGCCCGCTGTCTTCGAGATGGCGCCCGCGAAGGTCTTGCACGGTGCCGTACGGCTGCACGGATTGGCATCGTCGCCCACACCCGAAATCCAAGTGCGCGTGGCCTGCGCCGCAGCAGGCACAGTATAGAATAGTCCGGTCGCCACAACAGCGACGACAATCAGCGCGACACGCTTGATGACGTGAATCATATTGGCCTCCCCCATTTTACGCCGATTGAGTGGCGACGGCGCCCACAATACTCCGGCAAGGGGCATGCGGCGAGTCGAATCAACGCCGATGCGGCCGACCCGGGACTATTTGTGCTTCCACAGCCGCACATCCGACTGTGGCAGTTCATCAGGACTTCCCCGCATCGTCATCCTATCGACGGATCGGGCCGATCCACTCCAGAGTAACGAGCACGACGTCGTTGCCCCGCATCGGCAGAGCGTAGCGCAACCGCCCAAGGGCATCGGGGCTAACGCGCCGGTCGATCTCAGGTGAATCGGCGGTCAGACGCTGCAAGCTGGCGACTTGCGCGGGCGCAAGGTCCCGTGGCGCGCCGAGTTCGAGATAAGCCGTATAGGCGTCGTTCCGCTTGTACCCGGTGCGATATATGCGCAGCCGGTAGCCCCCCGGCGCGACATGGTCGAAACGCAGATCGACGCCGTTGGCCGGAGGCGCCGGAACCGGCCTGGTGTAGAAGGAGCGATTGCTGACCTTCTGCGCAGGCCGCTGCCAGTCCCAGATCAGGGCCGCCGTCCTTGTGCCGTCCGTGGCGACCCAGGCGCTTTCGTCGCCGGAGGGGAGTTCCCGCCCGCGCAGGGCATGGAGATATTTGTACGCAAAATAGGCCGGCTTCCTGATGCCCTCGCGATTGAGCAGACCGAAGCCGCCGTGAAAGGAAGCATCCGGCGGCCCGGGCTCCTCGAACAGGTCGCTATAGGTCCAGTAGCTCATACCCTGGGCGAGGCCCTGCGCAGCCTTGAGCCTGCTCAGGATATAGGGCGCGCTGATATAGGAATCATGCACCGAATCGCGGGGTGTGTAGCTGGTGCTCCATTCGGTGATGAACAGCGGCAGCGCTGGGAAGGGCGAGGCGGCGATCTGTTGCCGCACGCGTCGGATATCGCCGATCACCGCATCGGGCGAAGGCGACAGCATCGTATCGGCCTGCCCCCTCTCGTCGAGGAAGCCGCCCTCGACGCCATAGGTGTGGGTGGTGACGAAATCGACCGGCGCGCCCGACGCCGCGACATGAGCGAGGAATTCGGGCACCCAGGCCGCGCCCGCCGTCGCGGGGCCGCCCACCCGCAGCGCGGGATCGATCGCCTTGATCGTGTGCGCCGTGAGATCATAGAGCTCGAAATAGGCCTTTTGGTCGGCGCCTTCCCAGAAACCGGCGAGATTGGGCTCGTTCCAGACTTCGAAATACCAGCGCCGGACCTCGGCTTCACCGTAGCGCCCGCGCATGTGTCGCACAAAGGCGTCCACCAGATCGCGCCAGCCCGGCGGGACGGGATGCGAGGTGTTGCCCTTCCACCAGAAGATCTGCTGCGGCGAGGTCGCCAACGCCGCCGGGGTGAAGCCAAGCTCGACAAAGGGGCGCATGCCCCGGGCACGCAGATCGTCATACAGGCGATCGATCTTCGTCCAGTCGTAGACGGTGCGCCCGTCGACGACGCGAACCGTATTCAGCACGTCATGGAAGATCGCATGGAAGCGAAGGTAGCGGAAGCCGAGTTCGTCGGCCGCCGTCCGAAGCTGGGCCTGGCTGTCGGCGCGGGCAAGCGTGCCGGGATAATCCGCGCCCACCGAGAGATCGTAGAAGCGATCGAGCTGGCGGCCCGACTGTGCGAGGTCGACTCTGACCTTCCGGGGTGCGGTGCGTTCGCCCGCCGGCAGCGCCGCCGACACAGTGAGCGCCAGCGCGACTACTGCAGCGCGGCATCGGCGGGGAATCCTGCGCATGGCCATCCTGTGCTCCGGAGCCGGAACGACGTGGATACGCCGACCTCTCGCTGCTCATATTTACAAATAATGTGTATCAGTGAAAGAGGGTGCGTTGTTTGGCTGGACAGTGCCCGGTGCAGCCGCCATTCCTGCCGGAAGACAGGTATCCAAGGCTTTCGGGGAGCATCCGTGATCGCACGCATCACCCTCGCCCTCGGGCTGAACCTCGCTCCGGGCGGTAGCGGAGCCGCACCGCCGGCCATTACCGTCACGCCCGAACCGGCCCCGCGCGTGACACCGGCCGCGCTGCCGATGCGCGTGACCGGACGGGTGACGCGCGCAGCGAGACCCGCGGCAGGCTATCTGCGGCAATGGCCCGGCACCTATTTCGAGACGCGCTTCCGCGGCACCTCCGCATATTTCAGGATCGGCCAGGGATCGGCGATACTGCGGGTCAGCGTCGACGGGGCGGCCGTGACGCGGCTCGTGAGACCCCGGCCGGGCTATTATCGCGCCAGCGGGCTCCCGGCCGGCGCGCACCGACTGCGGATCGACGTGATATCGGAGAGCCAGGCCGGCCCGACCGGCTTCAACGGCTTCTACGCGCCCAGCGGCACCACGCCGCTACCGCTGCGTGCACGCGCCCGACAGATCGAATTCATCGGCGATTCGCACAGCGTGGGCTATGGCAACACCTCGCCCACGCGGAATTGCAGCGAGGACGCCGTGTGGTCCACGACCGACACCGCGCAGGGCATCGCCGCGCTCACCGCCGGACGCTACGGTGCCGACTATCAGGTCAATGCGATTTCAGGCCGGGGAATCGTGCGCAACTATAACGGCCTGTCAGCCAACACCCTCCCGCTGGCCTATCCCTACAGCCTGTTCGACAAGGCGATCCCCTACCGCGATGCCGGCTGGCACCCGCAGGCAATCGTGATCGCGCTGGGCACCAACGACTTTTCGACGCCGCTGCACGCCGGGGAGAAATGGGTCACGCGCGAAGCGTTGCGCGCTGATTACGAGACGACCTATGTCCGGTTCGTCCGGACGCTGCGCGCGCGCAATCCGACTGCCTTCTTCATCCTGTGGGCGACGGGCGAGCCGGGCGGCGAGATCGAGACCGAGGCGCGCATCGTGGCCGAACGCCTGCGCGCAGGCGGGGAATCGCGCCTTGCCTTCACCATCGTGCGCGGGCTGCGCTTTTCAGCCTGTAACGGGCATCCGTCCCTCTCGGACGACCGGGCGATCGCGGATGCGGTGAGCCTCGCGATCGACAGGCACCCCGGCGTCTGGCCGCGGGACTGAAGCGCGCCCAAGGAGACGGGTGCGCTTCGGACCGAGCAGCCGAAGCGCTCAATCGAGATCGTTGGCCGATGCGTCCAAGGTCGGGCGATCGCCGAGCCGCTTCAGGAGGTGGATCAGGAACGCCGATTCCTCCGGGGACAGGACGCTTTGCAGCCACCGCTCGTGCCGCGCCACCGCCGCCCGGGCAAGAGCGAGCTTGCTCTCGCCTTCGGGCGTCGCATGCAGCGCGATCGAGCGGCGATCGCGCGCCGAGGGGCGGCGCTCCAGCAATCCCTGTTCGGTCAGCGAATTGGTGATCGCCAGCATGGTGGCGCGTTCGATCCGGAAGAAGCGGGCGAGTTCGACCTGCGACACGCCGGGATTGGCGGAGACAAGCCACAAGGTGGATGTCTGCTTCGGCGTCAGTGCGAGGTCGCCGAGCGTCCGCTGGAAATGCTGGGCGATGATCGTGTTGACCGTGCCGACATGCAGGCCAAGTATCGCGTCGAGCCCGTCCAGTTGCAGGCCCGATGCTGCCGGCATTTCGGTATCGAGCGGCGAGACCTGCTGTTTACGCGACTGACGGATGGCAGTGGCGGTCTTGAGCATCACGATCTTCTTTCGCACCGATGGGAAGGATTGGAATCCTATCGTGCCCTGATTTCTCGGGCAGTGCACGCGAATTGTCGTCTCGGGCGTCGCAGACGGTCGCAGGAGCAAGAAGGACTGGTCTTCAGACGCGCGCCGCTGCCTGAAACGCGCGCGGCGCGCGCCCGCCTGATCGGATGACGATCGAGGGCGTGCGACTGGAACGGCTGCCATACGCGCTGTTGACGGTGGTGGGGCCAAGTTGCGATCTCCAGAGATCCCCAAATCGGATCTCACGGAGGGATTGTTGTTGCCTACCGGGACCACAACCATCGTGATTGTCCCTGTCGCACTTTAACCCGCCTGGACCTTTGTCATCCGGGTTAGCTTGTCCCCTTCAAAACTTGGCAAGCGAGGAATAGTGAGGCCAATCGCAGAAGAAATCTCGATCGACAGTCCCTGGCCGGCGGATGCCCCGCCCTCCCGGTATAAGCGCTTCAAACGAGGTCTTGCACCGTGCAGCGCGGGACCTTCCTGCCAAGGCGCCCGGGCTGTGGGACTCGGGATTCAGGACACGGGCGAGCTTAGCGTCCAGCGAGAGTTCGCGGGGCGGCGAAACGTCGCCGTCGTTATATTTTTCGTATAGGGCGCCACCGTCCCGAAGCACGAAGCGCCAGGAGCAAAGCCTGCCATGGTTCTAGAACTCAGCCGACGCAACGCCATGGCGGGCGCAGTTGGCCTGGTGGCGGGCGTGCGCGGAAAGGGGAAGGCAATGCCCGGACGAGACAGAATCTCCGCCGATCTCGATCGCTATATCGCCTTTGGAAACAAGGCCTCCGGCGGGGCCGGCGATACCGCGACTGGCGAATGGCTGGAGGCCGAACTGCGCCGCGCCGGCGCGGAGACCGTCCGGCAGTCCTTCGATACGCCGTTCTTTTCGCCCAAGCGCGCCGAAGTGATCGCTGGCGAAGCCCGCGTGCCGGTGCTCCCACTGGCGATCGTGGTGCCGACCGGCCCCACAGGTGTACGCGGCCGGCTCGTCCGGGTCGAACCGGGGATGCCGTTGCCGACGATGCAGGGCGCGATCGCATGGATCGAGTTGCCCTATGCGCGCTGGTCTAGCGCGCTTGTCAAACCGATCGCGGAAACGGTTCGTGCGGCGACGGCGGCAGGGGCTATCGCGGCGCTGCTCATCACCAACGGGCCTACCGGCAAGGCCATCGCGCTCAACGCCGATGGGAGGACACCGCTGGTCGACCGACCAGTGGCGATCCTCGCGCCGGAAAAGGCGGACCCCTTGCGGGCGCTGCTCGGCGCGCCGATCGAGGTTACGCTGGTGCTGGACGGCGAAGGTGGGCGACGGCCGGCCTTCAACCTCGCCGCGCGATGGGATCGACGAAAAGGCAGTCACGTCGTCGTATCGACGCCGCGTTCGGGCTGGACGGCCTGCGCCGGCGAACGGGGGCCGGGGATCGCCACCTGGCTATCGCTCGCACGATGGGCACCAGCAGCGCTGGCCGAGCACAATCTGCTGTTCCTCTGCAACAGCGGCCATGAATATGAAAATCTTGGGTCCGAGCACGCCCTCCAGGCATTGGCGCCGCCGCCCGAGGAGACGGCGCTCTGGCTCCATTTGGGGGCCAATCTGGCCGCACGCGACTGGCATGAAGCCGGCGCGGGAAAGCTGCTGCCCTTGCCGAGTGCTGATCCGCAACGCTTCCTCGTCGTGAGCCCCGCCTTGCTGCCACTTGCCCGTCGCTGCTTTCAGGGCCTTGCCGGGCTCGAGGCGCCCTATCCGGGGCAAACGGGCAGCGCCGGGGAATTATCGACGATTCTAGCAGCAGGATACCAACACATTGTCGGCATTTTCGGCGCACATCGCTTTCATCATGTCGCCGAAGACGACTCGCGCTGCGTCGAAGCCAGACTTGTCGCACCTGTCCGTGATGCCTGTCAGCAAATCCTATGGCAGGCGGTGGCGTAACGCCCCTCCTCTGACAACCGAGTCGAACGTCGAAAGCCGCGCGCACCGCAGGCCCGCCCCTGCCCTGCCATCGACGCGATACTGCCCTCACCCCACTTCAGAACTGGGGTATTGGACGGATACGTGACGTTATGTTACGCTCAAGTAACAGCACCGGAGGGAGCGTTGTTCATGCGCACGACCGTCTTGGGGATTGCCGTTATTGCCATTCTGTCGATCGGTACCGGCGACGTAAGGGCGCAGCGGCTTCGGCCCGGCCTATTGGAGCGGCTGCGCGAGGCCAGAGCCCAGCGCGCGCAGGACGGGAACGACGCCACCGCGACCGGGCTCTCGTTTGGCGGACTGGAGCGCAGCTATCAGTTGCTCGATGCCCATCGCGGAACCGCCCCGGTGCCGCTGGTGATCGTGCTGCACGGCGGCGGCGGTAATGGCGCAACGATGATCGCGCGCTGGGCGACGCAAGCCAAGGCAGCCGGCATCGTGGTCGCCGCCCCCAATGGTATCGGCCGTCGCGACGGGATGGGCACATGGAATGCCAGCGGCTGCTGCGGGGAAGCGATGTCGCGCGGTGCCGACGATGTCGGCTTTGTCGGCGCCGTGATTGACGATGTCGCGAAGCGCGCGAACATCGACCGGGCACGAATCTACGTCACCGGATTCTCCAATGGCGGCATGCTGACACACCGCGTCGCCATAGCATTCGGCAACCGAATCGCGGCGGCTGCCGTCGTATCCGGTGCAATGTTCGGCAACGAAGCACGCGCCGTTACGCCGGTGCCGATACTGATCATGCACGGCGAGAAGGATATGGTGGTCGGCTTCAACGGCGGGATCAGCCCGACCGGCTTCGTAGCGCGCGCACAGAGCAAGCCGTTCCTCCCCGTCCGCCAGACCGTGTCATTCTGGCGGGATACGAACGGGTGCGCGGCCGCCCCCGCCATCGCACGAGAACGCGACGTCACGATCGAGCGAAGCCGCGGGTGTCGGAACGGGGCCGACGTCCAGTTTTACGACCTGCCTCAAGGAGGACATACCTGGCCAGGCTCGCCCGGCCTGGGAGGCTCGGACAACGCCGATCGCGGTTCGCTGGATGCCACGGCCACGATCTGGGCGTTCTTCCAGGCGCATGCCCGCTGAGCCGCCGGCGGCCGGGCAGAGGAGCCTCAGCGGCTGGGTCGATCGTAGGGCGTGTGCGGCGGCTCAAGCCCGCGCCAATAATAGATCATCGCCCGCACGGACTTGCTGGTCCATTGAAGGAACTGTGCGTCCTTCGCGGGATCAGCGCAGTCAATCCAGCGAACATAGGCATCGAGCAGGAACGCGGTCACGGCTTCAACCAATACGCTGTCGTCGACGGGCCCCTGCCCATCTCCCAACGGTGCCATGATCGCAAGCTGACGCTCGTCGACACGCGCGCTGAGCGCCGAGGTCAGCCGTTCGAAATGCACCCCGAACTCGGGGTCGTGCGACGCATGCCGCACCAGCAACCGCATCGCCGCCGCATGCCCGCGCGCGACCGGAAGCGTGTGGGCAAGGCGCTCGGTCCACCAGTCAGCCGGCAACTGGTCGGCCGCGAGGATCGCCTCGACAACCTCGGCGAGTACCGCGTGCACCAGTTTGTCCTTCGATCCGAAATAGCGATAGAGGATCACCTTGGACACGCCCGCAGCTTGCGCAACATGATCCATCGTCGTGTTCCGGATGCCGCGCTCGTTGAGCACTTCCGCTGCCGTCAGCAACAGTTTCTGGCGACGGCGCACGCGATGGGCGTCGATCAATTCGGAATAGCTCGCATCATCGTCCAGATCGCTCACGACACCGCCTTAACACCGCTCGGGCTCAAGCCCAACGAGCATCCGCACAAGCACCTTTACCGGAAAGGAACAACCTGTTACCGAAGAGTAACAGTGAGTCGCCTGCGAAAGGGTCGACCGTGATGGGAGAGAGAGATGAGGGACCGAAAGGCGTGCCGTTCTGCCATTTTGTCCAGCGTGGCTGTCGCTGCGACCACGCTATGGGCGACGACACCCGCCAGGGCGCAGACGGCGCCGGCGACAGGACAGCCCAAGGCGCTGGATGCGCAGCCCTCAAGCACCGACGAGATTATTGTCGTCGCCCGCAAACGTGCGGAATCGATCGAAGACGTGCCTTCCTCCGTAACCGCGCTGAGCGCAGGCGATCTGGACCGGCTCGGCGTGCGGGACCTCGCCGATCTCACGCGCCAGGTGCCCGGAGCATTGCTGGTCGCGTCGGGGCCCGCCTATCTCAACGACATTACAATCCGCGGCCAGGGCGGCGGGCGGCTCGGCTTTTCCGAATCGACCACGGGCATCTATCGCGACGGCATCTATGTCGCCGGCGGCGGCTTTGGCGGTCGCGGCTATGACGCGATGGACTTTTACGATATCAACCGGCTGGAAGTATATCGCGGCCCCCAAGGCGCCCTTTATGGTCGCAACGCGGTGGGTGGAGCAACCAACCTTCTCACCAACCGTCCGGTGCTCGATACGCAGGTTTCCGGCAAGATCGGGTATAACTCGCTTGACGAACTGGACCTGGAAGGAACGCTGAACCTCCCGGTCAGCGGCACCGTTGCGCTGCGGCTGGGCGGTTATCATAACGAACAGACCGGCGGCTTCTACACCGACCAGGTCACCGGCAAGAAGCTGGACACGCAACGCAACTGGGGCCTGCGCGGCAGCGTCGGCGTCGGGCTGGGCACCGATTCCACTGCTTATCTGACCGTCGAACACTCGCGTTCGGAAGCTCCAGGCTATACCTCGCTCGGCCGCAACAAGGTGTTGGATCCCGATCCTTTCGTCCGAACCGGATTGGACAGCATCGACCGCATCAACATCGACAAGACCCGCGCGCTGGGCGAATTCACCCATGATTTCGGCAGTTCAGCGCTGACGCTGCTCGCAAATTTCGAGGGCCGCAAAGGCGTTCGCACCAACGCGGACTTCGACCATTATCTCGGCATCCGCCTGCCCTTTGCGCAGCTCTTCGATGCGCAGGGCGAAACCTTCGATCGCTACGGCGGCGAGGCGCGGTGGGGCTCGACGGGCAAAGCACGGCTTTCGTGGTTGTTCGGCGGTGATTTCATGACGTTCGTCTCGGACGTCTACTCCAATCGCACCGGCACGATCACCGGGACGAGCGCCACCGCCAACACGCTGCGCAAGCAATTGCGGCGCCAGCTTTCGCATCAGGAAACCGCTTCCTACTCGGTATATGGACTCGTCGGCTATGATCTGACCAGCCGGTTGAACCTTACCGCCGAGGCGCGCTTCCAGATCGATGCGATCCAATTCACGTTCCAGCAGATCGATCTGGACGCGACCACGAACGAAACAATTCCGGTCACCGATTTCGACCGGCACTGGCATCGCTTCCTGCCAACGATTTCGCTCAACTATCGTGCGCTGGACCAGTTGAGTTTCTATGCGCGGCTCGCCACCGGTTATCGCGCCGGCGGATTCAACCAGACGCCAGCGCAGGGATATTTCGATCGCGTTCCCTATAATCCGGAAGACATTACACAGGGCGAAATCGGCGCCAAATGGCGGACGACCATCGGCCCGATCGATCTGCGCGGCCAACTCGCACTTTATTATGGCGTGACCAGGAATGTGCAGCAGACCACGCCACTGACGGCCGTCAACTCGACCTTCACGCTCGAGAATGTCGGCGATGACGATATCTATGGTGGCGAACTGGAACTGAATGCCGCGACGCGAGTGGCCGGGGGACGGTTCAACCTGGGCTTCAACATGTCGGGCGAGCGGGGCCGCTGGCACGACGGCGCGTCGATCATCTATCTGGGCAAGGTGCTGGACCTTTCGGGAAAAGCCACGCCCCGCGCGCGCGACTATATTATCAATCTAACGGGCAACTATGATCATCCGCTCGGTCGGGGAGTAACGGGGGTCTTGACCGCCAGCTACCAGACCGCGGCCGGCGGCTATGACAATGCGTCCCTCGAACGCCCCAGCCAGAACTATTCGCTGCTCGATCTGTCGGCCGGAATCCGCACCGCACACTGGTCGTTGCTGGGCTATGTGAAAAACGTAACCAACGACGTCTTCTACACTGTCGAGGTGAGCGGGAACGACTTCTACAACACGCCGCGCACCTATGGCGCCCGGTTCAGCTTCAACTGGTGAAGGCCGAAATGACAGGCACCGCCCCGCCCCACC
>CAISGR010000148.1 GCA_903884945.1 uncultured bacterium
CGCCCGGCGCTATGGCGAAGACGCCGCGGCGATGCTCGACCGGATCCGCACCGAAACGCCTGACCCGGTGCTGAGCCTGCGGCGCTACACCGACGTGTTCCGCCTCGCGCTCGAGAATGACAACCGCATGTGCCTTTGCGGGTTCCTGGCCGCCGAATATGACGATGTGCCCGAGGCGGTAAAGGCCGAGGTACGGGCTTTCGTCGACATCAATGTAGCCTGGCTGGTCAAGGTCCTGTCGGCAGCCGATGCGACGGGCGATGAAGCGGCGATCGAAGGACGCGCACTTGCCATCTTCGCCGCCATCGGGGGCGCCCAACTCGCTGCGCGAAGCCGCGGCGACGTCGCGGTCTTCGACAGGATCATCGCAAGCTATCGCACGAGCGGCCTGATTCCGGGGCAGGAGCGAAGCGAGGATTGAGCGTGGATTCGGCTGGCCCAACCGAGCGCGGCAGAATTATTTGGTAAGCCTCACCGAAATGAGGACCAACGGCATGATGGCCCTCAATTTCCTTCGTCGAGCAACCTGCGTGCGATCACCTGCGCCTGGATTTCGCCAGCGCCCTCGAAGATGTTGAGGATTCGCGCGTCAGCCAGAAGGCGGCTGACCTGATATTCGGTCGCGAAGCCGTTGCCGCCGTGGATCTGCAGCGCATTGTCCGCGGCCGCCCAGGCAACGCGGGCGCCGATCAGCTTGGCCATGCCGGCCTCGAGATCGCAGCGCTTGCCCTCGTCCTTGCGCCGCGCGGCGAAATAGGTGAGCTGGCGGGCGCCCATGATCTCCGCCGCCATCATCGCCAGCTTGTTGGCGACGCGCGGAAATTCGATGATCGGCCGGCCGAACTGCTTGCGGTCCAGCGCATAGGCGAGGCCGATATCGAGCGACGCCTGGGCCACGCCGACCGCGCGTGCCGCGGTCTGGATGCGGGCGCTCTCGAAGGTTGCCATCAGTTGCTTGAAGCCCTGTCCCTCGACGCCACCAAGCAGATTCCCGCCTGCCACGCGGAAATCGTCGAAGCCGAGTTCGTACTCCTTCATGCCGCGATAGCCGATCACCCCGATCTCGCCGCCGCTCATGCCGGGCGTCGGGAAGGGCTCGGCCACGGTGCCGCGCTGCTTGGGCGCGATCAGCATCGAGAGGCCGCGGTGATCGGTCGTCGCCGGATCGGTCCGGACGAGCAGGGTCATCACATCGGCGCGCGCCGCATGCGTGATCCACGTCTTGTTTCCGTTGATGCGATAATCGCCATCGACCTTGCTCGCGCGGGTGCGGAGCGCGCCCAGATCCGACCCGGTGTCGGGCTCGGTGAACACGGCCGTCGGCAGGATCGCGGCACTGGCGATCTGCGGAAGCCACTCGGCCTTTTGCGCCGCGGTGCCGCCGCACAGGATCAGCTCCGCCGCAATCTCCGAGCGGGTCGCGAGCGAGCCCACGCCGATCCAGCCGCGCGACAATTCCTCCGAAACGACGCACATCGCCGTCTTGCCCATGCCGAGCCCGCCATGTTCCTCCGGGATGGTCATGCCGAACACGCCGAGTTCGCCCAGCTCCTCGATCAGCGGCAGCGGAATCAACTGGTCGGCGAGGTGCCACTCATGCGCGAAGGGCGCGACCTTTTCCTGCGAAAAGTCGAAGAACTGGTCGCGGATCATGTCGAACATGCTGTCCAGCCCGCACCGCTCAAGCGTGGCCTGGCCGCGTGCGTTGGCGAGGTGGCCGGCGATCGCGGTCTTCACGGCCTGGGTGCCGCCGTGCCGGACGAGCGTGCGCAGCGCCGGTGCGTCGAGCAATGCGAGCGCCTGGGGGTCGTCGGTGAGCTGGTCCGGACGGATGATCTCGCCCTGATTCATCGGGATGCCGCCCGCGAGCTGCGCCCCATATTCGGCGAAGAGCAGCTGGGCGAGCAGTGCTTCGACCTCGCCGAACGATCCTTCCGCCTCGAGCGCCGCCGCCCAGTTTGCTACTTCGCGCAGCAACTCCGCATAGGAGGCAAACCAGCCGAAGCCGTGGACGACATGCTGCTCCAGATCGGCCAGCGCGCGATCGGGTTTGCCATTCGGGCCGGCGATCCGCGCACGCACTGCGGGCCGCGCGGCCGCGACGAACACCTGGGCTGCATTCGCTGCATTTCCCAGCAACACCGTCAACTCCGGCAGGACCAGCATCTTCTTGTCGTCCACCAGCACGTTCATATCAGCCTTCGCCTGCCTGTGCCTTGTTGGCCTTCGCCATCGCCTTCGCGTCGAGCCCGCCGACGAGATTGCCGGTCATCAGCTGGTTCTGCGCATGGGCAAGGTGATGCATATGGAATACGCCGTCCATCGCCTGGCGCTTGCCACGCAGATCCTCGACGAAGTTGAACGCCTGGCAAGTGAGCGCCATGGCGAAGCGATCGCGGGTGGCAAGCTCGGCGGCGATCTTGCCCACTTCCTCGCGCAACGTCTCGCGCGGGTGGAGGCGGTTGACCATGCCGAGTTGATAGGCACGCGACGCCGGCATGCGTTCCCCCAGCAACAGGAGTTCACGCGCGACGCGCGGGGGCAGCTCGAAGGCATGCGCAAAATATTCAACGCCGGGCATTGCCATGCGCAGCGTGGGATCCTGAAAAAAGGCGTCCTCGCTGGCAACGATCAGATCGCATACCCAGGCGAGCATCAGCCCGCCGGCGATGCAGGCCCCCTGCACCATCGCGATCATCGGCTTGGGGATATCCTGCCAGCGCCGGCACAGCCCGAGATAGGCATCCTGCTCGAGCACATATTGCCGCTCAGCGCCACCCTTGCCGTTATGATCCCACCAGAGCGACGTGCGCGTGCGCGGCAGGTCGCTGTCCTTTTCGGGTGTGCCGATATCGTGGCCGGCGGAGAAATGCTTGCCCTCGCCGCCGAGCACGATGACCTTGACCTCGTCGTCCTCGACCGCGCGCCTGAAGGCGCCATCGAGCTGGGCAAGCAGCCGGTAATTCTGGGCGTTGCTGTATTGCGGGCGGTTCAGCATCACCCAGGCGACATTGTCGACCACAGTGTAGGTGATGAAATCCGGTTCGGCGGCCGGAGCGTGAGTTTCGGCGTCGGACGCCATGAATGCTCTCCCTGTCGCGCGCGAAACCCGTTCGCCGGGGTCGCGCCTAGAAACTGCACTATGGTATAGTTTTATGGTGCCTGCAAGAGGCGGTTGGCGGCTACCGACGCGGTTCTGCCGAGCGCCAGCCGTCTCCCGTCTCTTTCCCGATACAAGCCGGGAAGGAGACCTTGCGAACCCTGGAATCAGCGCGGTGCCATGCGGATCCCGCCATCGAGGCGGACGTCCTCGGCGTTGAAATAATCATTCTCGATCATCGCCAGCGCCAGGGCGGCGAATTCGGGCGCCTCGCCGAAGCGCTTCGGAAACGGAACGCTGGCAGCCAGCGACTGGCGCACCGCATCGCTGGCGCGGGCCATCAACGGGGTATCGAAGATACCGGGCAGGATCGCGTTGACGCGGATGCCGTCGTTCATCAGGTCGCGCGCCATGGGCAGCGTCAGACTGACCACGCCACCCTTCGAAGCGGCATAGGCTGCCTGGCCGATCTGGCCATCCTCCGCCGCGACGCTCGCGGTGTTGATGATCACGCCACGTGCGCCATGCTCCAGTGGATCGAGATCGAGCATGCCCTGTGCCGATTTCGCGCAACAGCGGAAAGTGCCGACCAGATTGATGCGAACGATCCGCTCGAACGCATCGATCGGGAAGTGCTTCGTCTCGCCGGTCGCCTTGTCGCGGCTCGCGGTCTTCATGACATTGCCGGTGCCGGCGCAGTTGACGATGATCCGTTCCTGTCCATGCGCGGCACGCGCCTGCGCAAAGCCCGCATCAACCGACGCCTCGTCGGTGACGTCTACCTTGCAGAACAGACCACCGATCTCGATCGCGACGCGCTCGCCATTCTCCTCGTTGAAATCGAAGAGCGCAACGCGGACGCCCTTCGCCGCCAGTGCACGCGCCGCGGCCTCGCCCAGGCCCGAGGCGCCGCCGGTCACGACCGCGGCAATGGTGGAATCGAGCTTCATAGGATCAGTTCTCCTGCGGGTGGTGAAGGCGCGCGCCCGGACGTAAGTCGTCTCCCTACCCCCGGGATGCTTCGTGACGGGTCGGCCGGTCCGCGCTACGCCGGGTCGTCCGGCCGCTGGGACACGGCACCCTGCCGCTCCAGCATCTCGAGCCGTTCAGCGTCGATATCGAGCCATTCACCCAGTATCTCGCGACTATGCTCGCCGACGCGCGGCGGCTGGTAGCGATAGGAAGCCGGCGTCGCGGAGAGTTTGCCCGGATAGGCGACCGTCGGGATTTCCACCCCATCGTCGCGTACGAAATGGTGCACGGTGCCCCGCGCCGCGATGAAGGGGTCCTCGAATACCTGCTGGATATTGTTGACCGGCCCGCATGGGACACCGCACGCAGCAAGGCGCTCGATCAGGGCATGCCCTTCAAGCCCGCGCACGAGATCCTGCACGATGGCCTCGATCGCGTCGCGGTTGATCAGGCGCGCGCGGCTGGTGACGAAACGGGGGTCGCTGCCGAGTTCGGCCACACCCAGTTCCTTGCATAATTGGCGAAACTGACCGTCATTGCCGACCGCGATGATGATCGTGCCGTCGGCGACCTCGAAGGTCTTGTAGGGCACCACCGTCGGATGGCGGTTGCCGAGCCGGCCGGGGACGACGCCGCCGACAAGGAAGTTCATCCCCTGGTTGGCCAGCATCGCGATCTGCGTATCGAGCAGCGAGACGTCGATCTGCTGCCCTATGCCTGTGCGCTCGGCATGGCGCAGCGCGGCGAGAATGCTGACCGTCGCGTACATGCCGGTCGACAGGTCAGCCATGGCGACGCCCGCGCGCAGCGGCCCGCCATGTTCTTCGCCGGTGATGCTCATGAAGCCGCCCATGCCTTGCGCGACGAAATCGTAACCGCCGCGGCTGGCATAAGGACCGGTCTGGCCGAAGCCGGTGATCGAGCAATAGACCAGGCGCGGATTGATCGCAGCGAGGCTCGGATAGTCGAGACCATATTTGGCGAGACCGCCAACCTTGAAATTCTCGACCAGGACATCGGCCTTGGCCGCCAGTTCGCGGATCAGCGCGGCCCCGGCCGGATCGGCAAGATTGATCGCGGCCGAACGCTTGTTGCGGTTGCACGCGAGATAATAGGCACTCTCGCCCTGTTCCTCCTCGCCATCCGCATCGTGCAGATAGGGCGGGCCCCAGGCGCGCGTATCGTCACCCTTGCCGGGCACCTCGATCTTGATCACGTCGGCGCCGAAATCGGCGAGAATTTGGGTCGACCAAGGCCCCGCCAGCACGCGCGAGAGGTCGAGCACGCGGATACCGTCAAGCGGCCCGGCGCTCATGCGACGCGTACCCGGAAGGCGCGGCGCGCGTGTACGACGTTCGGTGCGATTGCTTCAACCATCCCCATGCCCATGCTCTTCGATCTGATCCCGGCGTTACGGCAGGCCATTCGACCTGACAAGGATTATTGCACTATAGGTTACTTTTGTAGTGCGTTCGATCGCGGAATGCAGCATGATGCCGCGACAGAAGCCCAACGCTTCGTTTAGGAGAATCGCTCGCGATGACAACGCCGCCCCGCCATCACGAGCATTTCGGCGCCAGCGAACTGGGGCTGGCGATGGTGGTCAACATCGCCTTCGCGCTCAACATCGTCGCGATGAAGGTGGTGGTCGGCGCGACCGCCCCGCTGCTGTCGGTGGCGCTGCGCATGGGCGTTGTGTTCCTGCTCTGCCTGCCCTGGTTCCGCCGCGTACCGGGCAAGACCCTGGCACTCGCCGCCTATGGCGCGCTCAATGGCGGGCTCTTCCTGCTGGTGCTCAACCTGGCGCTGGACATGGCAACCAATGTCGGCGCGCTGGCGATCGCCGGGCAGTTGAGCGTACCCTTTTCACTGCTGCTCGGCGCGCTGGTGTTCCGCGAGAGGCTCTCGCCGATGCGATCGGGCGGCGTGGCGCTGGCATTCGGCGGCGTCGTGCTGCTGGTATTCGATCCCGCCATCACCGGGGAAATCCCGGCGGTGCTGGTGATGGCGGCAGCGGCGCTGCTCTGGGCGGGCGGCACGCTGGTGCAACGCCGGCTGGCGGGGGTGAGCGCGCTCAACACCCAGGCATGGAACGGCCTGATGGGCGCGATCCTGCTGGCACCCTTCGCGATCGGCCTCGAGGGCAAGGCGATCGCCCGGTTGCCGCAGGTCGGGTGGAGCGTGATCGGCTGGTTCGCCTTCTCCTGCATCGGCGCAACGGTGATCGGGCAGGGCGCGCTTGCCTGGCTGCTGCAGCGCCACCCGATCTCGACCGTAATGCCACTGGTGCTCGCCTCGCCGGTGATGGCGACGCTGTTCGCCTCGCTCTATTTCGCGACGCCGATCACGCCGCTGATGATCCTGGGCGGACTGATCGCGCTGGCGGGCGTGGTGATCATCACGCTGGCCGCGCCGGCAAAGGCGAGCGCGCCGGCGTGAGGCAGCGATGGCAGCCATCGATCCCGAAAACGCCCTTCAGCACGATCCGCCGAGCCCGAAGCTGATCGTTGTCGAAGTGTCGTGCTGGCGCGGCGCCCGCATCGGCGGCGGCGGATGTGGCCGCGGAGGCGGCTTGGGGCCAGCCATTCATCGCCTCGACAATTTCGCCTAACACCTGTTGGCAGTGCGCCCTAAACGCATAGGTCGGCCCGGCGCAAAGCGTCGCAAATCTGGCTTTCGAGGATGGCAATGAAAGATCCGGTAGCAAGACGGCGGAGAGGTGCCATGCTGGAGGATGCCATTCTGGATGCCGCCTGGATCGAATTGGAAACTACAGGATATTCGCACTTCACGTTCGAGGCAGTGGCGAGGCGAGCTGGGACTAGTCGCCCGGTTCTCTACCGACGCTGGCCCACTCGCGCGCGCCTCGCGTCCGCAGCGATCGCACGCCATGTCAGGCGGAATCCGCTGATTGTACCCGACCTCGGCAGCGTGCGGGACGAACTCTGCCTCTTGATGCGCAGGTTCGCCGATCGATCGCCGCCGAAGCTGCTGCGCCTCATCTTCGAGATGAGTGACGATATGGTGGCCGACAATATGAGTTTCATGGACGCACGATTTCAGGAGAACCCGCTCCACGAGGTCATCGAGCGCGCTATTCGACGCGGGGAGATCGACGCTCGCAAACTGACACCCCGAGTGCTCCGTGTTCCGCTTAGCCTGGTCGTGCACGAAATAGTCCTCAGCAATAAGCAGATTTCGGATGAAGCGATCGCCGAAATCGTCGACCAGGTGTTTCTTCCACTTGCCGCTCCGGACGAGTCGTCCCCCGTTTCCGGCTGACGCGACCCGAACCAGCTGACCAAGCCACGATGCGAGGTTGCGCGCGTCGGGCTGACGGTGGCCATCCTCATATAAGATGCGTCGCGTTTCCTATTGACGGGGTCAATGCATTTTAGATACGATACGCATCTTATTATGAAAGATGCTGATGTTCCCGTGAATCCCCGTGACCTGCTGGTCGGCGCGCATTTTTGCGCGCTGCGAAATCCAGCGATCGCCGTTCGCCCCCTCGCAGAAAGAAGACACGAATGATGAAATTTTCCTCAGAGAATCGCGCCCGCCTGAGCATATCGCTCCCGATATCGATCATGGCGCTTTGGACTGGTGCCGCGCAGGCACAGGAGCAGGATCATGTCGTGCTCGGCGTCGGCGTCGCGGCGGCACCGGCCTATCAGGGCTCCGAAGACTATCGCATCATTCCTTTTCCGGCGATCGACATCAAGAAAGGATGGTTTTTCGCGAATCTTCGCAACGGCATTGGTGTCGAGCCGATCTCGACCGAGACGGTGACGATCGGCGCAAGTGCGGTGTTCGTCCAGGGATACCGCAAGCGTGACGTTCCCGGTGGTATCGACAAGCTCTCGGACGCCGTGGGCGCGCGCGTGTTCGCGAATATCCGGGCAGGCGGATTTGTCGCGACCCTGGGTGCCGTCAAGGTCGTTTCCGGTGGAACCAAAGGCGTAGTCGCCGATGCGAGCCTGTCTTACCCGATCCACGTCGCGCCGCGTTTCATGCTGACCCCAACGATCGCGACGACCTGGGCAAACGGGCGATACAATGATCGCTACTTTGGCGTTACGCCTGCAGAGGCGCTTGCTTCAGGCCTCCCCCAGTTCCAGGCCGGCTCCGGGTTCAAGGACGCATCGGCCGCGCTCACGGCTTCCTATCGTGTCACCGATCGGATCACGCTGGCCGCAACGGGTAGCGTGTCATCGCTGCTGGACGAAGTGAAGGACAGCCCTCTCGTGAAGAAGACGACGCAACCGTTCGGCATAGTCACGCTCACCTACCGTATGTGAGGTTGAACATCCACACGTCGGTTCGAGCGGGCGACCGTTACGCCGCCCGCTCGAAGATCGCCGCCAGCCCCTGGCCGCCGCCGATGCACATCGTCTCCAGTCCGTAGCGGCCGTCACGCCGGACTAGTTCGCGCGCGAGATTGGCGAGGATGCGGCCGCCGGTGGCGCCGATCGGGTGGCCGAGCGAGATTCCCGAACCGTTGACGTTGAGCATGTCGACGCGGGAATCATCCTCGCTCCAGCCCCAACCCTTGAGACAGGCCAATACCTGCGGCGCAAAGGCTTCGTTCAGCTCGACAAGGTCAATATCGTCCCAGCCAAGACCGCTCCGCGCGAACAGCCGTTCGACCGCCGGGACCGGGCCGATGCCCATCCGCGACGGCTCGCAGCCCGCCGCCGCCCAACTGTGAAACCATGCCATCGGCTCCAGCCCCAGTTCCTCGAGCTTGTCCTCGGCGACGACGAGGCAGGCCGCCGCCGCATCATTCTGCTGGCTGGCGTTGCCGGCGGTGACGACGCCGCCCTTCTCGATCGGGCGGAGCAAGGCCAGCGATTCCGGGGTCGCGTCGGCGCGAATGCCCTCGTCGCGCGCGAACACGATCGGATCGCCGCGCTTCTGTGGCACCGAGACCGGAATCAGTTCGTCGTCGAACTTGCCTTCGGCCCATGCCCGGGTCGCGCGCTGGTGGCTGCGCGCGGCATAGGCGTCGCACGCCTCGCGGCTGATGGCATAATCCGAGGCGAGGTTGTTCGCGGTCTCGATCATGCCGCTGATCACGCCGAAGCGCGCGATCGGTTGCGACATCACCCGGCCCCGCGTCAGGCGATCATGCAGCGTGGTCGAACCCGAGCGCGCACCGCCGCGATGATCGATTGAATAATATTCGACGTTGGACATGCTCTCCGCGCCGCCGGCGATGACGATGTCCGCCGCGCCGGTCTGGATGCGCATGGCCGCATCGATCACTGCCTGGAGGCCGCTGCCGCAGCGCCGGTCGAGCTGGGTGCCGGGGACGGAAATCGGCAGGCCCGCCGCGAGCGCCGACCAGCGGCCGATGCACGGCGCCTCGCCATTGCCATAGCCCTGCGCGAAGACGACATCGTCGATCCGCTCGGGATCGACGCCGGTCCGCTCCATCAGCGCCCGGATCGCGATCGCGCCGAGATCGCCAGCCTGAATCGAGGCAAGCGAGCCGAAGAACTTGCCGACGGGCGTGCGGATCGGGGCGACGATGGCGGCTCTGCGCATGGGATATTCCTGTCCGTAAGAAGTCAGTTGGCGGCTTCGGCCTGGCGGGCCATCGCCTTGGCGATGATCGTCTGCTGGATCTGCGAGGTACCCTCGTAGATGCGCAGCAAGCGCACGTCGCGGTAGAAGCGCTCGACCTTGTAATCGGCCATGTAACCGGCGCCGCCATGGATCTGCACCGCCCGATCCGCGACGCGGCCGACCGCTTCGGAGGCATGCAGCTTCAGCGCCGAACATTCGAGCGCGACCGACTGGCCGGCATCGAACTTGGCCGCGACATTCTGCATCAGCGCCTCGGTCGTCAGCATGTCGACCTTGCAATCCGCCAGCATCGCCTGAACCATCTGGAAATCGGCGATGCGCTGGCCGAACTGCTTGCGCTCCATTGCGTAGCGCAAGCTCATCTCGATCAGCCGCTCGCACATGCCGAGCGCGACCGCGGCGATATGGATGCGGCCGCGATCGAGCACCTTCATCGCTGTCTTGAAGCCGCGCCCCGGCACGCCGCCGATGATCGCGCTGGCGGGCAGCACGACATCGTCGAGGATCACGTCGCAGGTGACTGCTCCTTTCTGCCCCATCTTCTTGTCGGGCTTGCCGAGCGAGATGCCGGGCGTGTGCGCGGGCAGGATGAAGGCCGAGATGCCGGCGGAGCCCTTCACGTCGAGTTCAGTCCGCGCCATCAGCGTGAACACGCTCGCGCGCGGGGCATTGGTGATATAGCGCTTGGTGCCGTTGATCCGGTAATTGTCACCCTCGCGGACAGCGGTGGTGCGCAGCGATCCGGCGTCGGAGCCGGCCTCGGGCTCGGTCAGCGCGAAGCTCGCGATCGCGTCGCCGGCCGCGAATTTGGGCAGCCATTCGCGCTTCTGTTCCTCGGTGCCGTCCATCACGATGCCCTGGCTGCCGATCCCTACCGTGGTACCGATCAGCGAACGGAACGAGACCGAGGCACGGGTCAGTTCGCGAATGATCG
The DNA here is from genome assembly GCA_903884945.1 of uncultured bacterium. Lineage (GTDB taxonomy): Bacteria > Pseudomonadota > Alphaproteobacteria > Sphingomonadales > Sphingomonadaceae > Sphingomonas. The sequence goes on from CAISGR010000148.1 coordinate 10,599, forward strand.
CCGCCTCTTCGGACATGGTGCAGCCGAGGCCGCCATATTCTTCCGGCACCGACAGGCCGAACAGCCCCATGTCGCGAATCTGCGCGACGATCTCGGCGGGAATCGCATCGGTTTCCTCGACGGTGTCTTCCGCCGGGATCAGCCGTTCCTCGACAAAGCGACGCACCGTGGACCGGAACATCTCGAAGGTCTCGCTATCCATCACCCATCCTCTCGCCGTTGCCGTTCCCTATCGCCGGGGCTTGGATCAAGTCAATCAATCTTGCACTATAGGTTAGTATTTTAAACGTGCCGCCATCGCCGTGGCGCCATCGCAGCGCACGGCCTTTACGCCATTTTCGCCGTCGGGCGCCAAGGTGATCGGCTGGTCGACGAAGATCGGTGCCGCGGCGCGAAACGCGAACTCGGCCGGTGGCCCGTTCCGCGCCGACGCGAAGCCGAACAGCCTGGCGGCGGTGAACGGTCCGTGCACGACCAGCCCGGGATAACCTTCCTCCCCCGTCGCATAGGGCAGGTCATAGTGGATGCGATGACTGTTGAACGTGACCGCGGAGAAGCGGAACAGGTCTACGCTGCGCGGCTGCCAGGTGACGGACTCCGGCACGCCGGGGAGGTCGGCGGGGATAATGGCCGGGGTCGGCTCCCCGGCATCCCGATAGACGATCGTCTGGCGCTCGCTCACCCGCAACCGGCCGGCCTGCTCGATCGCATGCTCGACCTCGACCAGCACCAGATCGCCGCTGCGCCCGGCCTTGTGCGTGACGCCCATGATCGTCGAGAGGCGCGTTGCCTCCCAGCCAGGGATCAGCGGTGCCGGAAAGCACATCTCGGAAGCAGCGAACATCCGGCGCGGCAGGGTGACCGGCGGCAGGAAGCCGCCGCGCTTCGGATGGCCATCGGGCCCAAGCCCGTCCGGGGCGACCACGGGCAGGAAACAGGCCCAGTGCGCTAGCGAGGGCAGGACATGCTCGACATCGAGATCCTCGCCCAGTGCGGCGGCGTAGCGGCGCAGGCCTTCGACCTCGAGCATCTCGGTGCGGCTCTCGCTGCGGCCGACCCATTCCTGCCACTGCGCCACCGTGCCCGGATCGATCGTCATGCCACCAGTCCCTTGTCATGCAGCGCCGCGATCGCACCACTGTCGAGCCCGAGTACCGTCGCCAGCACCTCGTCCGTATGTTGTCCGAGCCGGGGCGCTGCACAGACCGCGCCGCGCGCTTCGCCGGCCAGCGTCGCCGCCGGGCCGGCGGCCGGGTAGCTGAGCCCGCTGGGGTGCGCGATCGTCTGGAACTGCGGGTTTTCGGTGAACAGCCGGGTATCGGTCGTCACCGCCTTGTGCAGGCTCTGATACTGTCCCCAGGTGACGCCGCCGGCATCGAACACGGGCTGAAGCTCGCCGGCGGTGCGGCGCGCAAAGCCCGCCTCGAACAGCGGGAACAGCCTTGCACGATGCTCGAAGCGTGCGCCCTCGTCGCGGCCGAACGCCACGCCCAGTTCCGTCTCCAGGGCCGCCACGGCAGCGCCCAGGTCAAGCGCCGTAACTAGCCCCGACCATTGGCGCGGCGTGATGGCGACCACGATCAGCCGCGCGCCGTCAGCACAGACGAAATCCCGCCCGAACGCCCCGAACAGGTCATTGCCCATGCGCGGACGGTCGCCGCTCGCGAGCACCTCCGCGACCTGCCCGATATGGCCGAGGCTCGTCGCGGCAAGATCGGACAGCGGGACGCGGATCTCCGCCCCCTCCCCGGTTGCGCGCCGGCGCAGCAGCGCCGAGGTCATGGCGAAGGCGGCATAGGCGCCGCCGATCAGATCCCAGGCGGGCAGCACGTGATTCACCGGGCGCTCGTCATCGGCCGGCCCGGTCATCATCGGAATGCCGACCGCCGCATTGATCGTGTAATCGACCGCCGGAGAGCCATCGGCCCAGCCCATCACGCGTACCGTGATGATATCGTCGCGCCGCGCCTTCAGCGCCGCATGCGACAGGAAGCCCTTTACCGGATAGTTGGTCAGGAACAGCCCGGCCTGCTCGCCCGGCGCGGTCGCGATCGCCACCGCCAGTTCGCGCCCTTCGGGCGAGCCGAGATCGATCGCGATCGATTTCTTGCCCTTGTTCAGCCCCTCCCAATAGAGGCTGCCACCATGGCCCGGCGCGAGCGGCCAGCGCCGGTAATCGGGCCCGCCGCCGATCGCATCGAACCGAATGACCTCGGCCCCCATCTGAGCGAGATGGAGTCCGCAGGACGGACCGGCGATGAACGCCGATCCCTCGACGACGCGGAGCCCCGCCAGCAGATCGTACATCGCGCCCTCCTTGCCGGTCAGCCGAGCCGCACCAGGGTGCGCCCGAGATTGTCGCCGCTGAACAACCCATTGAAGGCGGTCAGGGCATTGTCGATCCCTTCATGCACCGTCTCGGCCGACTTCATCAGCCCTGCGCGGTGCCAGGCCCGCATATCGGCGAGGAAATGCTGTTCCAGGTCGAGATGGTTGAGCGCGATGAAGCCCTCCATGCGGATGCTCTTGACCATCAGCATCGTGAGGTTGCGCGGCACCGTCGGCATATCGGTGACATTGTACTGCGAGATCATCCCGCAGATCGAGAAGCGCGCCCAAGTGTTGGCCAGCGCCAGCGCCGCCTGAAGATGATCGCCGCCGACATTATCGAAATAGACGTCGATACCGCTGACCCCCAGCGCCTTGACCTCGCGCGCCAGCGCCTTGGTGAGGCTGGCTTCGGCCTTGTAGTCGATGGCCGCATCCACGCCGAGTTCGTCACGCAGGAAGGCCGCCTTGCGCGGGCCGCCCGCACTGGCGATCACCGTGTGACCCTTGAGCTTGGCGATCTGGCACACGATCGACCCGACCGCACCCGACGCGGCCGAGACGAACACGACATCGCCCGGTTTCAGCGCAGCAATACGCAGCAGCCCCGCATAGGCGGTGAGCCCGGTCATCCCGGCAAAGCCGAGATAGGCCTGGGGGGGGAGGACACTGCAGTCGCGATGCTGGAGCGCGCTCCCCGGCGCGGTGAACGCCTCGCGCCAGCCGAGCCGCGAAAACACGAGATCGCCCGGCCTGAAGCCGGGATCGCGCGAAGCAATCACCTCGCCCATCGCCGGCCCCTCCATCGCCGCATCGAGCGCGAAGGGTGGCACATAGCTCTTCGCATCGCTCATCCGCCCGCGCATCGCCGGATCGACCGCCATCCAACGGTTGCGGACCTGCACCTCGCCTTCGGCCGGCGCGGGCAAGTCGCGAACCGCGACGGCGAAGTCGTCAGCGACCGGCGCGCCGACCGGGCGGCGCTTCAGCTGGATCTCACGCGATTGCATTCACTGCCCCTCAAAAGCCGTTCAGCCGGCCCCAACGTTCGCGGTGGAAAGCCGCATTGCCATAGCTCTGGTCGGCGACGCGCGCGCGCTTCAGATAGAGCCCGGCATCATGCTCGTGCGTCATCCCGATCCCGCCATGGAGCTGGATCATCTCGTTCGAAATGCGGTGCAACGTGTCGCCCGCCATCGCCTTGGCGAGCGAGACGAGCTGCGGCGCCTCGGCATCGCCGACATCGAGCGCCGCCAGCGCCGCCTCGACCGCCGAGCGCAGCAACTGCAATTCACCGAACATCGCGCCGGCACGGTGCTGCAGTGCCTGGAAGGAACCGATCAGCTGGCCGAACTGCACGCGCGTCTTGAGATAATCGAGCACCGTCTCGAACGCCTGGCTAGCCGTACCGAGCATTTCCGCCGCGATCCCGGCCCGGCCGCAATCGAGGATTCGATCGAGCAGCACGCCAGCCCCACCCACCGGCCCGAGCACCGCGTCGCCGGCGAGCGCGACGCCGGCGAGCGTCAGCAGCGCTGGGCTGCGCGCATCGACCTGATCCAGCGATGTGCGGGCAAGGCCGACAGCATCCGGCTCGACCAGGAACAGGGTAAGGCCATCCCCATCGCCCGGCCCGCCCGATGTCCGTGCGACGACGACGAACAGGCTGGCCGCCATGCCGTCCGGCACCGGCCGCTTCAGCCCGTCGAGCTGCCACCCATCGCCCCGTTGCCGGGCGGTCAGCGCGGTTGCGAGCGGCGCATGGCGCGGCCCCTCGTCAAGCGCGAGCGCGCCGATCACTGAACCATCGGCGATGCCCGGCAGCCAGCGCGCCTGCTGCTCGGCGGTGCCGGCGAGCCGCAGCGCAGTGGCCACGATCAAGGCGGAACTGATCAGCGGCGAGGCAGCGAGCGACTTCCCGAGTTCCTCCAGTACCAGCCCGAGGCTGCGATAGCCGAAATCGACCCCGCCGAGTTCCTCGGGCACGACGATCCCGGCCCAGCCCATCGCCGCCATGTCGGCCCAGGCCGCCGGGTCGTGGCCGAGCGGAAACGCGCCGGTAAAAAGCTTGCGATAGGCCGTCACGGGCATGCGCTCGCGCGCCCACTCCGCGGCCATGTCCCGCAGCATTACCTGTTCTTCGCTCAGCACGACCAAGGCGCGCCCCTCCCTGTCATGTTCTTGTTATCGGTGATCGGGCAGGCCGAGCACACGCTTGGCGACGATGTTCGCCTGCACTTCGTAGCTGCCGCCGTAGATCGAATAGGCCTTGCTGTGCAGCCAGGCCCGGGTGGCGGTGCGCTCCTCATCCGAGAACGCCTCGCCGCTCCAGCCGAGCCCGTTGGCGCCCATCATCTCCACGAGCAGTTCGGCGCGCTCCTGCATGATGTCGGACCAGAGATTCTTAACCGCCGACACGCCTGAATTGGGGCCATTGCCTGCCTTTGCCTCGGTGGCGAGCCGCTTGAGCGTCTGGCCGAAGGCGGTAACGCGCATGCCGTTACGGATCAGCCGCGCGCGCAGATCGAGATCCGCGATCCGCCCCTGCTCATCAACGCCGACATAGTCGCGCGCCAGCGGCGCCAGGCTCGGCACTGCGCCGCGCCCGACCGAGAGGCTGTCGCGCTCGAACTGCAGCAACCGCTTGGCGATGCCCCAGCCCTGATTGATCGCCCCGACGAGGTTGCCCTTGGGCACTTGGACATCGTTGAAGAACACTTCGCAGAAATGCGTCGACCCGCTGATCAGCACGATCGGCCGAGCCTCGACTCCCGGCGACTTCATGTCGATCAGCAGGAAGCTGATGCCGCCATGCTTGCTCGTCGTGTCGGTCCGCACCAGGGCGAAGCACCAATCGGCCTGATCCGCGCCCGAGGTCCAGATCTTCTGCCCGCTGACCAGCCAGTGATCGCCCATGTCCGTGCAACGCATCTGCAGCGATGCGAGATCGGATCCGGCGCCCGGCTCCGAAAAACCCTGGCACCAGCGCCGCTCGTGTCGGGCGATCGGGGGCAGATGCTCGAGCTTCTGTTCTTCCGATCCATATTCGAGCAGCGTCGGCCCGAGCATCATCGTGCCGTAGCTGCGGATCGGGTTGAAGGCGCTCGCGGCGGCCAGTTCCTGAAGAATGATCCGGCCCTGCGCCTCTTCGAGCCCAGCGCCACCATAGCGCCGCGGCCAGGTGGGCACGCCCCAGCCGATATCAGCCATGCGTTCACGCCATAGCTGGAAATTGGCATCGCCAGCGGCCGCGACCGCATCACCCTGATAGAGGAGCGGATCGCATCCGCGCAGCGCTGGCGGGAAATTGGCCGCGATCCAGTCTCGGACTTTCGCCCTAAACGCCGCATCCTCCCCGCCCGTTTCCTCCGCCATCACTCGTGCCCCATCAATCCCGTAAGAGCATCCGGACGGTGAAAATGATGCCGGCACTCCCTCTCCGCGAAGGGCGCGGCGACACTTGCGGCCGTCCTGCTCCTGCCCTTCCACTAACCCATCGCGTAACAGCAGACCAGTCACTTTCTGCACAGGAGGATATTTTTGTAACGCGAGCGAAGAGCGCGATGGACGCGATGGGACAGAAGATGGCGGACGAAAAGCCCATCCCGTCCAGCGTCGGCAGCCATCCGATAACTTGGCTTGGTATCGGGTCGGCCCCCGCCGGATAGCGGCATGCGCGAGACGAGCGCTGCGTCGGAAGCACGGCTGCAGACCCCGCTTTCGCGTCGAAGGCCGCACATACGGAGTGACACAGCGTTGAAATATTTCCGGTTGTAACCTGCACGTCACATGAGGACATCCGCACTGGCGACGTTATAGAGATGACAGCAAGCGGGAGCGTGATGATGGTTTTCTTCGGGTCCGGTAGATTGGCCCAGTCTATCGACGCGGTGGCATCCGCCGCGCATGCGCGCCTTTCCGGTTCAGCGATGATCCGTCCGCCGGCACCCGCATGCCCGGCGGGAGGCGCAGCAGAATGATCGCCCCGACCTTTACCATCGCCCTGTTGCTGGCCGGCGTTCAGGCCAATCCAGGCACCGCACCAGCGCCGGTCGCGATCGATCAGGCCACACCCGCTCCGACATTGCCCGTTGCTCCACCAGCAGTGCTCCCGCCGGTCGCGCCAACGCAGGCCCAGACTCCGAAATCAGCCCCCGCGCCGGACGCGGAGCAGAACGACATCATCGTCACGGCCCGCCCGCGGGTCGCGCCGGGCGATCCGCTGGGTAATGTGAACGCACAGTCCTTCGAGGCGACCCAGGCGGTCGACCGCGCCTTTATCGGCCCGGTCTCGCTCGGCTACAAACACGCCGTACCCGCACCGGTCCGCAGCGGTGTGCGCAACTTCCTCAACAATCTGCGCGAACCCACCGTGTTCGTGAACTATCTGCTGCAGCTCAAACCCGGCAAGGCTGCCGAGACGCTCGGGCGCTTCACGATCAATTCGACGATCGGCGCCGCCGGGCTCGTCGACATGGCCAAGCGCCGCCCCTTCAACCTGCCGCGCCGCCCGAACGGCTTTGCCGATACGCTGGGCTATTATGGCGTTGGGCCCGGGCCCTTCCTGTTCCTGCCGCTCGTCGGGCCTACCACGGTGCGCGATCTCATCGGCGGTGGCCTCGATCGGCTCATCCTGCCGACGGCGGTCGGCACGCCGTTCAACAAACTTGCCTATACCATTCCGACCGGCGTGCTCAGCGCACTCGACCATCGCGCCGAGTTCGACGAGGATCTGAACCGGATGCGGGACGAAACCGCCAATCCCTATGCCTCGCTGCGCGAATATTATCTGAAGAAGCGCCGGGACGAAATCGATGGCCTGCGCGGCCGGCATCCCGCGGCGGTCACCCCAGTGACCGTGCCGGTCGTCGCACCTGCGCCGCCGGTCGCGACGCCGGTACCGGTGCCGGGCGAGAGCGCGCCCAGCATCGCCCCGGCACCTCCCGTGGTGTCGGAGGTTCGCTGACCGACGTCAGCGCGATGCGGCTGAGGCGAGGTTCGCCGCCTGCAGCACTGCGTCGGCAAAGGCAACGGGCGCTTCCTGCGGCAGGTTGTGGCCGATCCCACCCGTGACCAGCCGATGGGCATAGCCACCGGAGAATTTCGCTGCATAGGCGGCGGGATCGGCATGCGGCGCCCCGTTCGCGTCGCCCTCCATGGTGACGGTCGGCACAATGATTTTCGGCTGCAACGCGAGCTGCTGTTCCAGGCCTTCGTAACGCGTTTCGCCCGGCACAAGGCCCAGCCGCCAGCGATAATTATGGATCACGATGGCGACATGGTCGGGATTGTCGAACGATCGGGCCGACCGATCGAAGGTCGCGTCGTCGAAGGTCCATTTGGGTGATGCGGTGCGCCAGATCAGCTTCGCGAAATCATACCGGTTGCGCTCATAGCCCAGCCGCCCCCGCTCGGTCGCGAAGTAGAATTGATACCACCAGGACAGTTCGGCCGCCGGCGACAGGGGCGCCCGGTTAGCCGCCTGACTGCCGATGAGGTAGCCGCTCACCGACACCATTGCCCGGCACCGCTCTGGCCAGAGCGCAGCAACGATATTGGCCGTGCGCGCGCCCCAGTCGAATCCGGCGATCACCGCCTGCGCAATGCCGAGCACATCCATCAGCGCGATCACGTCGGTGGCGAAAGCCACCTGCTCGCCATTGCGCATCGTGTCGGCCGATCGGAACAACGTTCCGCCATAACCGCGCAGATTGGGAACGATGACGCGATAGCCCTTCGCCGCCAGCAGCGGTGCGACCTCGGCAAAACTGTGAATGTCATATGGCCAGCCGTGCAGCAGGATCACCGTGGGCCCGGCGCGCGGCCCGACATCGGCATAGCTGATGCTGAGATTGCCGGCGTCGATCTGCTTCAGGCCAGCCCAGACGGCTGGCGGCGCTGCTGCGATGGCACTGCCCGACGCGCCGACCTGGCTGGCGACACCAGCGAGCAGCGCCAGGCCCAGGAAATTGCGACGGTCGCGATCGATCGCGGTGATAGGTTTGGCGATCATTTCATCTCTCTGCTGTTCGACAATGATCCGTCGCCGGCAACAGCCGGGAAGACCGGACGAGGGCACGACCGGGGCTGCCGGATACCATTGCGCCGGCCGCAGCAGCCGGCGCACCAGGGTCAGGCGATCGTCAGCGTCACGTCGATATTGCCACGGGTCGCCCTGGAATAAGGGCAGACCTGATGCGCCGCATCGACGATCGACTGCGCCGTCTCCGCATCCAGTCCAGGCAGGCTGACGTTCAGTCGCGCGCGCAGCAGGAAGCCGCCTTCTCCGGTACCCAGATCAACTTCCGCGTCCACTGCGAGGTCCTTCGGGAGCGCAACCTTCCGGCTCGCCGCAACGTGCGACATGGCACCGATGAAGCAGGCCGACCATCCCGCCGCAAACAGCTGCTCGGGATTGGTGCCGGCCGCCGCGGATCCCGGCGGGGAAAGCTTGATGTCGAGTTGGCCATCGCTGCTGCGCGCGGCACCGTCGCGGCCGCCGATGGTGTGGGTGCTTGCGGTGTAAAGAACCCTGTCGATCTGCGTCATGATATTCTCCATCTAATCGCATCCGATTTAATCGGTAGCGATTAGATGGCCGGCGATGCTGCGCGTGTCAACCCCTTCCGATTTAATCGGATGCGATATATATGCGTCCGGGGTCGTCCTGTCCGACCCGGAAAGGCTGCCGTGACTGAAACCCCCTCTCCACCCGCCGCGCCCAGGCTCTCCGATTTCCTGTGCTTCGCGGTCTATTCGGCCAACCTCGCCTATGGCCGTGCCTACAAGCCGATCCTCGACGCGCTCGGCATCACCTATACCCAATGGATTATCATCGTCGCGTTGTGGGAGGAGAACAACCAGACCGTCGGCTCGCTCGGCGAGAAGCTGTTCCTCGAATCTAACACCCTCACGCCGATCCTGAAGAAGCTCGAATCGCTCGGCTATCTGGAGCGCCGCCGCGATCCGTCGGACGAGCGCCAGGTGATCGTCAGCCTGACGCAAGCCGGCCAGGCGCTGCGCGAGAAGGGGTTCCAGCCCACTCTGGTAAAGGCCACTGGCCTCGCCCCTGAGGACTTCGCGCGGGTGCAACAGGAAGTGGTCCGCGTCCGGGACAATCTGCTTCGACATGTGAAGGATGCCTGAGGCCATTTCCCCGCTCGGAGGTTTTCCCTTCCGCTGCGGCCCTTCGCTTCCGCTGCCCGGCGCTGGACGGGGCGCACCATGGTTGTTGGGACACGGCGCCATGGCTAAGCGCACCGGGCGAATGCGTGTCGCTGGGGCGACGCAGCGCCAAACCAGGGGAGCAGGCCATGAGTGAACCCGACGTCACCGGATACTGGCTGTTTTCGTATGGAACGCTGCGCCAGCCCGAGGTGCAGCGCGCCACTTTTGGCAGGGAGCTGGAAAGCCACCCCGATGAACTTCACGGCTTCGCGCTCGGATCGATCGAAATCACGGATCCCGATGTCGTCGCGATCAGCGGCGCGGCGATTCATCCGATTCTCCGTCGCGGCGATGCTGGCGAGGCCGTTGCCGGCCGCGCCTTGGCGGTGACCGCGGAAGACCTGGTGAAGGCTGACGCATACGAGGTCGCCGACTATCAGCGAACCGAAGTGACGCTGGCCTCCGGGCGCCGGGCATATGTCTATCTCATGCGCGTCGACGGGGCGTGACCGGGGGAGCCTTGGGCCTCGCAGCTGTCGCACTACCGCAGGGACGGCACCGCATCTTCCAAGCCGGCGCGCCGGTAATCTTTGCGCGACAGCTCTTCCCGGACGATAGTTACGATCTGGTCGAGGATTTCACGCCGCACTGACGAAGCGAAAGGGGGGAGTGCCGATGCGATATGTCCGGATGCCGATCGAGGTCGAATCGCCCGAAGAGTTCGGTTACGGCCGAATCCGCTACAATCTCTCCGAAAGCTCGGTCGCAGACCAGAGCCTGGGCAGCCTGGGCCTGACCGTTCCCGACCTGACCCTGCTCTACGGCGAGCACCGCGGCAGCGCGGCGCTGCGCCGGTTGATCGCTGCGAGCAGCGGCGGGACGGACCCGGACGATGTCCTCGTTACCGCCGGGGCCGCCGGCGCACTGTTCATCATCGCGACGGCGCTGCTCGGCGCGGACGATCATCTCGTGGTGATCCGGCCCAACTACGCCACCAATCTCGAAACACCGCGCGCGATCGGCTGCGCCGTCACGCATGTCGACCTGCGCTTCGAGGACGGATTCCGGATCGACCCTGCCGCAATCGCCGCCGCAATTGCGCCGAACACGCGGATCATGAGCATCACCTGCCCGCATAACCCGACGGGAACCATGCTGAGCGAGAGCGAATTGCGCGAGATCGTCGCGCTCGCCAAGGCGCATGGATGCATCCTGCTGGTCGACGAGACTTATCGCGACCTCTCGCTCGACGGCGCGCTGCCGCTCGCCGCCTCGCTCGGCGGGCATGTCGTCAGCGTCGCCTCGCTTTCCAAGGCCTATGGCGTACCCGGCATCCGGATCGGCTGGATCATCAGCCGCGACGCCGCGCTGCAGGAACGCTTTCTCGCGGCCAAGGAGCAGATCAGCATTTGCGGCAGCGTGATCGACGAGTGGATTGCCGAGCAGGTACTCGCCCGCCGCGACGAACTGCTCGCGCCGATGCTGACCGAGATGCGCCGACGCCGCGCCCGCATCGCCGCGTGGATCGCGGGTGAAGACCTGCTCGACTGGGTCGCGCCTGAAGGTGGGGTCGTCTGCTTTCCCCGCATGCGGACAGCGCCACCGGGCGGCACCGAGGCCTTCTACACGCGGTTGCTTGAGGAACATGGCTGCTATGTCGGGCCCGGCCACTGGTTCGAGCGGCCCGACACGCATTTCCGGCTCGGCTATGGCTGGCCGAGCGCAGACGAATTGGAGGGCGGGCTCAAGGCGATCTCCAGGGCGCTGCGGGGATGAGGCAGCCTCAGTCGCGCATTTTGACGAACAGGATCTCGTGCCCGTCCGCGGCGAGCGGAAGGAGCCGGTTGTCGGGGCCGTATTTCGCGCGATCGTCCCGGTGGGGACGCCAGCAGAGCACCGGCGTGTAGCGCGCCGCGACGCGGGTATCGGCCAGCCGGAAATTGGCATGATATAGCGCCAGCAGGCCGCCCGGACGCAAATGCGCGTCGATATCGCGGATGGCGCGTTCGAC
>CAISGR010000149.1 GCA_903884945.1 uncultured bacterium
CACTGCAAGACCTGCGACATCAAGGATCCGACCCAGAACATCAACTGGGTAGTGCCCGAGGGCGGCGGAGGACCGAATTATCCGAACATGTGATCGCCTTGGACTGGCCGCGCTCCTGCTGTGCGTCGCGGCGCCCGCCTGGGCTGATCGTGGAACCGAGGGCCTGCTTGCCTATGCCCGCGCCCGCGCCGCGGATGGCGACGGGCGGGTAACGCAGGCTGCCCAGGGCTATGCGGCAGCGCTTGCGTCCGCGCCGGGGAATATCGAGATCGCGCGGCGCGCCTATCGCGAGGCGCTGGAGGCAGGGGACAATGCCCTTGCCGACCGCGCCATCGAGGTGCTGGACGCCGCACGGGCAGCGCCGCCCGACGCGGCGCTGTTCAGCTATGCGCGCCTGCTGCGTTCCGGCGACAAGGTGGCAGCCGCTGCCGCGCTCAAGCGGATCGGAAACGGTCCGTTCGATTTCGTTGCCGGCCTGCTCGACGCCTGGGCCACTTTCGACGCAGGCGGCGACGCGCTCGCCAAGCTGAATGACGGTCGGTCCAATCCCGTTGCACGCCGGTACGTCGCGGAGAACCGGGCGCTGCTGCTCATCGCCGGCGGTCACGCCGACCAGGGCGCCGTCGCCATCCAGGCGCTTCTCGGGACCGACCGCGCGAGCCTGGATTTGCGGTTCAACGCCGCCCAGCTGCTCACGGCCAAGGGCAGGAGCGACATTGCCGAGGCGCTGCTTGCCGGCAACGACAGCGCGCTGGCGGGGTTGCGCCGGACGATCGGAGATGGCGTCGCTCCTTCCGCCGCCTTCGGGGCATCGCGATTGTTCACGCGGCTCGCCGCCGATCTTTCCGAGGGCGATCCCACGCCGATCGTGATTTCGCTGACACGCGCCGCCCTGCGCCTCGATCCGGAAAACGATCGCGCGCGGATTCTTCTCGCCCAGGCGCTGGTACGCGGCGGCGGTGGTGAACGGGCGCTAGCGACGCTCGATGAAATCGGCCCGACGAGCCCGTATCGCGAAACCGCCCTCCAGACCCGTATCGCAATCCTGAACGCACAAGGCGATGCGACGGCAGCGCTCGCCGCCGCGACCGCGCTCTCCCAGCGCAAGGAGGCGGTCAGCGCCGACGCCGTGCGTGTCGGGGACCTGCTCGTCGCAGCCGAGCGCTTCGACGAGGCGGCGCGCGCCTATGAGCTGGCCATCCGCCGCGCCGGCGTAGCGCCGTCCTGGACATTGTACCTCCAGCTCGGCGGGGCGCTCGACGAAGCGGGGCGGTGGCCCGAGGCGCGGCGCGCGCTCGAGCGGGCAGTGGCGCTCGCGCCGGACTCGCCCGTGGCGCTGAACTATCTCGGCTATGCGCGCCTCGAACATGGCGAGGATGCCGCGGCCTCGATCGCCTTGCTCGAGCGGGCCAGCGCGCTCCGGCCCGACGACTCGTCGATCACCGATTCGCTCGGCTGGGCCTATTTCCGGCGCGGCGATGTGGGAATGGCCTTGCCGATGCTGGAGCGCGCCGCGCGAGGCGAACCCGCCAACCCGACGATCAACGAGCATCTCGGGGACGCCTATTGGTCAGTCGGCCGGCGCTACGAGGCGCGCTATGCCTGGCAGGCGGCTTCGGTCGTGGCCGAAGGGGAGGACGGCGCGCGCCTTGCCGGCAAGATAGCGAACGGGATACGGACCGCCAGGTGATCATCGAATCGGCACCGGCCAAGATCAATCTGGCGCTTCATGTCCGGTCGCGGCGACCCGACGGCTATCATGAGATCGAGACGCTCTTTGCGTTTCTGCGCGACGGCGACGAGGTCCGTATCGCTCCCGGCCCCGCCTCCTTCGCGATCGAAGGGCCGTTTGCCGGCGTGCTGAGCGGCGAGGGCGACAACCTCGTGACGCGTGCGGCGAATGCCTATGCGCGCGTCTTTTCGCTTTCATCCGAGGGCGCGATCACGCTCGACAAGCGCTTGCCGGTCGCCTCGGGGATCGGCGGCGGATCGGCCGACGCGGCAGCGGCGCTGCGCGCCCTGGCGCGTCGGGACGGCGTTGCGTTGGACGACCCGCGCCTGTTCTCGATCGCGGATTCGCTTGGATCGGACGTGCCCGCCTGCCTGTTGGGCCGAAGCGCGCTCGGACGCGGCAGGGGCGAGGAGCTGGAACCGCTGCACGGCCTGTCCGGAATGCCGGTGCTGCTGGTGAATCCCGGCATCGGCGTCTCGACGGCGGCGGTGTTCGCCGCCTGGGGCGGCCAGGACCGGGGACCCATCGGGGAGGGCGACCTGCTCGGGCGCGCGTTGCTGGGCCGCAACGATCTCGAAAGCCCCGCCCGCACCATCGCGCCGGTCATCGGCGAGGCGCTTGCCCTGCTGCTCGACACCGTCGGGACTCGGCTCGTGCGCATGTCGGGTTCGGGCGCGACCTGTTTCGCCCTTTATGAGCACGAGGCCGATCGCATCGCCGCGGCGCGCATGATCCGCGCGGCCCGCCCGGGCTGGTGGTGTCTCGAATCGGCACTGTCATGACGATCTTCCGCCCTGAAACGGGACGGTCCGGTCGGCGTCGCAGTTCCAAACGACGGTTTTCCGCGACTGGCACCACCTTTGCTCTGTCCAGTTCGAACGGGTCCAGCGCGTCACGCGTTGCGCCCGCTGATGATCCTCGGTGCGCCCGAGCGTCATCCCCCCCGGAGGGCGGCGGATGCGAGTCCGTCGCCCTTTTGCGGGCGGCGCGCGCATGAGTGCGCCGGTCGTCCTGTCGGGTACGCCTGGCGATATCCTGCTGATTTGCGATCACGCTTCCAACGCGGTCCCGGCCGATATCGATCTGGGTGTCGCTCCGGCGGTGCTCGACAAGCATGTCGCGATCGATATCGGCGCAGGCCCGCTCACCGAGGCGCTGGCGGCGCGTCTGGATGCGCCGGCCCTTCTCGCAAGCGTTTCGCGGCTGGTCATCGACCTGCACCGCCAGCCGGATCACCGATCACTCATTCCCGAGACGAGCGACGGCCATGTTGTGCCGGGCAATGTCGGGGTGGACCGCGCGGCGCGGATCGCACGCTTCCACGCGCCCTATCATCGGCGGCTGGCAAAGCTGATCGGCGAGGCGCAACCGATACTGCTGGCCTCCATCCACAGCTTCACGCCGCAACTCGAGAGCGGCGGGGCAGGGGCGCGCCCCTGGGAGGCCGGAATCCTTTATAACCGCGACCGTCGCGCTGCAGATCTTGCCATCCATTTCCTGCGCCGGGCG
>CAISGR010000150.1 GCA_903884945.1 uncultured bacterium
GTCGGGATCACGATCGCCGTCACCGCTGCCTCGCGCCAGCCGATCGCGAAGCCGATCAGGATGACGATCGAGACGGTCGCGAGCCCGAGATGGAACAACAGCTCGTTCGCCTTCTCGTTCGCGCTCTCGCCATAGTTGCGCGTGACCGTGACGATGACGCTGTCCGGGATCAATGTTCCCTTGAGCGCCTCGATCCGGTCAACGATCGCCGTCGACACGGTCACGGCATTCGCACCAGCGCGCTTCGCGACCGCGACGCTTACGGCGGGCGCCATCGACCAGCTTCCGCCTTCCCCTCGCGCCCAGCGCCAGGAGCGGGCCTGGTTCTCACCCGGCCCCTGCTCGACCCGCGCGACATCGCGCAGATAGACCTTCTCGCCGCGTACCGAACGGACGGTCAGCAGCCCGACATCCTCCGCATTGCGCAGGGTGTGCCCGGCGATCACGGTAGCGGCCTTGCCGCCTTCACGCACGACACCGGCCGGAAAGGACCGATTGGCCTGGCTGGCGGCTTCGATCACTGAGCCGAGCGGCACGCCGTACAGAGCGAGTTTGGCAGGGTCGGGCGCAATCCGGATGCGTTCCTGCTGGCCGCCGACCAGGGAGGTGAGGCCGACATCACTTACCTTCGCGACTTCCGTGCGAACTCGGGAAGCCAGGGCGAAGAGCGCCTCGTCCGTCCATTGCCCCGGAGCGCCGGCCCTGGGCGTCAGCGTCAGCACGACGATCGGCACGTCGTTGATACCGCGCACCGTCACCTTGGGTGGCGAAATGCCGACCGGGATCCGGTCGATATTGGCAGCGATCTTCTCGTTGATCCGGGTCGCGGCGGCCTCCGGATTGGACCCGACGAGGAACCGTGCGGTCACCATCACGCCATTGTCTTCGGCCTGGGTGTAGACATGCTCGACCCCGTCCACGCTCTTGACGATGGTCTCGAGCGGCTTGGCGACGAGCTCGACCGCGTCGCTCGCACCGAGCCCCGGCGCCGCCACCTGGATGTCGACCATCGGCACGCTGATTTGGGGCTCTTCCTCGCGCGGGATCGTCATGGTCGCGATCAGGCCGATCAGGATCGCCGCCAGCAGCATGAGCGGCGTGAGCGGCGAGCGGATCGTGGCCCGCGTCAGCCGCCCCGATATCCCGAGGGTCATTGTGGCGCCGCCCCGGCCGACAGCGTGTCGCCGGCGCCGACGCCCGACAGAATCTCGACTTGGCCTGGCTCTGCGGTCGCCGCAATCTGCACGGGAACGGTGGAAGCCCGCCCGCCCTTCTCCACCACGGTCACATAATCGATCCCATAGCGGGTCGTGACAAAAGTCCTGGGCACGATCACGGCGCGGCGCGTCCCGATTGCCACCCTGGCGGCGACGCGGCGACCGATCAGCGAGCCATCGAGGCCGGGCAACGCCACGTCGGCAGTGATCTGGCCCGCCTGGACGGAAGGGTAGAGCCTCGCCACGGTGCCGCTCCTGCCCTCGCTTACCACCCGCGACCCGACATTGACCTTGCCCGCCAGCGACTCGGGCAGCTCGAACCGCAGGATGAGCGGACCCGCGGTGATCCCGGCGAGCGACATGCCGGGAGCCACCGCCGATCCAGCGGGGATGTCGGCGGTCAGCACACGCCCATCGGCAGGCGCAACGACAGCGCCCTGACCAGCCACCGCAGCCACCGCGGCAGCATCGGCAGGCACAACGGGATCTGCTCCCGCTGCGAACGAGGAAACTGGCGATGGAGCGGCTGCTGGAATGTGCCAAGATCAGGACGATGGATCCCAGAGTCCGACCGCAACTGA
>CAISGR010000151.1 GCA_903884945.1 uncultured bacterium
AGCCCGGCCGATGGCTGGCGCGCGACGGCGAGCGGCCTGCGCTATCGCCGGATCAAGGCGGGGCCGGCGGGCGCGCCGCATCCGGCGCCGACCGACCGGGTGACGATCCATTATGCCGGCCGGCTGATCGACGGCACCGAATTCGACAGCTCGATCGCGCGCGGCGCGCCGGCGACCTTCCCGCTGCCGCGCCTGATCCGGGGCTGGCAGGAAGGCGTGCGGCTGATGGCCGTGGGCGACACCTTCGAATTCGCGATCCCGCAGGCGCTTGCCTATGGGCCCGACGCCAAGGGGCCGATCCCGGGCGGGGCGACCCTGGTGTTCACGATCGAGCTGTTCGCGACCGCGCCCGCCGGCGGCTGACGCGCGGCGCCGGCGGCCGGAGGCGGCCGTCGCTCAGCCGCCGCCTACGAAATCGACCGCCACGTCGACCATCAGGCAGTGCGCGCGCAGCGATTCGGCGAGGATGCCGGCGTCGCGCTCGTCCAGCCCGGCGACCTCGACCTGGATGCCGACCAGCCCGGCCGAGCGGCGCACCATCGCGAAGGCCGGCACCACCCCGCGCCGCGCAAGCTGGCCGAACACGCGCGGGACGAATTCCGGATCGTCGGTGCCGCGCAGCCGGTAGCGGGCGACCGGGCCCCTGCTCACGAAGCTCATGACGCCACCATTTCGGGCAGGCGGCCCTGCGCGATCGTCGCGCGGGCGAGGCGATCGGCGGCGCGGTTGACGGCGATGCCGGCGCGGTCGGCCTCGGCCCAGACCTGGCGGAGCCGGTCCGGAATGCCGGCGATCCGCGCGGCGACCTCGGCCTGGCCCCAGCCGAGATATTCAGCGCAGACATTGATGATGCCCCCGGCATTGGCGACATAGTCGGGCGCGTACAGCACGCCGCGTTCGGCGAGCGCATCGCCGTCCGCCGCGCAGCCGAGCTGGTTGTTGGCCGCGCCGCAGACGATCGCCGCGCGCAGCCGCGGGATGGTCCGCGCGGTGAGCACGCCGCCGAGCGCGCAGGGTGCGAAAATGTCGCAGCGTGCCTCCAGCACCGCGGCGAGCGAGGCGATGTCAGCGCCGGTGCGCGTCGCGACGGCCGCGGCGACGGCGGAGCGCGGCTCGGCCACGATCAGCCGCGCGCCGGCTTCATGGAGCAGCCCGGCCAGCGCCGCGCCGACCGAGCCAAGCCCCTGGATCGCCACGGTGCAGTCGCCGATCGGGCGACCGAGCCGGTGCTCAGCGGCGGCCTGCATCGCGCGGAACACGCCGAGCGCCGTCCAGGGCGAGGGATCGCCGCCCGGCCTGCCCGGCTGGGGCGGGAGGCCGGCGACATGGCGGGTGCGGCGCGCCACCTCGGCCATGTCGCCCACGGTGGTGCCGACATCCTCGGCCGTGATATAGCGGCCGCCGAGCTGCCCGATCGCGTCGCCAAAGGCGCGGAACAGCGCGGCGCGGTCGAACGCGCCCTCGGGCCGGCGCAGCACTGCCTTGCCGCCGCCGAGCGGCAGGCCGGCCAGCGCGTTCTTGTAGCTCATGCCCTGGGCGAGGCGCAGCGCGTCCTCGCCCGCGGCATCGGCATCGGGATAGCTCCAGAAGCGGCAGCCGCCGGCCGCCGGGCCGAGCCGGGTGGAATGAAGGACGACGACACCGTCAAGGCCAGTGGCGGCATCGTGCAGGCGAACGACCTGTTCGGGCGACTGCGCATCCTGCGCAGGAAGAGAATCCATGTGGGTAGCTCCGGAAAACCGAGTATTCGTGCGGCGTGGCGGATGTGTCCCGCGCCAGCGCCTGTGACCGATGGGATCAGATCGCGCGGATCTGCCCGGTCGTAATTCGGGTCCGGATCGTCATTCGTTTCGAGGCGGTCGCGGCGGTGCGGATCATGGGCGCGCGCAGGAGCAGGGCGTGCGCCGCTGCTTTCCCCATCGCTCCGCTCATGCCGTGCACGTGATCGGTTTCCCTCGCCGCCGGCGACTCAGGCCGGCGATCGCCCGTTACACGGACTCGCCGGCGGCGCGCAATATGCTTGTGGCGGCCACGCCCGATTGAGCCCGTTTCGGGCGCCGCCGGGGCAGTTCCGAGGGTGGCCGGTCATCCTTTCTTAACCCGCGGCCTGACACACGGGACCCCGATAAAATGGTCGCTGTTCCCGCACACCCGATGCCCCCCGATTCTTCCGAGGATCGGCGCGATCGCGCCCGCTTCGCGCTCAAGCTGGCGGTCTCGTTCCGCCTGCCCGGGCAGCGCCGCATGCCCGCGCGGCTCGTCGACATTTCCTCGAGCGGCGGCCGGATCGTCGTCAACTGCGCGCTGCCGGCGGGCCGCTCGCTCTGGCTGACGATCGGCGGGCTCGAACCGCAATATTGCCATATCGTGTGGGCGCATGACCGGTTCGCCGGGCTGCGCTTCGCCGTGCCGCTCGCCGAGGAAGTGGTCGAGCGGCTGATCGCCGACCACCGCACGCTCACCGAGCGCGACACCGCCGAACTGCGCGCGCTCTCGCTGCGCTGTTCGGAACTGGCGCGCGGCGCGGGCGCGTCCGAAGGCGCGGCGCTGCACGCGCTGGCGCGGGACTGCGACGCGACGATCGCCGATTTCGACGAAGCGGTGCGGCATCGCCGCCTGGCCGAGATCGAGGCGCGCACCGAGGCGATCCTGCGCCGCCTCTCGATCGCCGACAAGCCGCCGGCCTGACCGACCGTGGGCGTTATCCGGCCCCGTCCACCGGCGGAACGATCGTGACCGCATCGGGGAAGGGAAGGCTGTAGACGATCCGGCCCTCGCCATCATGGACGTCGATGCGCTGGCGCAGATCGATCCTGCCCTGCAACGCCTCGTCGGCGATGATCGCCCGGGCCTCGGTGAGCGCCCGGCCGGGGACCTGCCCGGGCGACAGCTCGACGCCGTCATGGTCGAGCAGCGTATCGACGCCGTCATGAAGGTGGAAATATAATCTGGACATGGACGCGCTCCGCAGGCGGGAGCACCGGGTCTCTCAGTCGCCGAAGCCCAAAGCCCTTTCCAGCGATAGGCCACGCTAGCACCTGCACCGGCATCCGACAAACGAAACATAACATAAGTTCTTCAGTATTTTCGACAAATGTTATGTGAAATCATCTGCCTATGTTAGAGCGTGATTATCGCCGGCCGTTTAGTCGGGTCATCGGCGACTGAGAGATACGTGAGCTCCCGCCCCGCCGGAGAGCCCCCATGCCGCCGAAAGACCCAATTCTGGAAAAGATCGTGCGCAAGCTCGCGAGCCGGGCCTCGCTCGACGAGGCCGATCGCGCCGCGGTCTTCGCGCTGCCCTATGTCCGTCGCAGCTATGAGGCGCCAGCCTATGTGCTGCGCGAGGGCGAGCCGCCACGCAAGCATTGCAGCTTCGTGCTCGGCGGCCTCGCCTTCCGGCAGAAGCTGGCGGCGACCGGCGCGCGACAGATCGTCTCGATCCACATGACGGGCGATTTCCTCGACCTGCAGCACCTCTTCCTGAACCGCGCCGACCACAGCGTGCAGGCGCTGAGCCTGCTCGAAACCGCCGAAATCGAGCGCTCGGCGCTGCAGGAACTGGTGTTGCAGCGCCCCGCGATCGGCAAGGCAATGTGGATCGATGCGCTGATCGACGCCTCGATCTTCCGCGAATGGATCCTGAATGTCGGGCGCCGCGACGCCAGGGCGCGGGTGGCGCACCTGCTGTGCGAGGTCTCCATCCGCATGGAAGCGGCGGGGCTGACCGACGGCAGCGGCTACAAGCTGCCGCTGACCCAGGAGCAGCTCGGCGACGCGGTCGGGCTGACCAGCGTGCACGTCAACCGCACGTTGCGCGCGCTGGCGGAACAGGGCCTGATCCGCCGCGACAAACGCTATGTCCATTTCGACGACCTCAAGGCGCTGCGCGCCGCCGCCGATTTCAGCGCGCTGTACCTGCATCTCGACCAGAGCGCGACGCCCGACGACTCAGGCGGACACTGACACGCGGACCGGGCGGCGTCAGCGCGGCAGCGCCGCCCCGGCGCGAAACGCCTCCCACAGCATGACGACGGGCGGCGCGGCGCGTTCCAGCGCCATCCCGCGCAGCGCCTTTGCCCGGGTGTCGGCATCGGCCGGGAAGCCCTCGACCGCGAGGCGCGCGTCGATCCAGGCGGCCCGACGTCGGCCGAGCATTTCCCACAGGCCGGCGCACGCGCCGCCGTTGGCGCGCCACCGCCAGCCATGATCGAATCCCCGCTCCGGGCAGCGTTCGAGGATCGGCGCGACCTCGCCCACCTCGCCGCGCACCGATTCGAGGCCGAGATCGGGCCGCACCCGGTGCAGCGCCGCCAGCCGCGTCGCGAGCGCATCCAGATCCCGCAATGCGGCGAGCAATTGCGCGACCGCCGGGTCAGCCGTCCAGGCCGGCCATGATGCGGCGCGGGCGATCGCAGGGTGGAGAGTCGAGTGGTGCGGATCGGCGTCGGCCATGCAATGCTCCCGGTGCGGGACGCGGTATCGCGCGCTTCCGCCCGGGTTAGAATCGACGCCGGCGGCATTATGCGGACTTTACGCCGGGCGCCGGCTTTCGCTCTCGAACCTTAATGCGCCCCGCACCCATCTTCGCCGTGCGCCATTCGAGGCGATTGGAGGATGCGATGCGAACCCGGCTTGTCGGAGCCCTGTTGCTGGCCCTGAGCGGCGTGGCGATCTTCATGCTGCGCAGCCTGGCGGCGCTGCCGCCGAGCGACCATCCCGCCAGCACGGCCGAACTGCTGCTCGGCGCCGTGGTCGTGGTCGCCGGCCTGCCCGGCATGGGCCTGCTGGTGGAAGGATCGGCGATCTTCGAACGATCGCAGAGCCCGCGCCGTCGCTGACCGGGCGGCCACGCTTTGGAAATGCAGGCTTCGGAATGGGCGATTGTCGGGACCCGACCTTCTGGTCCGGTAAGTGCGGGGGAGAGCGCGTGAAGCAGCTCGATCCCCCGCGCGATCGTTTCGCCGGTGCCGGTCTTTCCGGCGGCTTTTCCGCTCCTGCGTGTTTCTTTTCTTGTTTCGGCGCTACGACAGCGTTGCACGCATAGCCGAGCTACAGACCAAAAAAAAGGCCGGTACGAGACCGGCCGTGAAAGTTTTAGGAGAGGATGCCTGAAAGGCACAGTCCTTGTGCACTGCAGCACGGATTCGAGCAAGTGCAAATATTGCACCGCAGCATACGCGGACTGCATCTGCCCGGCCCCCGGGCGCGGAATCGATGGACTCGCCGGCACCAGCGTGCCACGGCGTCTTGCCGGGCGCGATCGGCATGTATTCCTTTCAGGCCCGGTGATTTGTTCGATAAAATGTTCAGCAAGAAGCGGCCGGCCGACCAGGTATCATTCCTGCCCGGTATCGCCGACACGCATCGCGCCGCCGCCGAGGCGGCCATCGTCGCCCGCCGCTACACGCTGTTCGAGGCGGACCAGGACGGCTCGGCGATCTTCCTGCTGGGCACGGCGCCACCCGTTCTCGCCACGATCCGCAAGGTGATGGGCGACGCGACCGGCACGGTGACGCTGATCGTCGAGACGCTGGCCGAGGCCGGGCCCGATCACCGCTCCGAGCTCACCGGGGCGCCGAAGGAAGGCCGGTCCTAGCGCATGGCCCCGCTCCCGCTGCCCATGGCCGGCGGCTACATCAGTGACGCTAGGGAATGCTGGCGTTTCGCGGCTGACGTTTATGCTGCGACGCACAAGATAAAGTGAACCACGCCATATCCATGGCGCCCGGGGCATGCGGGGTCCGAAGCGAGCGTATTCGACGGCCCCGATACCGTGCGAGCATGGGCGACCGCTGGGCGATGGGCCCGCGACTCGTCCGCCCGGCACCGAGTCGCCCGCGGGTTGCGGCAGGCGCCCGGCGCCCATCGCGCCCGAATTTGGCCGCGAAAGGCTGGCAGACGATGGCGATCGAGGAGACAGGCATGTTCGATTTCCAGCCGACGCTCACCGGCGCGCTGCTCGAGCTGCGCCCGCTGGTGCCCGATGACTGGGACGCGCTCTACGCCGTCGCCTCCGATCCGCTGATCTGGGCGATGCATCCCATGCGCGAGCGCCACCAGGCGCCGGTGTTCCGCGCCTTCTTCGACGATGCGCTCGGCGATCGCGGCGGGCTGGTGGCGCGCGATCGGGCCGATGGGCGCGTGATCGGTTTTTCGCGCTATTCGGAGCGCTTCGCCGGACCGGGCGAGGTCGAGATCGGCTGGACCTTCCTCGCCCGCGATCGCTGGGGCGGCCGCTGGAACCGCGAGATGAAGGCGCTGATGCTGGGCCATGCCTTCGCCACCTACCGGACCGTGCTGTTCCGCATCGGCGAGGAGAATCTCCGATCGCGCCGCGCCGTGGAGAAGATCGGCGGCGTGCTCACCGACCGGGTGCAGACGACGACCGTTGGAGACCGGGCGATCCGGCACGTTACCTATGCGATCGGGCGGGACGGTTTTGGGGCCGGGCCGCCGGGCGCTCCCGCGCCGCAGCCGTGACGCACCGGGTTCACGGCACCGGCGCCAGCCAGCCGTCATACTGCACCACCAGCCCGATCAGCGGTAACGCGATCGGCACGTCGAAGCGGAAGCGACTTCCCTCCTGCCATTCGCGCGCCGCACTGCGCGGGGCAAGCGCGCGGGGCAGCGGCAGGCCAAGGCAGGTCCAGCGGCGCATCGCCATCCCCAGGCCGGCCTCGTCCGACGGCAGGTCGAAATGGAAGCGCAGCGGGCCGAAGCGCTCGACCAGCCGGCCGCCCTTCGCGCTCAGCCGGCTGCTGAAGCGGTGCGGGCCGAAATGGCGCGTCCAGGTCTCCGTGCCGCCGCGTTCGGTGAAGGAGACGTGCAGCGGGTGCGTCCCCGCCGGCGGGAAGCGCATGACCCAGGCGACCAGCCGCGCGAGCATGCCCGCCCCCCGCACGACCCTGGCCTCGCCCGATGCGCCGCCGTCGCGGCAGACAGTGTGGATCGCCCGCACCGCCGGCGGGAGCGCGGCAAAGGCCGGGCCCATCACCCGCGCATAGAGCGGGGGCGCCAGCGCCGTCTCGATCGTCTCGTGCCGTACCGCCAGCGCCGCGAAGAGCGGCTCAAACTGCGCGAGGTCGAGCAGCCGACCGGCATCGCGGGCGCCCGGCGGGACGCGGCCCGCGAGGATTTCCGCGGCGAGCAGCGCGGCCGCGAGCGTCGGGATTTCCGGGCCGTCGCCGCGATCGGCGATCAGCGTCCAGCAACGCTCGACCAAGCCGGCCTTCGTCTCGCCCGCCAGCCGCACCGACATGGCGGAGCGATCGCTGGTGAGCGGGCGGGTGAGGCGTTGCAGCGGCAGCAACAGCGGCGCGAGCCGCGCGGCCGAGCCGAGGCCGAACCACCGGATCGGCCAGCTCAGCAGCCACAGGCCGAGCGTCTGCAGCGCGATCTCGGTGCCCGCGCGAAAGGTCACTGCCGGGAGGCCGGGCAGCATCGCCGGCAGCAGGTCGAGATCGGGGACGTCGGCCAGCGCGACCCAGCGGCCGTGCAATGCCGGGGCCCCGGCCACAGCGAAGCGCTCCCGCCGCAAGGCCTGCCAGCCCCGCCCCTGCGTCCAGCCGCGGTGGCGCCACAGCCGGACGGGCTGGCCGACATAGCTGAGGATCGCGGCGGCGACCGACGGGCCGGCGGTGGCGCGGTTCGAGGCGCTGATCGCCAGCTCGACCTGAGTCACCCGGTCCAGCCCGGCGGCGAGCCGGCGCGCGACCGCGCCCGACAGCGCCGGCACGCTGGAGGCACCCGCAATGACGACCGTGCCGGCTGCCCGCGCCGCGGCGTCGAGCGCGCCGATGCCGGTGACGAAATCGCGCGCATCGGCGAGATCGAGATAGGCCACGCCCGCCCGGATACAGGCGCGTGGGACATGGAAGCCGCTGCGCTGGAACGGCCCGGCGGCGTCGATCAGCAGATCGGGGCGATGCTCGGCCAGCACCGGCGCGAGAGCGCCGTCGCGATCGGCGACGACCGGCTCCGCACCGTCGAGGCCAGCACAGAAGGCCCGTGCCTTCGCCGCGCTGCGCCCGGCGACGAGGATGTGATGGCCCTGCCCGGCCAGCCGCCGCGCCAGCCGCGCGCCGAATCCGCCATAGCCGCCCAGAATCAGGATCCGGCTCACGCCCCGTGCGCACTCATGCCGAGGCGAGGTGCGTCGGGCATTGGGCGAACGTATCCCGGAGGCGCTCGATCAGCCAGCGGCCGGCGGGCCCCGGCGGCGTATCCTTGCGATGTACCGCGAGCAGCGGCAGCAGATTGCCCTCCGGCCAGCCATCCTCGATCTCGAGCTCGACCAGCCGGCCCGCGGCGAGATCGGCCTCGACCATCGGATAAGGCATGCCGCCCCAGCCGAGCCCGGCAAGCAGGAAGGCATGCTTCGCGCCGAGATCGGCGATGTACCACGCCCTGGGCGAGAACACGCCGAATTCCCGGCCGCGCGACAGAGCCGACCGGTCAGTGAGGACGAGCTGGACATGCTCGACCAGGTCGGCCTTGGGGATCGGCGCGGCGTGCCCGGCGAGCGGATGATCGGGCGACGCGACCATCACCATGCGCAGCGACCGCAGCCGCTCCTGCGCCAGTTCGGGCGGCACCAGCGGCAGCGTGCCGACCACCGCGACGGCGCAGCGGCGATCGAGCACCGGCTGGATCACTGCCCCCAGCGCCTCGACATGGACGCGCAGCGGGGTGTTCGGGAAGATCGCCTGGAAATCGCGCACGGCATGGGTGAAGACCTGGATCGGCACCATCACATCGATCGCAACCGACAATTCGGGCTCCAGCCCGCCGGCGAGATCGCGCGCGCGCGCCTTGAAGGCGTCCATCCGGCCAGCGACGGCGCGCGCCTCCGGCACCAGCGCAGTGCCTGCCTCGGTCAGCATCGGGTAGCGCGCACTGCGATCGAACAGCTGGACGCCGAGCTGGCGTTCCAGCGCCCCGAGCGTCTGGCTGACCACCGATTGCGCGCGGCCGAGCCGGCGGCCGGCGGCCGAGAAACTGCCCGCCTCGGCGGCGGCGAGAAAGGTGCGCAGTTGATCGAGCGAGACGCTGTCGAGCATCTATCTAAAACTCCGATGGATAGCATCGTAACATATAGGCTTCTGCACTATATGACGAGTCCCTAGCTGAGCCGGACAACCGCACTCTCGCGAAGGACATTCCCATGAACCTGCTCCATGTCGATTCCAGCATTCTCGGCCCCGGCTCGGTCAGCCGCCACCTCTCCGCCGCGATCGTCGCGCAGCAGCAGGCCCTGCATCCGGGCATCACGCTGGTGCGGCGCGACCTGGCGACGCATCCGGTCGACCATCTGACGGGGGAGCATCTCGCCGCTGCGCAGGGTGTCGTGCCCGAGGCCGCCGCGCTGCAAGCCGATATCGCCGCCGGCCAGGCAGCGCTCGAGGAATTCCTCGCGGCGGACATCGTCGTGGTCGGCGCCCCGATGTATAATTTCGGCATCCCCAGCCAGCTCAAGGCGTGGATCGACCGGCTGGCCGTCGCCGGCCGCACCTTCCGCTATGGCGCGCAGGGCCCCGAGGGGCTGGCCGGCGGCAAGACGGTGATCATCGCTTCGTCGCGCGGCGGCTTCTATGGTGCGGAGAGCCAGACGGCGTTCCTCGACCATCAGGAAAGCTATCTGCGCGGCGTGTTCGGCTTTTTCGGGATCACCGATATCCGCTTCATCCGCGCGGAAGGCGTCGCGCTGGGCGAGCCGCAGCGCCAGCAGGCGATCGACAGCGCCGAGGCGGAGATCCTGAAACTGGCGGCCTGACGCAACGCCACCCCGCGGCGACAGCCGCCGCGGGGACCAGTTGCCGGCCGGGTGCGGGTCCACCGGCACCCGGGAGTTGACGATCCGCCCCGCAATCGCGATTCCAGCGGCCGTAACGCCAGCGGGGTCCGACAGCATGACAGCAATGACGACCGGCCCGCGGAGCCGCGCCGCCTGATGCGGGTGCGTCGCGGGCTCGCCGCGATGGCGTTGCTCCTCACGCCCATCGCCGCCCATGCCGAGGACACGCCGCCGATCAGCATCGGCGCGAGCTATATCACCGATGTGATCGGCGTCGCGCATGGCGGGAAGCAGCGCGGCGTGGTGTGGCTCGGCCGCGCCGACGCCACCGCCTCGGTCGATGGCGGGGCGATCGGGCTCGATGGCGTCACCCTGTTCGTCGACGTGATGGGCGTGCAGAAGCCGGATTTCTCCGGACGCTTCGTCGGCGACGCCCAGACGGTCAGCAATGTGCAGGCCAACAGCGCGATCCGGCCCTATGAGGCATGGATCGGCGTGCCCGTGACAGCAACGCTTTACGCCAAGGCCGGGCTGATCGACCTCAACAGCGAATTCGACGTGCAGTCGGTCGGCGGTATCTTCCTCAACAGCTCCTTCGGGATCGGCCCCGATTTCTCGCAAACCGGGGTCAACGGGCCGTCGATCTTCCCCGCGCCCGCCACCGCGGGGATGGTGCGCTACACGGGCGGCCGCTGGACCGCACGGCTCGGCGTGTTCGATGCGGTCGCCGGCAGCACGGCCGATCCGCGGCGCGCTGATCGTGGCCGAGGCGGACCGCCGAATCGGCGACCATGCCGAGGTGCAACTCGGCCTGTGGTATTATACCACCCGCTTCGCGTCGCTCGATCCTGCCTTCCCCGCGCGGGGCACCAGCCAGGGCGGCTATGCGCAGATCGAGGGCGATGTCGCGTCGCGCGGCGACGCGACGCTGAGTGCCTGGGCGCGGATCGGCACCGCGAGCGACCGCGTCAACCAGATCGGCCTGTATCTCGGCGGCGGCGCGGTGCTGCGCCGGGGCCGGAACACGCTGGGGATCGGCATCGCCCATGCGCGGCTCGGCGATCCCGCGCGGCTCGGCGCGCTCGCTGCCCAGGGCCCGGCCGATCGCGCCGAGACGACGATCGAGCTCACCTTCGAACATCGCCTGCTGCCCGGCGTGATCGTGCAGCCCGACGTGCAATATGTGTTCAACCCGGGCTGGGCGCCGGAGGTGCATGATGCGCTCGTCACCGGGATGCGCTTCCGCTTCGCCTATCCGCCGCGCTGAGCTTCGCTTCACAGGGTAAGCGTCAGGCCAAGGCTCACGAAGACCGGTTCGATGACCGGCCGCGCCATCGCCGAAAAGCCGGTCTCGCCCGAGGCATGGCGGCGGAGAAAGGCGACCTCGTCGAAAAAGCGCTCCTCGATCGTGGCGATCTCGTCCGGGGCGGCGCTTTCAAGCGCATGCGCGAAGAACCGGACGTTGAGGAGCGAAGTCTTGATCCGCTTGAGATCGGCCGATCGCGCATTGACGAGGCCGGGACGGTTCAGGCCGTAAATGTCGATCGACGCCCGGGCGCGCCGCGCGGCAAGCTGCCGCGGATCCTCGACCGCCGGCTTCACGATCGAGCGCTCGTCCTCCTCCACGAAACGCAGATAGGGCACGGGATCCTCGCGGCACGGATCGATCAGCAGCGGCACCTCGCCGCCTTCGCCACCTTCCGCGCGGCCGCGCGCGGTTTCGTCATCGAGCGGAAAGCGCTCGCCCTTGCCCGATTTGAGCTCGCTCCCGTCCGGGAAGACATGGTTCTGCAGCCGGTTGCAGTGGATGCAGGAAGGCAGGAGGTTGTCCCAGTCAGCCGCCAGCCACCAATAGGCCGGCTGGATCTTGCCCCCGTCGATATCGATGCGCCCCTTGGGCCGGTAGTGCTCGACATCCTGCGGCTGGGTCGCGTCATAATAGGCTTCGCAATAGGCGCATTTCCCCGCGCCCATCGCAGCCAGCGCCTGGCGCACATTGCGATGCGAATAAGCCTCGAAATCGAAGCCGTCGACCTTCGCCTCGTCGACGAAATGGGTCCGCGCCCGGTCCCGCTCGGGGCGCCCACCCTTGATCCCGTCGAGTTCGGGCGGACGGGCCCCGCGCACCAGGCGCTTCATGCCGCCTTGCCCGCCGCGCGATCGATCAGCGCTTGGAGCCGGCTCACCGTCGCCTCACTCAGGGTACGCGTCTGGCCGGCTTCGGCCGGTTCGGGCTCTGCCTTGATATAGGCATCGGCGACCTGAAGCATGATCTGCTCGCGCCGGTTGCGGCCCAGCGCGGTCCGGTCGCCGATCCCGGCGCGCAGCTCGGCGATGCGCGCGTCGCCCTGCTCGGTGCACGGGAGCGACTGGAGGTGGTAGAGTTCGGTCAGCCGCGCCTCGACATCCGGATCGAGCGTGCTTTCGAGGCCGAAATGGCGCGAGGTGAGCAACTCGTCGACCTGCATGCCCTCGATCGGCGGCAGATCCTGGTCAATCACGGCACCTAGCTTCGCGTCGCGCCGCAGCACCGCGACCTCGCCGTTACGGATACCCCGCAGCACCAGCGGATCATGCGTGCTGGCGATGAACTGCACCTGTGGAAAGGCCTCGCGCAGCGAGCGGACGATGCGCATCTTCCAGCGCGGATGGAGATGCGCGTCGAGCTCGTCGATCAGCACGATGCCGGCGGCGCTGGCCAGGGTGTTCCACCGCTCGAACAGCAATTGCATGATATCAGCGCTAACCCCGACCATCGTCTGATAGCCCGAAGACATATCCTCGAGCCGCGAGACGTGATCGCCGATGCGGAACAGCACGGATCGCGTGCCGCGCACCACATCAGTATCGTCGCCAATCGGCAGCAGGTCGCGCAGACAGCGCGCGGCCACGGCGAACTGCGCATCGTCGAGCGAGGCGAACCAGCGCGCTGAATGAGGGATGCGCGCCACCGGCCGCAACAGCGGCGCCAGCCGCGCAAAGCCCCCCTCGCCACGGCTCCTGTCAGCGCGCTGTCGCGCCGGATAGCGCAGCGCGCCATAGCCGAGCACGATCGCCGAGGGCCGCCTGGTGCCCTCGAACGATTTGGCGCCGCGTCGGAAATACAGCGTCACCGGCACCTCATTGTCCCAGAAGCGCAGCTCGATATGGCCCTCCTCCGTCCCCGTGGTCAGTGCCTGGGACGGGCGCAGGAAGCGGTTCGCCTCGTCGGCGCCAGCCAGCGCCAGACCGATCGCCTGCAGCACAGTGCTCTTGCCCGAGGCGTTCTCGCCCAGCATCATCAGCCAGGGCGCGCGCTCCCCGCCGGGCTCGGGCAGGCGGATCGCCATGTGCCGGACCAGCTTGAAATTGACGATCTCGACCGACTGGAGCGAGCGCGCGGTGAGGCGGAACGCCTCTGCATCCTCGGCGATCACCTTGGCCGCGCTGCGCTTCTCCTCCGGCACCGCGGCGGACAGCGATTGCTTATGTTGCTGCCCCGACACACTGGCGATCGCTGCGCGGATCACCGCGATATAGGGCTGCCCCTTCGCGATCAGGCCGTCGACGTCGATCTTGCCCAGATGCGGTAGGTCGCGCAGCGTGAGTTCGAAGACGGCCCGGCGCGCCTCGGCCAGCGGCGTGCGGTTGAGATTGCAGACCTTGATCGTGGTCTCGCCCCGCAGCGACAGCGCCCGCACCGTGCCGTCCGCAACGAATTCGAGGTGCTGCGCCGGATCGTCGCGACAGGGATCAATCAGCAGCGGCATCTCCTTTTCGAGCGGCGCGCCATAATCGGCCCGCGCGCCCTGGACGGGAAAAAAGGAGCGCTTCGCGCGGTTGCACGGCGCGCAGGAAGCGTAGTGATTCTCCCATTCAAGGGTGAGCCAGCAATAATGATCGAGGCTCCCGTCCCCGCCGAGTTCGGCCGCGCCGAACTTGGGCCGGAAATGATCGACCTCCAGCGTGCCAACAGGGCCTATCGCGGATTCGCAATAGGCGCATTTGCCCCGGAACAGCGCGCGCACCGCCTCCAGGGCGACGCGCCGGATGACACGCCATTCCTCCTGCACCGGCTCGCGCCGCTGCCGGCGCAGGAGCGGATCGAGCTCGAAATATTGCCGGACCTTGGCCACGCCGCGCTCCAGAATGGCCGGGCTGTAGGGCGATATGCCGCGCGGGCGCTCGATCCGGATCATATGCCACCCTCGTCCGCCGCGTTGGCGGCCGCGGGTTCGGAATCGCGATCGCGATATGGCATCGGCGTCCCCCCCAAGGGCCCGGCCGACCGCCAGACCGCAAGTCGTCATGCATCCGTCGGCAGGCCGGACGCCACCGGTCATATCCGAAATGGCTACAGTCCCTGTCGACTCGCAGCATGCGCTGGTGCTGCCTGCGTCCTCGCGGGCGTCGGCCGGAGCCGGCGATCGCCAATGGGGGACAGACCATGGGCAAGCTTCTGGCCGGACTGCGCGACGCCTTTGCGACATGGCGTGGGAGACCCGTGCCGCCCAGCCCTCCCCCCACTGATCCCGATCCTCCCGAAGGCGACGCGACGGAAGCGGCGGCGGAAAGCGCGGTGGCCGCGCCACCGCCCCGCGTCGCCAAGCAGGCGGTGATCCTCGTCCATGGCATGGGCGAGCAGATCCCGATGGATACGATCAAGGGCTTCGTCCACACCGCCTGGGAAACCGACCGGGTGATCACCGCGAACGGCATGCCCAACCCGGCCAAGGTGTGGAGCAAGCCCGACGACCGCACCGGATCGCTCGAACTGCGCCGGATCACCACGCGCGAGAGCATTGCCAGCCCCGCCTTTCCCGCCGGCACCCGCACGGAGTTCTACGAGCTCTACTGGGCCGACCTGACCGCCGGATCGACCTGGGACCAGTTCACCGGCTGGGTCCGCTACCTGCTGTTCCGACCCTGGTCGCGCGTGCCGAGGGATGTGCGCGGCGCCTGGCTGGTGCTGCTGGCCGGCAGCATCCTGGTCGTGGCGCTCGGCTGCCTGAACTTCGTGCCGGACAGCTGGTGGAAGGCGCATATGCCGGCCTGGCTGCCACAGAAGCTGGCGACTGGCCTCGCTGCGGCGGCGATCGCCTGGCTGGGCTATGTCTCGACCCGCACCTTCGGCCGGGTGGTGCGCTATACCCGCGCCGATCCGGACAATATCGCCGCTCGCGCCGCAGTGCGGGCACGCGGCCTGGCGCTGCTGCGCACGCTTCATGCCGACGCGACCTACCAGCGGGTGGTGCTGGTCAGCCACAGCCTCGGTACGATCCTCGCCTATGACCTGCTCAGCTATTTCTGGGCGGAGCAGGTCGCCGCGCGGACGGTGGAGGAAGGCACACCTGCCTTCGACGCGCTGTGCGCGGTGGAGAAGGCGGCGGCGTCGCTGCAGATGTCGTACGGCACGGCCGAGCGCGCCGATTACGACCGCGCCCAGCGCGCGCTGCGACAATGCCTGGTCGCGCGGGGCGCCGCGGGCGAGCCGGGGCGGCGCTGGCTGATCAGCGATTTCGTGACGCTGGGCAGCCCGCTGACCCATGCCGAATTCCTGCTGGCGAAAAGCGCGGAGGACCTCGTCGCCCGGCACGAGGCGCGCGAACTGCCGGTGTCCCCGCCCTATCGCGAGGAGCTCGATCCCGCCGTGCTCAAGGCAGCGGCGGCGACGGGCAAGCTGCCGGTCGCCCCCTCGCCGGACAAGCCGCGCCTGATCTCCTTCCCCGACGTGATCGGATCGGGTCGCTGGGTGCTCCACCATGCCGCGCCGTTCGCGGCGGTGCGCTGGACCAACATGTTCGATCCGGCCCGCTGGGTGGCGCTCGGTGACGTGATCAGCGGCCCCCTGTCCGAAACATTCGGCCGGGCGATCACTGACGTGAACCTGGCGCAGGTCGATCGCCCCTCCCGGCGCTTCACCCACACGCGCTACTGGGCGCCGGACCAGCCGGCGGCGCGGATCGCGGCGTTTCGCGCGGCGATCAACCTGCTGGACGCGGAGGCGCCGCTGGCGGGAACCAGCTTCGACGCGGCGGATCCTGTACCCTAGGCATCGGGCGCCGGATCCCGCTCTGCCGGCGGCACATAGGTGAGCTGGCGATGCCG
The DNA here is from genome assembly GCA_903884945.1 of uncultured bacterium. Taxonomy (GTDB): domain Bacteria; phylum Pseudomonadota; class Alphaproteobacteria; order Sphingomonadales; family Sphingomonadaceae; genus Sphingomonas. The sequence continues at coordinate 15,884 of CAISGR010000151.1, forward strand.
GCGCCGGCCCATCACCCAGTTCCACGCCGATTCATGCGCCTTGGTCCGGTTCCGGCGGACCTGCCAGCGGCGTTTGCGGCGACGCACCCAGATGACGCGCAGCGCGATCACGAGCGCGACCGCCCCGATCTCCGCCAGCAGCAGGCTGTCACCCATCACAAATCTCCGAATCGGATGATAATTGTGCAGTGCACCATCGCCAAGTCAAGCGGGGACCAGGGGACCGGCTCGGCGCCGTCACCCAGGCATTGTCTCGAACTCAGCGAGCCCCGGCGGCAGCCTTACCCAATCGGGGCGATCGCGGGTGAAGATCGCCATGCTCGGCCGGAAGTGCGCCGGATCGTCGAGCGAGCCGGCATAGACGGTGTGCGACACATCCTCGCCGATCACGCCGCCGAAGACGAGCCCGCCGCATTCCGGGCAGCTGTTGCGCACCGCGACGGTGCCGCGGAACGACGGTGAACGAAATTGCCGCGTCGCGCCGGTGACGCGCAGCGCCTCGGCCGGGAAGCCCATGAACGGGATGAAGCCCGAGCCGGAGGCCCGGCGGCAATCGGCGCAGCAGCAATAGCCGGCAAGATCGGGCGGGCCCGAGGCTTCGTAGCGGAGCGCGCCGCACAGGCAGCCGCCGGTGATGCAAGGCTGGATCATGGCGCGAGGCTAGGATTGGGCCGCCGCCGGCGCAAGCCGGGCGCGACGATCAAATCCGATCGCGCCCGGTGGCGATTGCAAGAATTCCGACGCAATGCCGGGCTATCGTCCCGGCGTACGGCGGCGGTCCCCATTTTCCGACAGCTGGGCTCACGCCGCCGCCGTGCCCCCCCCGCCCTCGTGCCGCGCGCTATTTCTGGCAGGCGACGATCGCCGCGATCACTGCCAGCGTCTCCTGGGGATCTCGGACGCGCACCGTATCGAGCCCGAGTTCCTTCGCCGGATAATCATTGCCGCCGGGGAAGATCGCATCGCCGACGAACATCATCGCGTCGAGCGCGATGCCGCTCGCGTCGCGCAGCTTCTTCAGGCCATAGGCCTTGTCCACGCCCTCGCGGGTGATGTCGATCGAGGTCGCGCCGCCCATGTTGATCGACAGGCCGGGCAGCCGCGTGCGCAGATCGGCCTGGATCACCTTGCGCTTGGCGAAATCGGGATCCCAATGCTCCTTCGCCTCGAGCGGGGCCTGCTGGCCGAGCGCGGAAAAGGTGATCTGGCTGCCGCGATCCTCGATCCGCTCGCCCCAGGTCCGTTCCGGGACGAAGCCGGTCGCCTCCAGCGCCGCATCGAAGGCAGTGAAGATCGCCTGCTTCTGCGCCGCGTCGAACAGTTCGGCATAGACCGCGCTCCAGCCGCCATCATAGCGATAGAGCTTGGTGCCCGTCGTCGGCATCAGCCAGAGCCGGGTGCGGTCGGCGCGCGGCGGCAGGCGGCTCGCCACCTGCTTCTCGAACTGCGGCCAGTCCCCGCCCGAGATCACCGCGACATGCGCGACCGCGAGCAGGTCGGCCAGTGCTTCGCCCATCGGTTCCTGCAGCGGCTGCTTGCTTTCCGCGAGCGTGCCGTCGAGATCGAAGGCGACCAGATCTTTCATGGGGATTCCTTACCGGGGGATGAGTCGGGATGAATTCTGCGCAACGCACGCCCGGCGCACAATATCCCCGGCCGGTGGCGTGTGCCGTCAGCCGGCCATCACCCGCTCGACCGGCCGGCGCGGCGACCAGGGCAGTGCCGCGCCATGGCCGAAGCGCATGACGATATCGGGGCGACGGCCGGGCAGCCCGACCAGCGCCGCCAGCGCCGGGCGGAGCCGCGCCACCTCGACCGGCTGATTGACAAAGGCCTGTCGCAGCCCGAGCGCGGTCGCCTGCAGCGCGAAACGCTGACAGGCACGGCCGACCAGCACCCAGTGCGCGGGGTCCGCCCGCTGCCCGGTGAACACGGCGACCCCGGCGGAAGAGCGCAGCTGCCGCGCATATTTGTCATTCTCCGAGGCAGCGGTGACGAACCAGTCGAACGCGTGCGGCCCGAGCCATGCCGGCAGGATCGGGTTGCCGCTCGCCGCGCTGTACAGGCCGTCGCCCGTCGCGAGCGCCTGGCGCGGATTGTAGCGCAGCCACGCCTTGAGCTCGCGCAGAAAGGCCGGGTCGGCCATCTGCTCGCCATTGCCGGCGACGACGAGATCGCGCACCCGATCGATCCCCGGCCGGTCCGTGATCAGCGTCACGTCGACCCCGGGCAATATGGCCGCGGCGGCGAGCAGGCGGAGATCGGCCGCGCCGACCGGCCGGCCGTCATAGTCGGCGCGGGTCGACTGGCGGCGGGGAATGGCGTCGGCCAGCGCCGAGCCGATGGGCCGCGTGCCGCCCGGCGCGAAGCTGATCGCGCCGCCGCCGGCGGGATCGAAGGCAAGCTCGCCGGGGCGGCCCGCGGCAGCCGAGGCCAAAGCGAGATTCTCCGCGGCGGCGCCGAGGCTGACGAACAGGTGATGATCGTCCGGATCGACCACCGGGGTGCGCCGCGCGAAATCCGGCCGGATGACGATCCGGTCGCCGGACAGGCCGAAGCGCCAGGGCTGGGTGTTGTGGCCGTTCGGCGCGAGCGTGGCCTGGCGGATCAGGTCGCGCAGGCGCGGGTGCGCCGGAAGCGCCGCGCGCATCCGGGCGGTCGCGGCGGCATAGTCGTCCGCCGAGCCCATCCCGGCCGCACCGGCATAGACGGCCCCGGCACCCGCCAGCGCGAGCGCACCGCCGCCGATCAGGACTTTCCGTCGATCCATCGCCGCTTCTCCCGCCACGCGCCGGCCCGATGCCGCGTGCGGCCGGAGCGATTCCTAGCGGGCGCCGGGACACGGGCCATAGGTAAACCTCCCAGCGGGTCAGCGCCGCGACACAGCCCGCGCCGTGCGCACGCCATCCGTCGCATAGACGGCCAGGCCCAGCCAGATCAGCGCGAAGGAGGCGATGTCCGCGGGGCGCAGATGCTCGCCGAACACGAACACGGCGAGCGAGAATTGCAGCGTCGGCGCGATATATTGCAACAGGCCGAGCGCGGCATAAGGCATGCGCCGCGCGGCCGCCGCGAACATCAGCAGCGGCGCGGCGGTGACGGCCCCGGCGAGGACGAGCAGCCCGTCCGTCGCGCGATCCTGGCCGAAGCCGCTGTGCCCCTGGCCATAGGCGACCAGCAGCACGCCGAGCGCGAGGGGAGCGAGCAGGAAGGTCTCGATCAGCAGGCCGCCAAGCGCGTCGATCGCAGCGACCTTGCGGATCAGGCCGTAGAAGGAAAAGCTGAACGCGAGCACCAGCGAAATCCACAGCCCGCCGCCGCTGGCGAGCGCGAGGAGCGCGACGCCCGCCGCCGCGAGCGCGATCGCCACGCCCTGCACGCGGCGCACCCGCTCGCCCAGCACGACCACGCCGAGCGCGACATTGACCAGCGGGTTGATGAAATAGCCGAGGCTCGCATCCAGCACATGATCGTGATCGATCGCCCAGATATAGACCAGCCAGTTGAGCGCGATCAGCAGGGCGCTGGTGGCCAGCATCAGGATCGTCCGCGGCGTCGCGAGCGCGAGGATCGCGCGCGTCCGCTTCAGCGCGACGACGACGACCGCGAGCATCGCCGCCGACCACAGCACGCGGTGCGCCAGCACCTGGAGCGCGGGCACGTGCGAGACGAGCTTCAGGTAGAGCGGCAACAGCCCCCAGATGACATAGGCGCCGACGCCGAGCAGCAGGCCGCTTCGGACGGGGGGCGGGGCATCGGGGGGCGGGGCGGCTGGACCGGTCACGGCCCGGGCGAGTAGCCGGAAAGCGCGCGGCGGATCAGCCTAATTCCGCTTTGCGCCGCCCAAGCGCCGCCATTTCCGCAGAAAAAATTCGGCCGCGCGGGGGAACGATCCCGCCGGCGGAACGTCTCACCCCAGCAACCGCGTCAGGCTCACACCTTAGCCGGGGGTAGGACCAGGCCGGATCGGACAGCATCCTTCGGCCTGGTCTTTTTGCGTTTTGGGCAGGGCGACGCAGGCCGCGGCCCGTTCAGGACACGCTGTTGTGCGTCTGCTCCACTTTCTGGGTCTGCTCGGCGCCGAGCGCCGTGATCGCATCGTCGATCCCCGCAAGCGTCCTGTCGCGCTCGGCCATCAGGTCGATGCGCTGCTGGACATAATTGACCTTGCCGTCCTCCCCCTCGGCGGCAGCCGGATCGGCGCCCGCGGCCTGCAGCGTGTCGATCGTGGCGGAAAGCTGGTTGATGCCGATCTCGAACTGCAGCGCCGCATCCTTGCGCTTCTCCACCAGATCGTCGGCGACGCATTTGAACAGCGCGCTGGTGCTGTTCACAACGTCCGCGTTGATCCGCGTCGCCAGCGCCTCGCCGCGCGCCTGGAGCCGGGCGCTCGCGTCGTTCACTGAATCGTCCTCGCCCGGGATCGGGCTCTTCACGATGAATTCGGGAATCTTCATCGACCAGCCGATCCGCCGCATCGCAAATTCGGGAATGTTGGTGACGAAGTCGCGCCGGATCATCCTGGTCTGCGGGACGGAGGTCTTGAACTCCTGCCGTTCCATGCGCGTCACCGGCACCTTGATGATCAGCAGCTTCTTCTTGACGGTGCATTTGAGCCAGTGACAGGTCATTCCGTCCGGCACCCAGCCGACGGTGCGGTTCTCCATGCGGACGACCGGCTTGTCGAAGCTGAATTTCGTGATCTGCATGGTCACGCTGGGAATGCCGAGCGACATGGTCTTCGGCTTCATCGTCACTTGGGGCACGTCGAAGGAGAAGGCACGCTCCTTGAAGCGAATCTCGCCGGCGATATGGTGGGTGCCCTTGGCGCGGTCCTCGATGGCCGCGCCATCCTGCTCGAGCTGCTTCGTCTCGCCAGCGTAGCGCTGCTCGATGCCACCGATATCGCCCGAGGCCTGGGCGCAGGCGGCGGGCACATCGAAGGCGGGCGGCGGGGCCGGCGGCTCCTGGGCGACGGTGGCGGCGGTGACGAGCAAGGCACAGAACATCGGTTTCCTCCCAACCAGTTGGAAGGCCAATGTCGCAGGCGGCGGCGCCGATCTGCGTGACGGACGTCACGCGCGACGAAACTTGCCCGCCCCGGGCACCGGGTATCGGCATGGAAGCAGATCGACTGGGCGCATCGGAGGTGCCGGCCTGGCCGGGAACGCCGACGCTGCGGGACTTCGGGGAGGCCGTGCGCAAGGCGGAGGTCCGATCGCCCGTCCGACGATCTTTACCCCATGAACGGAGAGGTGCCGCGACGACATCCTGGCGCTTGGGAAACCAGGACATGCATCGCGACACCGGCTCGCCTGCCGCGACCCTCGGGCCTGCGGCAAAACACGGATCATGCCGGGCGGGGCGCCAGAAAAGCGGCGACCCGCCCGGAAGGGATCACTTGGTCTTCTTGTCGATCGCGTCGGCCTTGTTCTCACCGGCTTCGCGGACCGCATCGGCCTTGTTCTCGAGCGCGTCGGCCTTGTTGTCCATCACCGCTTCGGTGTTGGCGGCCATGTTGTCGCCCATGTCCTTGATGGCGGCCGCATTGGCATCCATCTGGTCGGCCATGTTGTCGGCTGCAGCCGCGACATTGTCGGCGGCCGGCGTCTCGTGCCCGCAAGCGGACAGAGCGAAGATCGATGCGACGGCAACGGCGCTGGCGAGATATTTCCGGTTCATAAGCACTACCCTTGTTGGCGGAGGCCGATGCCGTTGGGGCACCGCGCTGGTCCGCGTTCCATTATCCGGTGACATGGCGAACTGAGCACCCGACGGCCTTGGCCCCCTTCCCAGCGCGCCGGCGATCTTCGTCACCTGATCGCCGCGACTTCCTTTCGGCAATATCGTTCCGCACAAGACGCAGGTCGCGCGCTTTGGTTCCCAAAAAAATCACCTGCGAATCAATTGCCCGTCGCCCGGCCGGGCCGGCTTGACGCAGTCATACAGTATATGACATACACTGTGTGTCACACACTATATGGCAGACAGGACCGGCATGGAGGTCGACCCCGAACTCTACGAAAGCATGCGGCTCGAGCTGCGGCGCGGATCGCTGGTGCTGGCGGTGCTCGCCCGGCTGCGGGAGGAGCGCTACGGCTATACCCTGCGCCAGGCGCTCGCCGCGGATGGGCTCGAGATGGAGGAAAGCACCCTCTATCCGCTGCTCCGCCGGCTCGAGACGCAGGGGCTGCTGCACAGCGAATGGCGCGAGGAGGAAAGGCGCAGGAAGCGCTTCTACCGCCTCTCGCCGATGGGCGTCGCGATGCTCGCCGCGCTCACCACCGAATGGCGCGGCATCAACGCCTCGCTCGACAAGATCCTTTGACCCAAGATCCGGCGAAAGGCCCCGAGATGGATTTGATCGAAACCTATCTGGATGCGGTGGCGGCGCAGCTGCCGCGCGACACCCGCGACGATATCGTCGCCGAACTGCGCGATACGCTGCTCTCGCAGGTCGAGGAGCGCGAGGACGCGCTCGGCCGCCCGCTCACCGATGACGAGCGTGAGGAACTGGTCCATGCGATGGGCCACCCGCTGGTCGTCGGCGCACGCTACCGCGCCGGGCCGCACCTGGTGATCGGGCCGGAGCTGTTCCCCTATTGGCTGTTCGCGGTGAAGGTCGGCCTGCTGATCCTGGTGGCGGTCTTCGCGCTCAACCTGGTCGCGGGGCTGTTCGGCGGGCTGTTCAATGCCGGCCAGGCGTTCGGCCAGTCCTTTTCCGGCCTGTTCGGATCGGGGCTGACGCTGATCGGCGCGGTGACGGTCGCCGGGGTGGCGATGGAGCATTTCGGGCTGCGGCCGGCCTATTTCGATACCTGGCGCGTGAAGGACCTCGCCATGCTGCGGCTCGGCGACCCGGCGGCCTGGGCGGCCGAGATGGCCAACGCCGTCCCGAACGG
>CAISGR010000152.1 GCA_903884945.1 uncultured bacterium
AGCGCGGAGGCGAGCGCCAACGCCCTGCTCGCGCGCCTTCCGGGCGATACCGACGCGCTGCTGACGCGGGCGATGGCGATCGGCTATCGCGCCAAGCTGACCCGGAGCCGCCGCGACGCGCTCGAGGCACGGGCGCAGTTCGAGGCGCTGGTCGCGCGCAATCCGCGCGATCCCGAGGCACAGGCGGTGCTGGGCGGCTGGCATATCGACGCGGTCGCGGCGCTGGGCAGCCTCGCGGCGCGGGGCGTGCTCGGCGCGCGCAAGGCGACCGGTTATGCGGCGACCGATCGGGCGATCCTGCTCGGCGGGGACCGCGCGCTGTTCACCGGCCTTGCCGCGCTGCTCCGCCTGTCGCTCGACCCGGCCGATCCGCGCGGGGCGATTCTCGCCCGGCAAGCCGCGCACGGCGCGACGCCGACACTGCTCGACCGGATGATGCAGCGGCGCGCGACGGAAATGCTGGCCGCGCTGCGGCGCGGCGACGCGCGCTTCGTCCAGACGCTGGCGCGGCGGATGCTGCCGCTCGGCCAGATCGGCGGCTGAGCAGGCGGCGCCCGCCGCCGCCGGAGGCTGGTGACGATCCCCGGCCGGGGCGGATTTTCCCTGTTCCGCGCGATGAACAGGGAATTTCGAGTTCTTTCGAGCGGATCCGGCGCGCGATGGGGGCGATTCGCGGTGCTCTATCAACGGGTTGTGGCGGATTTCCCTGTTGTGCCGGAACAGGGAAATCGGTGGGAGGCAACAGGGAAAGTCGCGCGGCCATCGGGCGCGGGCGACAACGCGCGATCCTCGGTCGTCGACAGGGTCATGTGAAAGAGCGGCCGGGAGCGGGGAGAGGCGCCCCCGGCCGCGCCATGCGCCGGTTCAGCGCCCGGTTGAATCGACCGGCGCCCCGGCCGGCGCGGCTTGTGCCCCCGGCCGGCACCTCGGCGCTTGCATCCCGCGCCTCACCCGCATATGTGCCCCACCCTCGGTCGGGGCGTAGCGCAGCCTGGTAGCGCATCACACTGGGGGTGTGGGGGTCGCAGGTTCGAATCCTGTCGCCCCGACCAATTTTACCACACCATTTCAATGGGTTACGCGGGCATCGAAAGGTGCCCGTTTCCTTGCGCGCGCCGTGTAAGGGCATTGTAAGAAGTGCCCCGGGGAATCGCCCCTCACAGCAACGCCCCGCACCCGAAGGAGCGAGGCGCTGCTAATCCCTCACTGCTTGACAGGAATAACCCACACCGCTTCCTCCGGACGCCGACCGCTCATCCAGAAGCTGGCGGACCTGATGACGACCGCCCGCCGGCCTTGCGTCACAGACCTTTATCGAACTCGCAAATATTGGGTTTTCCCGGTTCAAAGCAGCGCCATGGTTCTCCCGCGCCGCTTCTTCGCAAATCCCGAGGCCGAACAGGATTTCATCGTCGAAGCCATGTCGCGGATGACGGACGCTGCACGCGCGAGAAGCCGGGACGCGGCAAAGATTGTCGGCGGGTAACCACCGCCGCCAGTGTCGATATCCGCCCGCTCGCACTGCGCCAGCACGATGCCGGCTGCGGGCAGCGTCAGGTTTGGCGCTGAGTCGTGCTAACCGTCCGGTCGTGGTGGTGCGGGATGGATGGTGATGTTCGAGCGTCGGGCAAGGGCTTTTGGATTGCTATTTACCGCCACTCTATCCGGTTGCGCGGGCGCGACGCCGCCGCCGCCAATCACGATCGCGGTCGCTGTTGATACGGCTGGCCAGTGCGTAGTTGCGGTCGACGGCGAGCGTTTGACTGACGAACACCTGCTCGCCCGCCTGAGAGCGCGGCATCGAAAGCAGGAAGTTCAGTTAACCGGGCTCGACCAGAATGTCCCTTATCGCTGCATCGGCGGAGTGATCTACACGCTTCAACGAGCGCGCGTTTCGATGAAAATGGGCTTCGTCGCAGAGCCCCCTGCAGGCGATGATGCCCCGCCGCAAAGGGAGCGGTGACGAACATTTCAGCGCGGGCAGTGTTGCGGCGTCGCCCTGTCAGCGCTTCATCGTGAAATATCCGGGAGCAATGTCCTGCGCCCCGCTGACGGGAAAGCGACACCTGGCCGCGGCCATACCGGTCACCATGCCGTCAGTCGCATGCTGCCCCGCCTGAGCCGCCGAGATTGGCGCGGCCGGCTTCGCGCATGCCCTCGGATACCGCCGCGCTCGTACAGCCCTGGGATTGCTGCATGTCGAGGGTGGAGGGCAGATCGGGCGACGGCGTGGCGACAAAGCTGCTGAGCGACTGCAGCGGCGGCAGTGCGATCTTGAGGATCGCGCCGGTGTAGGTGAAGGCATAGTTGGATGATGCCGCCAGCGTGCCTTGCAGGATCTGATAATCGCCCGAGGGCGACATTGCCGTCGCCGACGTGCTCAGGGCACCGGTAAGTCCATCGCCGTTGACCAGGCCGGACGTCGCGGTGGTGGGGGCGACGACATAGGTCAGCGGCGGATTGGGTGCGCCGAACTGGCGTGAGATCGGGTCGGCCGTCACGCTGAGCGGTCGCGGCGTGACCGACAGGGCCGTGGCGTTGCCGGCGGCCTGGACGAAGGTGAAGCTGTAATTGCCGCTATTGGCGGCCAGGCCGCTGCCGGTGATCGCATAGCTGCCGACATTGGACGCGGTGGTTGCGCTCGTGGCGTAGCCGGCGGTGCCGGTGGTGACGCCCGCCAGGGTATCGCCATTGACCAGGCCGGTCGCGCTCTGCGTGCCGGTCAGCGCCGGATTGGCATTTCCATAGAGCCGGCTGAAGGGATCGGCGGTGTAGGTGATGGTCAGCGATGCGGGGTTGATCGTCAGCAAGGCGCCGGTGAAGCTCAGCACATAATTGGCCGAGGCGGCCAGGCTGCCCTGGGTGATGCCATAGGCGCCGACCGACGACGCGCTCGTCGCGGTCGTGGCGAGCTGGCCGGAAAGGGTGTCGCCGTTGACGAGGCCGGTCGCGGCATAGGTCAGGGCAGGGTTGGTTGCCCCGTAGGTGCGGGAAAGCGGATCGGCTACGACCGTCAACGATGCCGGGTTGATCGTCAGGGCTGTCGCGTTGCCTGCGGCCTGGGCGAAGGTGAAATTATAGTTGCCGCTATTGGCGGAAAGCCCGGTGCCGTTGATCGCATAGCTGCCGATGTTCGAGCCGGTGGTCGCCGATGTCGCGTAGACCGCCGCACCGGTGGTGACGCCGGCCAGCGTGTCGCCATTGACCAGTCCGGTGGCGCTCTGGGTGCCGGTGAACGCCGCGTTGGCTGCGCCGTAGGTCCGGCTGAACGGATCGGCGGTGTAGGTGATCGTCAACGCGGCGGGATTGATCGTCAGCGCGGTCGCGTTGCCGGCGGCCTGGGCGAAGGTGACGCTGTAGTTTCTGCTGTTGGCGACAAGGCCGCTGCCGTTGATCGCGTAGCTGCCCACGTTCGAGCCGCTGGTCGCGGTGGTGGCGTAGCCGGCGGTGCCGGTGGTGACGCCGGCCAAGGTATCGCCATTGACCAGGCCGGTCGCGCTCTGCGTGCCGGTGAACGCCGCGTTGGCTGCGCCGTAGGTCCGGCTGAACGGATCGGCGGTGTAGGTGACGGTCAGCGATGCGGGGTTGATCGTCAATGCGGTGGCGTTGCCGGCTGCCTGGGCGAAGGTGAAAGTGTAATTGCCGCTGTTGGCGGCGAGGCCGCTGCCGGTGACGGCATAGCTGCCGATATTGGATGCCGAGGTCGCGGCGGTGGCATAGCTTGCAGTGCCGGTGGTGACGCCGGCGAGCGTGTCGCCATTGACCAGCCCGAGCGCGCTCTGCGTGCCGGTGAACGCCGGGTTGGCTGCGCCGTAGGTCCGGCTGAAGGGATCGGCGGTGTAGGTGACGGTCAGCGATGCGGGGTTGATCGTCAGCAGCGCGCCCGTGAAGCTCAGCACATAATTGGCCGAGGCTGCCAGGCTGCCCTGGGTGATGCCATAAGTGCCGACCGACGATGCGCTCGTCGCGGTGGTGGCGAGGGCGCCCGAGAGCGTGTCGCCATTCACCAGGCCCGTGGTGGCATAGGTCAGGGCAGGGTTGGTCGCCCCATAGGTGCGCGAAAGCGGATCGGCCACGACCGTCAGCGATGCCGGATTGATCGTCAGGGCGGTCGCGTTGCCGGCTGCCTGGGCGAAGGTGAAATTATAGTTGCCGCTGTTGGCTGCCAGGCCGCTGCCGTTGATCGCATAGCTGCCGACATTGGATGCCGAGGTCGCGGCGGTGGCATAGCTTGCAGCGCCGGTGGTGACGCCGGCGAGCGTGTCGCCATTGACCAGCCCGAGCGCGCTCTGCGTGCCGGTGAAAGTCGGGTTGGCGGCACCGTAGAAGCGGCTGAGCGGATCGGCGGTGTAGACAATCGTCAGGGCCGCCGGATTGATGGTGAGCGCGGTGGCGTTGCCGGCTGCCTGGGCGAAGGTGAAATTGTAGTTGCCGCTGTTGGCTGCCAGGCCGCTGCCGTTGATCGCATAGCTGCCCACGTTCGAGCCCCTGGTCGCGGTGGTGGCATAGCTTGCAGTGCCGGTGGTGACGCCGGTGAGCGTATCGCCATTGACCAGTCCGGTGGCGCTCTGCGTACCGGTCAGCGTGGGGCTGGCCGCACCGTAGGTGCGGCTCAGCGGATCAGCGGTATAGGTAATTGTCAGGAACTCCGGGCTGATCGTCAGCAGCGCGCCCGTGAAGCTCAGCACATAATTGGCCGAGGCCGCCAGGCTGCCCTGGGTGATGCCATAGGTCCCGACCGACGATGCGCTGGTCGCGGTGGTGGCGAGGGCGCCCGAGAGGGTGTCGCCGTTGACGAGGCCGGTCGCGGCATAGGTGAGGGCGGGATTGGTCGCGCCATAGGTGCGCGAAAGCGGATCGGCGACGACCGTCAGCGATGCTGGGTTGATCGTAAACGCGGTCGCGTTGCCGGCTGCCTGAGCGAAGGTGAAGCTGTAATTGCCGCTATTGGCGGCAAGGCCGCTGCCGTTGATCGCATAGCTGCCCACATTAGATGCCGAGGTCGCGGTGGTGCCATAGCTCGCAGTCCCGGTGGTGACGCCGGAGAGCGTGTCGCCATTGACCAGCCCAGTTGCGCTCTGCGTGCCGGTGAACACCGGATTGGCCACACCATAGAGCCGGCTGAACGGGTCGGCGGTGTAGGTGATGGTCAGCGCCGCCGGGTTGATGGTGAGCGCGGTCGCGTTGCCGGCTGCCTGGGCAAAGGTGAAATTGTAATTGCCGCTGTTCGCCGAAAGGCCGCTGCCGTTGATCGCATAGCTGCCCACGTTCGAGCCGCTGGTCGCAGCGGTGCTGTAGCTCGCCGTGCCGGTGGTGACACCGGCCAGGCTATCACCATTGACCAGGCCGGTCGCACTCTGCGTGCCGGTCAGGCTGGGGTTGGCGGCACCATAGGTCCGGCTGAACGGATCGGCGGTATAGGTGATGGTCAGCGCCGCCGGATTGATCGTCAGCAGGGCCCCGGTGAAGCTCAGCACATAGTTGGTCGAGGCGGCCACGCTGCCCTGAGTAATGCCATAGGTGCCGACCGAGGACGCGCTCGTCGCGGTCGTGGCGAGAGCGCCGGTGAGCGTGTCGCCGTTGACCAAGCCTGTGGCGGCATAGGTGAGGCCGGGGTTGGCCGCGCCATAGTTGCGCGAAAGCGGGTCAGCCACGACACTGAGCGCCGCCGGATTGATCGTCAGCGCGGTCGCGTTGCCCGCCGCCTGGGCGAAGGTGAAGCTGTAATTGCCGCTGTTGACGGCAAGGCCGCTGCCGTTGATTGCATAGCTGCCCACATTGGAGCCGCTGGTCGCGGTCGTGCCGTAGCTGGCGATGCCGGCGGTAACGCCGGCAAGCGTATCGCCATTGACCAGGCCGGTTGCACTCTGCGTGCCGGTGAACGCCGGGTTGGCCGCTCCATAGAGCCGGCTGAACGGATCCGCCGTGTAAGTGATCGTCAGCGCGGCCGGATTGATGGTGAGCGCGGTTGCGTTGCCCGCGGCCTGGGCAAAGGTGAAGCTGTAATTGCCGCTATTGGCGGAAAGGCCGCTGCCGGCGATCGCATAGCTGCCGACATTGGACGCCGACGTCGCCAACGTGGCGTAGCTGGCGCTGCCTGAGGTGATGCCGGCGAGCGTATCGCCATTGACCAACCCGGTTGCGCTCTGCGTCCCGGTCAATGCCGGATTGGCCGAGCCGTACAGCCGCGTGAATGGATCGGCGCTGTAGGTGATTGTCAACGCGGCGGGCGTGATGGTGAGCTTTCCGCCAGTCGCGTCGATCACCCGGTAGGTCACGCCACCGTTGCTCGTCGCTGAATTGCCCAGAATGGTATATTGCCCGACCGACGCGCCCTGTGTCAGCGCACTGGAAATCAGCGCCTGGGTCGAAAGCGGATCGGCCCCGGCAGCCGCGCCCCCCGGACCGAACACATATCCGTTACCAAGGAAATTATAGGGCCCGCCGGCGGTGATCTGGATCGAGAAGTTCGGATTGATGGCGCCATAAGTCCGTGTGGCATCTGCCGCCGACGCAACCAGGACCGGCGTCAGCGCATAAAGCTGCGGATAATAGCCGGAAGTCTGCCCGGCCTGCCCGGCCCGCGTCGGCGGCGACCATGTGCCGGCGAAATCCCAGCCTGCGTAGATCGTCGAATAGCTGTTGAAGTCCTGAAGATGATTTGTCGTCAACCCAGCTGTAGTACTTACCGCACTCGAATAATTAGTTCCAAACGCTTGACCGATATTCGCGCGAAGTACATCCCAATAAGAACTTGTAAAAGTCGTGAAGTCTCCTTCAAGGCTTCCGGCCATAGCTCCAACATATAAACTATTTGACGCACTAATCGTACCAGCATAATATGCATTTGTTACACTAGCCTGATAATCATAGCCGGCTATTCCGGCAACATATTGGCTATTTTGTGCAATAACATCTGAGGTAGAGTAAACATTAAATAGACTGGAGTTGGAAGCGTAACCAATCAAGCCCCCAATCCAAGATCCGAAGATACTCGATTGTACCGTGCCGGTCGAATAGGCGTTGCTCAACTGACCATGCTGCTGACCTATAAGTCCGCCGACTGCCCGTCGGCCTGTCACATTTCCCGTTGCGTACACGTTGCTGGTGAAAGCAGAGCTGTCGCCGGCGAAGCCACCCACACTAGTATCACCAACAATATTGCTGCTAGAGTGGCTATTGGAAATGTAGATTGAGAGTGAAGCGCCAATGACGCCGCCTACGTATTGAAATCCGGAAACGGTGCCGCTCGAACTCAGTTGGTTTAGAGAGGCCGAGTAAGTATCAACTGATCCCACTATGCCGCCGACAAAGTTTCCTGCTGTGGCTGAACCGGTTACCGATCCCGAAAAGTTTATATTGCTGATGCCGACGCCGCTATATCCTGAGCCGGCTTGGCCGATAACGCCGCCGACATAGGAACGCCCGGTAATGCTGGCGTTGATAATGTTGAAATTTCGGAAGTCACCGTGATCGACAATGCCGAACAATCCAACCCCGTCAACGGTCGGTCGTGCAATTGTAAGGCCGCTGATCGTATGGCCGTCACCTTCGAATTCCCCGGAAAAGCCGCGATAGTTGTTGAGAATCGTTCCGAGGCCGTCGGTCCCGAGCGGTACGAATCCAGCCCCGCCATTCCAGGACGTGGTTGAACTGGCATCAATGTCTTTTCCGATGGCGTAGTCGGCGTTCAAATTCTGATTTATATTTTGCAGATCATTGACATTATTGACCAGCATATATGCTACTGGCGGTATGCCAGAGTTCGTTGATATATGGTTCGAAAAATCGGTCGGATTATTATAACTTACGGGGTTATAGAATATTGTTATCCGAAAAGCTGATCCAGGTGAATTTTGGTTGGTTATATAGCTGGATGCGCCGAGATATAGTGAGCCATTTCCTGTGCCCGTATTGTCGGCCCTGATGTTGAGTGAAGCACTTTCTCCGCCGACGATACCGCCGTTGATATTCACGTCGTGATAGGCTGAAAAGGTGAGCGCGTTCCTGCTGTACCAGTTGATCGTCCCGTTGACGTTGATATCGCCATTGCCGACGCTGGTGTTGCCAAGTCCCGAGGTCGTGCCATCGGCATTGGTCCGCAGCGTGACATTGCTGGTCGCGAGATTGGCCGAGATCGTGCTCGCCGCAGCGGCATCCACGGTCAGATCAGTCGGATCGACCAGCCATGTGCCCGTCGTGCCGCCGACCGAAGACGTATTCACCTTCAGCCCGGCGTAATTGACCTCGGCCCCCGAGGTCTCGACCAGCCCGCCATTGCCGGTCACACCGGTCGCCTGTGCCGACAGGTTCCCCGACACCGTCACCGTGCCGCCGTCGCCGCCGAACAGCCGGATATTGCCCGCGCTGCCCGTCGCTGAATCGGCATTGATGTCGCCCGACAGGTTGATGACGTTGCGGATCGCATCCTTCACCGTCGCCGCTTCGAGCACGACGAACCCGCCCGAGGCCGAGATGCTGCCCGAATGGCTGATCAGTGCCCTGTCGCCGGTCACGGCGCTGGTCGGCACCGCGACCTGCATGAAGCCGTCGCCGTTCAGATCGAGCGTGATGCTTTCGCCCGAGCCGAGCCCGACCCGGCCCAGCGGCACCGCGATCGTGCCGCTGTTGGAAACGCTGCCGCCGAGCAAGGCGACATAGGCGCCCTGACCCGCGGTGATATGGCCGGCATTGGAAACCGAGCCCGAGGTGCCGCCGCCGGTGAAGCGCGTCTTCCCCGCCATGAAATCGGCATCGGCCATGCCGAGCGTCGAGGCGACGAAGCCGCCGCCGGTCTGCACCGTGCCGGATTTGGTGATGGCGATGCCATTGGGGTTGATCAGATAGACCGCGCCGTTGCTGAGGATCTGCCCGGCGATCGTCGAGGAGGTGCTGCCGGTGACCCGGTTGAGCGTGGCGGATTGCGCATCGGGCTGGACGAAGGCGACCGTCTTGCCCTGGCTGACCGAGAAGCTGTCCCAGTTGATGACGGCCCGGCTACTCGACTGGTTGACGGTGGTCGTCTGGCCATTGCTGCCGATGATCGCGCTGCCGGTGGCGACCACGCCGCCCGCGGGCAGATCCTCGGCGCACGCCGTGCCCGGGAGGCTGGCGAGGAGGAGCAGCGCGCCGCCGCCGAGCACCGTGGTCGACAGCCATTTGCCATTGGACGAGCGCTTCATGTTTCCGGTCCTCATCGCCAATCTCACTTGCACTGGAAGGTGGAACTGCTCGTCGCTGCCCGCGACGATGCCGTTAGGTCAGAAGCGCAGCGTCGCCGTGACATTCACCCGGTCGCTCTTGTCGAGCGCGGCGACGTTGCTGAATCCGTACGCATATTCGAGGTTGAAATAGAGCCCGACGCCGGCGACGCCGGCGCGGATGCCGGCGCCTAGGGCGGCGACATCGAGGTTCTTGGGTTCAAGGATCGTCGGCTTGCTGACCGACCCGAGCCCGCCGGCCCCGAACAGATAGGGCGAAACCGCCAGGCCCAGTTTCCCGCTGCCGGCGATGAAGCGGTGCCTGAGCTCAAGCCGCGCCGCAGCTCCCTCGTCGACCGCGGTAGCGCCGCCGACATAAGCGGAAACACCGTCCGCGCCCTCGATCGAAAATTGCTCGGCGCGGAATACCGCGGCGCCGAAGCTGCTCTGCGCCTTTGCCGAGGCCGCGAGCTCCCAGTCCGGCGCGAGCGGGAGCAGCGCATGCGCCTGCGCGGTGATCTTGGTGAAATCATCGCGCGCGCCGACCCGCGAATAGCCGACGCCCGATGCGGCGATATCGGCCAGGGTCCGCGCGCCGAGATCGCCAAGCCCCTGGCTCAGCTGCATCGCCGCGCCGAAAGAGCCACGGTCGACGCCGAAACGATCGAAGCCCAGCCCCAGCCGTGCGACCATGTAGCGGTCGCGGCTCAGCGTCAGGGCGAATTGCGGGGCCTCGTTGCTCTCCTCGAGCTGTTCGATGCTACCGTTCAGCAGCATCGCCCGGCTGCGTGTCTTCGCCAGCGTATAGGAGGCGCGCAGCGCGAAGCGGTGGAGATCGCCACGCGTCGCCGGCGCGCCGAGCGAAGGAGCCGGTTGCGTGCGGGTGAAAGTCGCTTCCGGATTGAGCGTGAACCGGCCGTCGCCGAACGCGAACACCGCACCGCCGCCGAGCACGCGCTCGCGCACCTCTCTGCCGAACAGCTTGCCGATATCGTAGCCGCTCGAGACGAAGCCGTAGAATTGCTCGCCGGCGCCAAAGGCCGAATTGAGCGAAACCTGCGCGTTGACGCTCCAGGTTCCGAGCGAGGTAGCGAGACTATTGTCGCCACCGATACTGCCCGAAACCAGCTGGTGCCGGCCCTCGATCGCCAATCTGGTCCCGCCGGGCTGATTGCCGCGCATCAGCGTCGATCGTAACGTCAGCCCGGGGATCTCATTGGCGATCAGCAGCGGCATCTCGATATCGCTCAGCCGCAGATGTTTGCGCTCCTTCAATCCGGCCAGACGACGCGCGACGACGGCACGAACCCGCTTCGGAACGCCGGAGACGTCGACCTGCTCGATGAACCCATCGATCACGACGATCCGCAGCGTGCCGCCATCCTTGAGGTCCTGCGGCGGAATGACGACTCGGGCGAGGACGAAGCCGGCGCGGGCGTGGGCTGCCTCGATCTGCGACGCGACCTCGTAGATCCGTGCGAGGGTGACTGTCTGCCCGCGCAACTGGTCGAGCGCCGTCTCGGTCTCCGTGGCGACCTCGGGAAATCCGCCCTCGAGCGCGACTGCGCCGAGCGTGACCTTGAGATTCTCGCTCCCGGCTGGCGCCCGCAGGCCGCCAGCCTCAGGAATATCGACGCGAAAGCCGTTATCCGATTTTTCCGGGCGCAGGCTCGGCGGCGTTACCGCCGACGGTGTGGCCGTTTGCGCGAAAGCTGCTGTTGGCACCGCAATGAACGCACAACAAAGTACCGAGCGCCCCAGCGCTGCTCCGCGACCCATTTTATTCTTGCCCCCCGGCCCCAATGTGATTGGGCAAGCATATTGACGCCTCCGGAATTCCTCAAGAGATCGACTTAAATTGTGAGAAATTTTTTACTTTTTCGGGCCGGGTCTTGTATTCGGCACGAGGTGCGGTGTCATTGAAATGACTTTTCCGCTTGTCGCACGCAGGCGCGATAATGCGGGCTCGAGATCGCCTTTTCGGCGCGATCCGGGGAGCAGTTCCCCATCATGACGAGGGCGATTTCACGCGACGCCCTTACGGAAAGGCGGGATCATGCGGGCGCGCGGTAGCCGAAGCTGCAATGCGCTATAAAGCAACCCCGGAAGACGAGGCTACCAAGGTGGCGCTCGGTCAGGTTCTCGCGCTTGTCCTCATACCCGGCAGGATATGCGTCTTCGCGCTGATCTATTGCGTGTCCCCGCCATATTCGCCCCCGTCACCGGCACGGGCGAACGGCATTTATCGAAATCCCTGCTGCGCTCCCTTGGCGTTGCGTGGCGGCCTTATTTCGACGGGAACGGACTCCGCGCACTACACGGTCGTGGCCGGCAAACGTGGTTTCCATAGTCGGGTCGACCGCGGAATTGGCGTCAGCCGGGGGGGGGGCTGTCACGTTCGGCGGCACGTTCCAGTTCGTCTTCTTCAACAGGAACAGTGAGGCGATGCCGGCGATACGGGAAGCCTATTCGCTGCACCTGATCGGCACCGACGACATGAACGACTATGCGTTCACAAAGCGCGGAGCGTCCTGCGCAGCTCGATGCTGATCTCGAAGCCGCCCTCAGCCCGCGAGCCAGCCGCCGGTGAAGCCGGCGCGGCGCAGGCCCGTGGCGATCGCCTTCGAACGGCGCATGGTCGACCAGACCTGGTCGTCACGGTGGTTGGCGATCATCGCCAGGATCGGGCCCTGATCGATGCCGAGATAGTCGGTATCGTACCAGCCATGCTGCGGATCGACATGGCCGCGCTCGATCGCCGTGTCGGTCCAGCGGAAGCTGGGGTTGAACGAGTCGACGAAGCCGTAGCGCTGGTAGAGGCGCTTGCCATGCACGCGGTGCAGCGCGGCGGCGGCGGGGATCACGATCTCCGGGGCGAAGGGCAGCGAGGCGATCGCCGCGGTGGGCGCCAGCGTACCGTCGTCGAAGCCGTCGGGCAGGCCGATCGGGCCGCGGGCGGAATAGGCGCGGAATTCGGCCATGCGGTCGCCGCGGCGCCGCGTCGCGTCCGCCGGGCCGTCACAGGCGGTCAGGCCCCAGATATCGGCTGAATAACCCGCCCAGCCCATCGGGTTGGCGGCGGCATAGCGGCGCTGCCACCAGGTCGCGCGCCGGCTGTTCTCGAAATAGTCGATCCCGGCCGCGCGCATGGCCACGTCGCGGATGCCGCGAAAATCGATCCAGACATGGCTGTACTGATGCCCGAATTGCGGGCCGAAGCCGAGATGGCGGGTTGGGCCCTCGCCGCGCCAGGCATGGGGATAGGAGGCGCACCAGCTTGCCCAGGCCGCCGGGTCGAGCGCATGCTCCGGCGCGCCGAGCGCCAGGATGTAGATCAGCATCCCCTCGTTATAGCCATCCCAGCCGCGCGCGATGAAGCCGCTCTCCGGGTGCCAGCCCATCGCGACCAGCGGACGCCCGGCCTGCATCCAGCGCCAGTCGATCCGCGCATAGATGCGCTGCGCCAGATCGCGAATCTCGGTTTCGACCGGATCGCGGCCGTCGAACCATTCGGCCGCGAACAGCATGCCGGCGACGAGCAGCGCGGTGTCGACCGAGGAAAGCTCGCAGCCGCCGAAGCGGTGGCCGGTCTTCATGTCGAGGAAATGGTAGAAGAAGCCCTTGTGCCCCGTCACGCCTTCGGACGAGTCGCCCTGCGGCGCGTTCCAGAAGAAGCGCAGCGTGGCGAGCGTCCGTTCCGCTGCCGCGGTGCGCGTCATCCAGCCGCGCGCGACACCGATCGGCCAGGCGGTGAGCGCGAAGCCGGTCGCGGCGATGCTGCAGAAACTGGGGGACGGCCAGCGATCGGGCGCGAGGCCGTGGACGCGATCAGTGGTGTCGCGGAAGAAGGCGAAGGTTCGCCGGGCGATATCGTCGAACAGCGGCGGGAGCGCGGGCCGGGACGCCGCCAGCGTCCGGGGCGCGGCCGCAGCCGCACCGGCGAGGGCGGCGGTAGCGAGGAAGTGTCGGCGGGTCGGCATCGCGATCTCCGGAAGAGGGTTGAGGAAGCGGAACCGGAAACGGTCTGAAACAAAAAAATACCGGCCGCCCAGGGGGAGGGGCGGCCGGCAGTGGGGGGGACGGTCAGAAGCGGTAGGAAGCGCGGAACTGGATGCGCCGCGGCAGCGTGAGCAGGTTGTTCCCGATCCTGGAGGAGTCGAGCGTGTCCGGCGGGGTGTTGCTGTAGTTCACGAACCCGTCGAAATCCTTGAAGTTCTTGTTGTTGAACGCGTTGAGGACGTCGACGGCAAAGGACACCTGGTCTTTGCCCAGCCCGCTGAAGGAGACATGCTTCTCGACCGACAGATTGACCTCGCAATAGGCGAAGATCCCCTTGATGCAGTTCTTGTAAGGGTAGGCCGAGGTGAGCTTCAGCTGCCCGTTGTCGAACCCGTTGGTCGCGTCAGTGACCTGATAGGCCTGGCCGCTGCCGAAGGTCGATAGGGTCGAGAACTGGATTCCCCAGGGCAGGTCAACGATGCCGGAGATGACGAGGCGATGGCGCTCGTCCCCCGTGCGTGGCCGCCAGCCATAGGAATCGGGGACGGTGCCGTCGAGGCTGAACAGGTCGCCGCCGTTCTGCTCGCCCTTGGAGAAGGTATAGGCGAGGTTGAAGCCCCAGCCCGACGCCTTGGTGTAGTTCTTGTCGAGCGTGAAGTAGATCGCCTTGTAGCGGGTATCGAGCCCGTCATAGCCGATCAGCGCGTTGGAATAGCCGAACGGGATGACCGGGGCGGTGTTGCAGCAATTGCCGAGGCCATTGTTGTTCCGCGTCGCGAACAGGTTGGTATAGCCGTTGCGCCCGCGGATATAGGAAGCGGTGAGCGATGCTTCCCAATGGCCGAGCTTCTGGCGGATGCCGAGGCTGGCCTGATCGGTGACCGGCGGCTTCGCGTTGTTCTTCACCGCGAAGAGTTCGGGCAGGCCCTGGGTGGAACTGGCCGCGAGCGCGAGCAGCCCTTCCCGCGTGAGATAGGCCGGGTTCCACGCCACCGTCGGCAGGCCGTTGCGCGGCGCGCCATTGGCGGAGAAGCGGAACACGCCGATCGGGTTGAGCCGCCGCGAAATCTCGTCGACCGTGTTGTTGAAATTGTTGCGATCGTAATAGCGGCCGAAGCCGCCGAAGATCACGGTCGAACGATCGCCTTTCACGTCATAGGAGAAGCCGAAGCGCGGCGCGAAGGCGGCGCCGAACGGCTTGCGGTTATGGCCGTTGGAGATGTAGTTTTCGGGATCGAAATAAAAGGTCTTGGGCAGGGCGCGCAGCGCGGCCGCGGCATTCACCGGCGTCACATAATTATTGTTGAAGCCGTTGGTTTCATAGTCCCAGCGAATGCCGAGATTGAGCTGCAGCTTGTCCGTGACGTCCCAATCGTCCTGCAGGTAGAGGCCGACCTGCGTATCCGAATTCTTGATCAGCGCGCTGCCCAGCCCGAGCTGGGCCTGGGCCGGGAAGGCGAAGCTCAGGCCGTTATTGGTATCGAGATTGAAGGTGTAGTGCGGCTGGACGAAATTGTGATCGTCGAACGAGATATCGGTGATGTCGACGCGGGCGCCGAACTTGAACACGTGATTGTCCAGCCCGCTATAGGTGAAGTCGTCGCGCAGGGTGTAATCCTGCTGCACTTCGTGGCGCGTGGAATCCTTGCCGCCGAAGGTCATCACCGGAGCATATTCGAATTGCGGTTGATCCGGGTTGAGCGAGACCGGATTGAAGTTGTAGTTCAGGTAATTGGCGCTGAACTCGTTGACGAAGGATCCGCCGCGATAGGTCCATTTGAACAGATAGGTATCGACCGTGTTGCGCTTGTTCTCGGCCGCGCTGTAGGCCACCTGGTTACCGAAGGCCTGGATGTCGGTTTCCTGGCGGCGGCTGTACGACAGGTCGAAGGTCTGGTTCGAATCCGGGGTCAGCGTGAGCTTGCCGAAATAGAAGTCGCCGCGGAACGGGCTGACGAACGAGCCCTCGAACTCGCTCAGCTTGTGGCCCGACAGCTGTTCGAAAGAGGCGCGCTCCGTTGCGTTGCCGCCGCCGATCACGTTGTACGCGCGGTTCTGGTCGTTGCCCTCATAGGCGCCGAAGAAGAACAGCTTGTCCTTGATGATCGGGCCGCCGAGCGAAATGCCATATTGCTTGCGCTCGAACGCCGGCTCGGGCCTGCCGAACCGCTTGTTGATGTAGTCCTTCTCGGCCAGCCCCTTGTCGGTATATTGGCCGAACACCTCGCCGTGGAACTCGTTGGTGCCCGACTTGGTCACCGCAGTGACGATCGCGGCGCCGGCCTGCTCATATTCAGCCTTGTAGTTCTGCGTCAGGACGCGGAACTCCTGCACCGCGAGCTGGCCGAATGGATTGCCGCGGCTGTTCTGCTGGCCGGCGACGCCGCCTTCGCGCAGCTTGTTCTTGAGGCTGACGCCGTCGATGAAGACGTTGACCTGGCTCGCGGTCGAGGCGCCCGACTGGATGCCCTTGCCCTGCTCGCCGTCATTGTAGCGCACGCCCGGCGCGAGCGCGGCGAAG
This sequence comes from uncultured bacterium, assembly GCA_903884945.1. GTDB lineage: Bacteria > Pseudomonadota > Alphaproteobacteria > Sphingomonadales > Sphingomonadaceae > Sphingomonas. Next base: position 15,721 of record CAISGR010000152.1, read on the forward strand.
GACAGGAAGTTGCGATCGGTCTGCGGCAGCTTTTCGATCTGGGTGAGGCTGACATTGGTCGCGACCTCGCTGGTCTTCTTCTCGACCAGGCGGTTGCCGGTGACGACGATATCCTTGCCGAGCGGTGCTTCCGCGCCGGCCGCCGCGCTGCCCAGCGCCAGATCGAGCGAGGCCGACTGGCCGACCCCGATGGCGGCCGTGTCGGTCGCGGTCTGGTCGTTGCTGGCGGCGCTGACCTCATAGGTGCCGGGGCGCAGGCCGTTGAGCGTGTAGTTGCCGGCCGCGTCAGTGGTCGCGCTATAGGTCTGGTTGGTGCCGAGATTGCGCGCGCGCACCTGCACGCCGCCGGCGCCCGCGCCGTCCGCACCGGTTACCTGGCCGCGCAGCTGCGCCGTGGTGGTCTGCGCCGACGCCAGCTCGGGCAGCGCGACGCCGCCGGCCATGACCGTCGCCGCGGCCAGAAAGGCCCGGAAGGCCCTGCTCCTAGCAATAATCATCATGTGTTCCTTTCCCCTGCAGAATTTGTCTGGTTTCTTGGCAACGCCGTGGTGGCACGCACGATCAGCTCGGGCGTGTGCAGCGCGACGGATGCTTCGGTGGGCCGCTGGTCCATGGACGCGGCCAGGCGCGCGATGGCTTGCGCGCCGATTTCCGCCATGCGCACGCGCATGGTCGTGAGAGCGAGATACCGGGCGACCGGCACGTCATCGAAGCCGGCGACGGCGATGCGGCCGGGCACGTCGATGCCGGCTTCGCGCAGCGCCATCAGGCAGCCGATCGCCATCATGTCGTTGGCGGCGAAGATGGCATCGACCGGCCTGGCCCGGGCCAGGATCTGGTGCGCCGCGGCCTCGCCGGCCTCTTCGGAAAAGTCGCCCGGGATGATCTGGATCTCGCGGCCCGGGGCGAGGCGGGCCATCGCCGCCGAAAAGGCGGCGGCGCGCTCGTCGGCATCGAGATTGCCTTCCGGACCCGCGATATGCACGATGTCGCACCGGCCGCTGTCGACCAGGTGGCGCACCATCGCCTCGACCCCGGCTGCGTTGTCGAGGCGCAGCGCCGGATGCCCGTCATCCTCCGCGCGGCAATTGATCAGGACCGCCGGGGTGGTGCGCGGCAGCGCCTTCAGCAGCGTCACGGAATCGAGATGCGGGGCCATGATCACCAGCCCGTCGACCCGCCCGCGCATCGCGCGCAGCGCATGCGACGCCTGTTCGACATCGGCATGCATGTTCGAGAGCAGCAATTGCAGGCCGCGCCGACTGGCCTCGCGGTCCATGCCGCGCACGAGCTCCGAAAAGAACTCGCCGTGGAGATCGGGCAGGACGACGCCGATCGCATGGGTGCGCGCGATGCTGAGGCTGCGCGCGCCGGCATGGGGGACGTAACCGAGCCGCTCGGCCACTGCCATGATTCGGGCGCGCGTATCGGGATTGACCCGGGCAGTCCCGTTCAGGACGCGTGATACCGACGCGACCGAAACGGCCGCCTCGCGCGCTACATCCCTGATCGTGTGACCCATTTTACCCCTGCTGCCTCTCCGCCGGCATGCCTTCATGCTCGGATGTCGCGTGCCGCGCGTCGCTATCCCTTGCTACGCTGGCGCGACTCCATGTAACCGGTTACATGGTGCAACGCCAAGCAAAAAAATCGGCAAGCTTTGCGTGACTTCGGAGTGAATGTTGACGAAACGGCGGCTGGCCGTTCGGAGAGGGAGTTGGAAATGCGCGATCAAAGGGTTTCACGCCGCGCGGCGCTGATGGGTGCGGGGGCGATCATGGCCTGGGCGGGCAGCCCGGCACGCGCGCTGCTGCGGGCGGCGGATGCCGGCCCGGCGCCGGCTTTCATCGACGCGCTGATCGCGAAGATGACGGTCGAGGAAAAGGCCGGGCAGCTGACGCTGATGGCCGCCGCCTGGGGCGGGGCCGCGGCGAGCGTGCTCAACCCGCCGGTCGCCGGGGCGAGCTTCGCCGACCAGCTCGACCAGACGCGGCGCGGCCGGCTGACGGGCGTGTTCAACGGCAATGGCGCCGAGATGGCGCGGCGGATGCAGACTGCGGCGATGACCGAATCGCGGCTGAAGATTCCGCTGCTGTTCGCCGCGGACATCATCCACGGCCACCGCACCGTGTTCCCGGTGCCGCTCGCCGAAGCATCGAGCTTCGATCCCGACCTGGCCGAGCGCACCGCGCGCGCGGCTGCCTTCGAGGCGGCGGCGACCGGCATCGACTGGACCTTCTCCCCGATGCTCGACATCTCGCGCGACGCGCGCTGGGGCCGGGGAATCGAGGGCGCGGGCGAGGACGTGCTGCTCGGCCGGGCCTTCGCCGCGGCGCGCGTCCGCGGCTTCCAGGGAAGCAGGGGGCTGGCGGCGGACGACGCGATGCTTGCCTGCGCCAAGCATTTCGTCGCCTATGGCGCGGCCGAGGGGGGGCTCGACTATAACAGCGTCGACCTGTCCGAGCGCACGCTGCGCGAAACCTATTTCCCGCCGTTCGAGGCAGCGCTCGATGCCGGCTGCGCGACCGTCATGGCCTCGTTCAACGAAATTGCCGGCGTGCCCTCAACGGCCAATCCCTGGCTGATGACCGAGGTGCTGCGCGGCGAGTGGAAATTCGATGGCTTCGTCGTATCCGACTATACCGGCGACGAGGAACTGATCGCGCATGGCTTCGCCGCCGACGCGCGCGAGGCGACCAAGCTCGCCTTCCTCGCCGGCGTCGACATGAGCATGCAGAGCGGCTTCTATATCCGCCACCTGCCGGACCTGGTGCGGAGCGGGGAGGTGCCGCTCGACCGGCTCGACCAGTCGGTGCGGCGCGTGCTGACGATCAAGGCGCGGCTCGGGTTGTTCGACGACCCGTTCCGGCGGATCGACCCGCGCCGCGAAAAGGCACGCAGCCGCGCGCCCGCGACGATCGCGCTGGCGCGCGAATCGGCGCGGCGCTCAGTGGTGATGCTCCGGAACGAGGGCGACCTGCTCCCGCTCAAGAAGCGCGGGCAGAAGATCGCGCTGATCGGCCCGTTCGCAGCGGGGCAGCACGACCTGATCGGCCCGTGGTGCGTCTATGGCGACAATGCCCAGGCGATCGATCTGGCGACCGGCGTGCGCGGCGCGGTGGCGGATGCGACATCGGTGACGGTCACGCCGGGATCGGGCGTGGAGCAGGCGCTTGCCGGCGGGATCGAGGCAGCGGTGGCCGCGGCGCGCGCGGCGGACGTGGTGGTGCTCGCGATCGGCGAGGACGAGCATATGTCCGGCGAGGCGCAGGCGCGCACCGAGATCACCGTGCCGGCGCCGCAGATGGCGCTGGCCGAAGCGGTCGCGGCAACGGGCAAGCCGATCGTGGTGGTGCTGAAGCATGGCCGGGCGCTCGCGCTCGAGGGAGCGGTCGCGGCCGCCCCGGCGATCCTCGCGACCTGGTTCCTCGGCAGCGAGACCGGCCATGCGCTCGCCGATATCCTGTTCGGCGATCATGGCCCTGCGGGGCGGCTGCCGGTGAGCTTTCCGCGCGCGGCGGGGCAGGTGCCCTATCATTATGATCACAAGGCGACCGGCCGGCCCAATCCGCCGGGGCCGCTGCAGGAATACAAGGCGCATTATCGCGGCGTGCCGAACTCGGCGCTCTATCCGTTCGGCCATGGGCTGACCTATGGCCGCATCGACTATGCCGCGCTGAAGCTGGACGAACGCCTGGCCTGGGACGGCACGCTCACGGTGCGCGCGACCGTGACCAATCGCGGCGCGCGGGCGGCGGAGGAAGTGGTGCAGCTCTATATCCACGACCGCGCGGCGAGCATCACGCGGCCGGTGCGCGAGCTCAAGGGATTCCAGAAGATCGCGCTGAAGCCGGGCGAATCGCGCGAGGTGCAGTTCACGCTCAGGCGGCCCGACCTGCTGTTCATCGGAATCGACGAGAAACCCGTGGTCGAGCCCGGCATGTTCGATCTGTGGGTGGCGCCGTCGGCCGAGGCCGAGGGCGTGCGCGGCAGCTTCGAGCTGGTCCGCGCCTAGGGCGCAGCGGGCGCGCGCCGCGCCAGCGCATCGACGATGCGCGCGTGCACGCCGCGCTTCAGCGGGTTGGCGAGCATGAGCAGCGCGGCCAGCGCGAAGCAGGCAAAGGGTAGCAGCGCGATCGCCAGGCGCATGCCGGACAGCGTCTGCGCGCTGAGCTGCGCGTCTGCGACATAGCCGGCCGCGGCGAACACGGCCCCGATCAGGCCCGTGGCGAACCCGAGCGCGATCCGCTGGAGGAGCACCGCCACGCCGAACACGCTGCCCTCGGCGCGCACGCCGGTCGACCATTCGCCATATTCGATCGTGTCGGGCAGCATCGCCCAGAAGCTGAAATGCAGGCCGATGATCGCCGCCTGCATCCCGATCAGGAAGCCCTGGGTCGCGACGGCGCCGCGAATGTCGATCGCGGCGAAGAGCGCCATGCCGCCGGCCGCGAGGCTTGCAGCGAGCAGCCATGCCGCGCGCGTGCCGAGGCGGCGGGCGATCGCGACCCAGAGCGGCACTGCGATCGCGCTGAGCGCGCCCATCGACGCCAGCGCCAGCCGGCCGGCGCCTTCGTCGCCGACGAAATACTTGAAATAATAGAGGATCGATTTCTCGAGGACCGTCACGCCCATGATCATGCAGATCATCGCGGCATTGACCGCCAGAAAGGCGCGATTGCCGGCGAGCGAGCGGAGCCCGGCGAGGATCGGCGCGGCGGCGGCGCGCCGATCGGGCAGCGGGGCTTCCTTCACCAGCGCGCCGACCGCGAGCAGGATCGCGGTGCCGACCGCGGCGAAGGCGGCCGCTGCGTAGAGATAGATGCGCGGGCCGCTCGCAGCGCCGCTGATCCAGGCGCCGAGCGGGTGCGTGGCGAGCGCGACCGTGACGGTCGCGGCCGTGCCGAACAGCATGCGCAGCCCGGTGAGCAGGCCCCGGTCGCCGCTGTCGGCGCTGATCCGGGCCGTCATGCCGAGATAGGCGATGTTGACGAAGGCATAGGCGGTCCGGAACAGCAGATGGCCGCCGAGCACCACCGCGAGCGCGATCGGGCCGCCCCAGGGCGGCGGCAGATAGGCGAGCACGAAGGTGACGCCGAGCGGCACGGCGCCGATCAGGAGATAGCGGCCATAGCCATGGATGGCGCGCCGCTCGACGAACAGCCCGGCGGCGAGGCTGACGATCCCGTCCCAGATCGATGCGGCGGCATAGGTGAGGGTCGCCGCCGCCACGGGCAGCCGCAGCGCATCGGTGTAGTAGAACACCAGGAAGACCATGATGCTCTGCCAGTAGAGATTGAAGGCGAAGTCGCCAAAGGCGAGCAGGGCGATCCTGCTTCGCGGTGGCCTGGCGGGGCTCATTGCGGGCCGGCCGGGTCCGTCATCCCGCGGGCCTGGCCGTCGCCCGGCGGCGCGAAGGACCGGCGGCGCCAGACCGGATCGGGCGGATCGCCTTCGCTGGCCGGCGCCGATCGCAGATAGCCGAAGCGCGAGGCGATGATCCGGTTGGCCGGATCGATCACGCGCGCGCGGCCATGCATGAAGCGGCTGTTGTCGAGGAGCAGCAGGTCGCCGCGCTCCCAGGCGATGGCGGCGGTCAGTTGCTGCGACGCGTGGCGGATCGCGTCGACCCATTCGTCCGGAACGCGCCGGCCATTGGCGAGCAGCGGAAAATCGGTGTTGTGGTGCATGTCGCGCGCGAAGAGCAGGAAATTGGCGAAGGCGCGCGCGTCGCTGAACAGCGGCTTGTGCAGCGCGGGGCGGGTGA
>CAISGR010000153.1 GCA_903884945.1 uncultured bacterium
CGCCACGGCGGCCGGGTCTGGGCCGAGGCCGCCGTCGAGCGCGGACACGCTGGAATAGCCAAGCGCCTCGAGTTCGGCGATGGCGGCATCGACCAGCCCTTCGCCATTGTCGTAGACGACGACCGGCGTGGCCTTGCGCGGCACCCGGCGGGCAATCTCGATCGCAATGCGATGCGGCGGCAGCTGCGATGCGAACAGCGGGTGGCCGCCGGCGAAAGAATGTTCGTCGCGCAGGTCGAACACGGCAAGTTCAGCGCGGGTGAGCCAGGCGTGGCGGATGTCCCGGGGCGTCATGCCGGCACCGGCGCCGGTTCAGTATAGCCCGAGATAAAGGGCCTGGACGCCCCGGCTTCGTCATAGGTCGCGCGCTCGACGCGACCGATATCGGCGCCATAGACATGGATGCTGATCGAGACGCGGTCGGCATGGGCGTTCGCGACGCGGTGGATGTCACCGGTCGCGGGCGATAGCGTGGCGACATCGCCTGCTTCGAGCCGGGTCGGCGCGGCCGCCGGCGCGAGCGATCCATCGGCCGCAGGCGCATAGCGCTGGTCGATCTCCGCGCCGCGCAGCACGCCGACCAGGCCCCAGACGCGGTGATCGTGAATCGGGGTTGCCTGGCCGGGACCCCATACGAAGCTGACGACCGAGAAACGTTCGGCCGGATCGCGGTACAGCAGATACTGGCGATAGCGCTCGGGATCCGGGGCGGCGAAAGCCGGGTCGATCCAGTCGTCCCGGGAAACAAGCGCGGCCAGCGGCTCGGCGAGCCGCGGGAGGAGCGCATCGTCCGGGGTCGCGACGATCGCCTCGATCGCCGCGACCAGCCGGTCGATGGCGCGGGCATGGCGCTCGCTCATTCTGCCGCGACCAGATCGAGACGGCTGCGGCCGGCCACCGCTTCGCGCAGCCGCGGCAACAGGTGACGGCCATAATCGATTGCGTCCTCCAGCGGATCGAATCCGCGGAACAGGAAGGTCCGCACGCCAAGATCGTAGTAATCGAGCAACGCATCGACCACCTGGTCCGGCGTGCCGACGAGCGAGGTGGTGTTGCCGGGAGCCCCGGTCAGCTTGGCGATCTCGGTCCATAGCCGCTTGTCGCGCACCTTGCCGCCGGCAGCGGTCTCGAGCAGGCGGCGCGCGCCTTCGGACTGCGTCGAGGCGCGGCTGAAGAACGACGTGCCGGCATCCTTGATCGCCTGCGCATCGGCGAGAATGCGCTCGGCGCGTTCCCAGGCGGCTTCCTCGGTGCGGCCGAGGATCGGGCGGAACGAGACGCTGAAGCGCGGTGCGGGCCGGCCGTGCCTCGCGGCGCTGGCGCGGACCTGGGCGATGATTTCCGCGGTCTGCTCCAGCGTCTCACCGAACAGCGCATAGGTTTCGGCGTGGCGGCCGGCGACGCGCACCGCCGCGTCCGAGGCGCCGCCGAAGAAGATCGGCAGGTGCGGTTGCTGCAGCGGCCTGATCGCGGAGAAGCTGTCGCGCACCTGGTAATAGGGCCCGTCATGATCGAACGGCGCCGCAGCGGTCCAGCTCTTCTTGACCAGATCGAGATAGTCGTCGGTGCGGGCGTAGCGCTCATCCTTGGTCAGGAAGTCGCCATCGCGCTGCTGCTCGGCATCCGACCCGCCCGAGATGATGTGTACCGCGAGCCGCCCGCCGCTGAAATGGTCGAGCGTGGCGAGCTGGCGCGCAGCGACAGTCGGCTGGATCACGCCCGGGCGATGCGCAAGCAGGATCTTCAGCCGGCTCGTGTGCTGCGCGACATAGGCGGCGACCTGAAAGCCGTCCGGCGCGGCGCTGTGATAGCCGATCAGGATGCGGTCGAAGCCGGCCTGCTCATGGGCCAGCGCGAAGGCGGCGGTATAGCTCGGGTCAATCGCCGGGCCGGTCGGCGCGTGCGTCTCGGAGGCGTAGCTGGTTGAGATCATGCCCAGGATCTCGAGTTCGTCGGGGTGCTGGCTCATCGCAAAATTCCTTGAACGGTTGTGGAAACTATTCGGCGGCCTCGGCCCATTCGTGCCCGGCGGGTGGCTCGGGCGAGACGACGCCGAGACAGGCGAGCAGGCGGCGGCGCTGCTCCGTGTCGGGCGCGCGCGGCCGCGCGGCGGCGATCCGCTCCTCGGCGACGATCCGCCCACCCTCGAGCACCAGCACGCGATCGGCGAGCGCGATCGCCTCGTCGATGTCGTGCGTGATCAGCAGCACCGCCGGGCGATGCCGGCGCCACAGGCCGAGCACCAGCTCGTGCATCTGGATGCGCGTGAGGGCGTCGAGCGCCGCGAACGGTTCGTCGAGCAACAGCACCCTGGGCTCGCGAACGAGCGCTCGGGCGAGCGCGGCGCGCTGCGCCTCGCCGCCGGAGAGCGTGAGCGGCCAGGCCTCGGCGCGGTGATCGAGCCCGACTTCGGCGAGCGCCTCCCCGGCGCGGGCGCGGATGTCGCGACCGCCCAGGCCGAGCATCACATTCTGCCACACGGGCTTCCAGGGCAGCAGCCGCGCATCCTGGAACACGACCGCGCGGGAAGCTGGCACGCGAACCTCCCCGCCGCTTGGCCCGTCGAGCCCGGCCAGCGTGCGCAGCAGGGTGGTCTTGCCCGAGCCGCTGCGGCCGAGCAACGCGACGAACTCACCCTCCGCGATCTCGAGGTCCAGCCCGTCGATCACGGTGTTGGTGCCGAAGCGCCGGGTGAAGTTGCGCAAGCTGACGATCGGTTGCGGACGCGTCGGGAAGGGAATGGGCGCCGTCATGGTCAGACCTCCAGGATCGTCGGGCGCCAGGCGAGGGAGCGTCGCTCGATCAGCCGCACCGCCGCGTCAGCGCCCAGGCCGAGCGCGGCATAGACCATGAGGCAGACGACGATGATGTCGGTCCGCATGAAATCGCGCGCGTTGTTGATGAGATAGCCCAGGCCGGACGACGCATTGATCTGTTCGGCGACGACCAGGATCAGCACCGAAATCGAGAGCGCATAGCGCAGGCCCACCAGCAGCGCGGGCAGCGCGCCGGGGAGCACGACGTGGCGGATGATCGCGGCACGCGAGAGGCCGAACGCGCGCGCCGCCTCGATCAGCCGCGCATCGACGCCGCGGATGCCGTTGTAGAGGTTGAGATAGATCGGGAAGGTCGTCGCCACCGCGATCAGCACGATCTTGGGCGTTTCGCCGATGCCGAACCAGACGATGAACAATGGCGTGAGCGCCAGCGTCGGCAGCGTGCGCAGCATCTGCACAGGCGAATCGATCGCGACTTCACCGCGCTTGGAGAGGCCGGCCAGCGTCGCCAGCGTAGCGCCGACGAGCACGCCGATCGCGAGACCGAGGCCGGCGCGACCGAGCGAGACCAGCACATTATGGCCGAGTTCGCCCGAGGTGATCATGCCCCACATCGTCGCCAGCACCGCGGACGGCGCGGCGAGCGTCCGGGCCGGGATCACTCCGCTGCGCGAGCCGGCCTCCCACAGCAGCAGCAAGGCCAGCGGCGACACCCAGCGAGCGCCGCCTGCGCCTGCATCGGCGAGTCGCGCCCTGATCGCCCCGATCCTTGCCATGTCGCCTCCTGCGCCGGCGGGATGCCAGCGGTACGACGCCAAAGGACAGTTTATCTCCTACTAAATCAATATAGATTTGGTTACATGGCTGATTGGTTGTGCTTATAGGTTGCCCATGGCCCTCAATCTCCCGATCGACGTCCTGCGCAGTTTCGTGGCGGTGGTCGACGGCGGCTCGATGCTGCGCGCCTCCGAGCGCGTCTTCCTCAGCCAGCCGGCGATCAGCCTGCAGATGAAGCGCCTCGAGGAATTGCTGCAGGTGCCGCTGTTCCTGCGCGAAGGGCGGCGGCTGGTGCTGACCGTGCAGGGCGAAGGCGTGCTGGTGCACGCGCGCGAAATGCTGGCCCTCAACGACCGGATCGTGGCGACGCTGACCGGCGGAGCCCTGGCGGGGCCAGTGCGGATCGGTTTCGTCCAGGATTTCGCCGAAACGCTCTTGCAGGGTCTGCTTGCGCAGTTCGTCGCCCTGCATCCGGACGCGCGACTCGAAGTGCGGGTCGGCGGCACGCCACAATTGATCGACCTGCTCGAAAGCGATCGGCTGGACATTATTCTCGGCATAGGTGCTGCCGGTGACCCGGCGGCGATCCGCGACGAGCCGACGCGCTGGTTCGGCAATGTCGGCCTGGCGGCCCGCGAGCCCATCCCGCTTGCAGTGCTCGAACGACCGTGCCGCTTCCGCGATGCCGCGATCGCCGCGCTCGACGGAGCGGGCAGGCCGTATCAGGTGGTGGTCGAAACGCCGAGCCTGTCGGCACTGCGGGCGGCGGTGCTTGGCGGCGTGGGCATTACCTGCCGCACCGACCTGTTTGCCGGGCTTCCCGAGATCGCCGGGGAGAAGCTGCCCGCGCTACCCTCGATCTCCTACGTCCTGCGCCGCCGGGAGCGACTGGCGCCTGCCGTGCTGCAACTCCACGAGTTGATCGCCAAACAGGTGCAGGACATGGACCAGTACGGCTAACGACACGCGACTGTTCCCGGTCGGAATGTACCGGGGGAATCGCAATCCCGGCAGCCCAGCGCAACATTGCCGAGGCTCGCATTGCCCGAAGGTCCGCCCCCATTGCAATCCGCCCCGGCCTTCGAAACACAGGCGCATCGGATCGCCGGGCGCTCGCGCAGGCGCGGGCCGATGCGGCGGCGGGCGCACCGGCCACGACCAACCTGCACCACGAACCGGTGCCGCTGGCGCCGGTCGCGCGCGCAGTGCTGCCGGCGATGGATGGCAGCCGCGACCGGGCGGCGGTGCTGGCCGGCTGATCGAGCCGTGACGCGCGCGACGCTGCTGCTCGCGCCACCCTGGCGCCCGATCGACGCGATCCGGGCGCTGCTCCGTCCACGCGGCTGACCGTGCGGCGCGGCTGGAAAGCACGGGCGCGGCGTGCGATGAGCGGCCGATGACGGCGGCCCTGCGGACGATTCACACCCATGCGCTGGATTTCTGGCTGGCGCGGCTGTCAGTGCTGGTGATCGCCGGGCTGCAGGCGCTGATGATCAACGACCTGACCATGGGCCCGCGCTGGCTCGCCCCCGGGCTCGAGGTGGCGCTGCTGGTGCCGCTCTCGATCGCGACCGCCTGGACCCAGGTGACGGTGCGCGAGGCGCGGACCGAGGCGCACTGGCGGCTGGTCGCCCGCGCGCGCTACGGCATCCGCATCCTGGCGCTGACCATGACCGGGCTGATCACGCTGATCAATTTCGGCGCGCTGATCGCGCTGGTCCACGCGTTGCTGGCGGGGAGCGCGAGCAAGGTGGGGCAGACGCTGCTGCTCGATGCGCTGAATATCTGGGCCACCAACGTGATCATCTTCGCGCTGTGGTTCTGGACGCTCGATCGCGGCGGGCCGGCGTCGCACGGCGTGATCGAGAGCTGCAAATGCGATTTCCTGTTCCCGCACATGACGATGAACACGCCCGAGGCAGCGACGTGGAAGCCGGGCTTCGTCGACTATCTCTATCTCGCCTTCACCAACGCGACCGCCTTTTCGCCGACCGACACGCTGCCGCTGTCGCGGCGGGCGAAGCTGATGATGATGTTCGAATCCGCCGTCTCGCTGCTGACCATCGCGCTGGTCGCGGCACGGGCGGTGAACATCCTCGCCTGATCGCAGACCCCCGCGCCGTCATCCCGTGGTCGGGATGACATTGTCGTCCGAATTGCGATCGATCCGCACATTATAGGGATCGGCGCCGGCAAAGGCGGGGCGCGCCGGCGTGACCAGCTTCACCGTCTGCGTGCCCGTGTGCAGCGGCAGGCGCCGGAGCAGCAGCACATCCTTCTTCGCGAAGCTGCCACGGCCCGGCATGGCGGCGAACAGGCCGAATTCGGCCTGCTCGGCCATCGGCGCTTCCTTCTCCTTGCCCTTGCCATCGGCATAGAGCTTGTGCGCCTCGACCGTGAGCGTGGTTTCGAAGCGGCCGTCGGGCAGCTTCCTGACCGCTGCGTCCTTCGTCTTGATGTCGTAGAGGCTGATGCGCTCGAACAGGTCAGTGATCAGCGCCTGCTCCTCGGGGCTGGCGCCCTTGCGGAACTCGGCGATCAGATCGAGCGTGCGCGGATAGGGTGCGCCCTTGAACCGGTAGCGCTCGACATAGCGCTTCAGCGCCGCGTTCACGCGCGCCTCGCCCAGCGCGTCCTTGAGCCGGTACATGACCAGCGAGCCCTTGCGGTAATGGATATATTGCTGGTTCTCGACGCGGTAGAGCGGCAGTTCCTCGATCACCTCGCCGCCGCGCGCGCGGAGATAGCGATCGAGCTCGAACTTCAGGAAGCGGCGGATCTGGTCGCGACCGTACATCTTCTCCATCACCATCAGCGCCGAATATTGGGCCAGCGTCTCGGTGAGCATGGTCGCGCCCTGCATGTCGGCGCCGATCGCCTGGTGCGCCCACCATTGATGCGCCAGCTCGTGCGCGACGACATAGGTGACGTAATCGATCTTCTCCGGATCGGAGAGATCGGCGATGAAGCCGATGCCTTCGGAATAGGGCATGGTGCCGGCAAAGGCCTGGGCGAACTGCGCATAATCGGGGAATTCGATGATGCGCGCCTGGCGGAACTGATAGGGCCCGAAGGCCGGCTGGTAATAATCGAGCCCGTGCGCGAAGGCGGCGAGCATGCGATCGACGTTCCGTCCGTGGCGCGCATCATAATAGACGACCAGGTCGACGCCGTTGTGCAACAGGTGCCGTTCGACATAGCGGGCCGACTGGACCGAGTAGAAATTCTGGATCGGCGCATCGACGACGAAGCGCGCGGTGCGGCGGCCGTTGGCGGTGGTGTCGCTGACCTTGTAGCCCGGGGCGATCGGCGTCTGGCCGGCATCAGTGGTGACGGTGATGTCGGTCTTCACCCAGTCAGTGCGGATCTGGTTGAAGCGCGTCGCCGACAGGTCCTCGAGCTTTGCCGGGCGCAGCTCGGGCGGGAGGCCGTATTTGCGGCGCTTCACGCGGTCCTGCAGCATCCCGTTCTGGTCGATGCCGATCGACGGCACGAATTCGAAATTGTTGACGAAGGTGCCGTTCTGCACGACCCGCGTATCGTTGCCGCTGTTGCGGAAGCCGCGCTGGGTGCGCTCGGTCCGGAAGGCAAGGCTGGTGCTGGCGCCCGGCGCGAGCGGGGTGGCGAGGCGATAGATGCGATACTGGTATTCCGGATAGTCGCGGACCAGCCGGGCGCCCGGGATGGCGATCGAGCCGATCCTGGTGACCTGATCGCCCAGGCGGACATGCACGTCGCGGATCGGGCCGGGGGTGTTGTTGACCAGGGTGAGCACGCCTCGTGCGGTGAGGCCCGGTTCCTGCGGGCGCAGATCGACCGCGACGCGCGCCGCGCTGACGGAGGGCTGGGGCAGCTTCTGATAGGGCAGCAGCGCCTTTTCATACGCGGCCATGAAGGCATCGTCGGCGACGGGCGTGGTGAAGTGGTTCCAGACATGGGTGTTGATGAAGATATACACCCCGCTCGCCACGAAGACGGCAAGCGCCGCGGCACCGACCAGCCCGGCCGGGCCGGACAGGCGGCGCGGAAGGCGCTTCAGCCGGGGCCGCAGCCGCGTTTCCGTGCCCCGCCGCCACAAGGCATGCGCAAGCACCAGCAGGATCGCCGCAAAGGCACTCCAGTAAAGCCGCAGCCAGCAGGCGCCGATCCAGAACCGGCCCTGGCCGTTCATGTCGGACAGCGGCACCGGCGGCGCCTGCCCGTAATTGTACAGCGCGTCGCCGAAGCCGAGATTGCGCAGCGTGACGCGGATGATGATGAAATAGAGCACCATCAGGCCCCAGCCGAGATATTTGTTCGGGCTGAGCGCCTGGATGAAGACCGCGAGGATCGCGATCAGCGTGAAATTGATCGTGTCGGGCAGGACATACCAGAGCAAATATTTGCCGAGCTCGATATCGGCATAGCCATGGAGGAGCTGCGCCACGAGGCCGGCGAGCACGCCGACCAGCAGGATACAGAACATCACCAGCACGACCGCGAGCGCCTTGGGCAGGACATAGGCCCAGTCGGGGATCGCCGACGCATCGATGATCTCGTGGATCTTGCGATCGCGTTCGCGCCAGACGAGTTCGCCGGCATAATAGACCGCGATGATGAGCGGGATGATGCCGAACGAGCCTTCCAGCAGGCCGATCACGACCCGGGTCACCGGCAGGACCGGGGTGCCGAAGAGTTCGCCGATATCGATCATCGCGCCGGCAGCGTTGAACAGGCCGAGCGCCATCAGGACGAAGAAGGCCGGGCTCCTGAACACCTGGCCGAGCTCGAGCGCGGTGCGCGCGCGGAGCTGGGCGAAGGCGGTCGCGCGGCCGAAGCCGGGCATGGGCAGCGGCGCGGCCGGGCCGGACGGCGCGGGCGCCGCGACCTGCTGCTGCAGCTTCAGCGCGCGCCTGCTCGCCTTCGAGGCCTTCGTGCCGAAACGGAAGGTGGCGGTCGCCAGGGCAAGCGCACCGAGGCCGATCGCCACGATGGCGGCGCGGTTCCACAGGAACATGCCGTCGACCGGCGGGACGAGCGTGTTGCGATCAGCCGCCGTCCAATATTTGGTCGCATAGGAAAAGGCGCCGACACCGAACGGCTCGCCATAGGCGCCGGCCAGCTCATAGGCGGGGTTGCGATCGAGCACGACGCTCGCGATCGTCCACAGGATCAGGAAGCCGATGACGCCGAGATAGGTCGCCATCATCGAACGGGTCGCCGTTGCCAGCGCAAAGAACAGGGCGGAGGTGAGCAGCAGGTTCGGCAGGCCGATCAGCAGGAACGGCACCGCATAATAGGAGAAGCTGTTCGGCCCGAGCACCTCGCTGTCGACCCATGGCATGAAGGTGCCGAGCCAGATGCCGGCCAGTACGGCGAGGAAGCCGATCGCGGCGGCGACATAGGCGCCGGCATAGCGGCCGAGCAGATAGGCGGTCCGGGTGATGCGCGTGGCGCGCACGATCGGGCCGAAGCCGGTTTCGTCGTCGCGCACGATCACATTGGCGACGAACGCAGTCGAGACGAACATGTAGAAGACCGACATGATCAGCACGACCTGCGCGATGGCGTAGGGCGCATTCTTGTGGACGTTGCCGCCCGATCCGATCTGGATCTGGTCGATCGTCGTCGCGCCGAAGGCAAGCAGGAAGAAGACCACCAGCGCGACCCAGAAGACCGGGTTGCGCAGCTGGTAGCGAAGCTCGAAGCCGAAGACCCCCCTGAACATGGCCGCCCCCTCAGGCCGCTCGACGCGAGGCGTCGAGCGTCGAGAAATACACGTCCTCGAGGCCGCCCGAGACCGGCTCGAACCCCTCGCCGGGCAGCGCATCGGCCATGACATGAACGATCGTGCGGCCAGCGAAGAGCCGGGTCGAGATCACGCGGTAGCGGGTGCGAAAATCCTCGAGCTCGGCGCGATCGATCGTCTTCTGCCAGATGCGGCCGCGCGTCGCCGCGATCAGATCGAGCGGCGCCCCTTCGAGCAGGATGCGCCCGTCCGCCAGCACCGCCATGCGCGGGCAGAGATCGGCCACGTCCTCGACGATATGGGTGGAGAGGATCACCACCACGCCTTCCCCGATCTCGCCGAGCAGGTTGAGGAAGCGGTTGCGCTCCTCCGGATCGAGCCCGGCGGTCGGCTCGTCGACGATGATCAGCCTGGGATTGCCGATCAGCGCCTGGGCGATGCCGAAGCGCTGGCGCATGCCGCCCGAGAAGCCGGCCAGCGCCTTTTTGCGCACGTTCCAGAGATTGACCTGGTTGAGCAACCCCTCGACCGTCGCCTTGCGCTCGCCGCGCCCGGCGATGCCCTTCAGCACCGCCATGTGATCCAGCATGTCATAGGCCGAGACGCGGGGGTAGACACCGAAATCCTGCGGCAGATAGCCGAGCGTGCGGCGGAGCCTTTCCGGCTCGGCGATCACGTCGATCCCGTCGAAGCTGATCGCGCCCGACGTGGGCGTCTGCAGCGTGGCGATGGTGCGCATGAGCGTCGACTTGCCGGCGCCATTGGGGCCGAGCAGGCCGAACATGCCGGTCGGGATCGTCAGGTCGACGGCGTCGAGCGCCCGCGTGCCGTTGGCATAGACGTGGGAAAGCTTCTCGACCTTCAGCATGCAGACCCCCTCAGGTTGGCGGCAGCCTAACAGGTGTGTTGCGCTTGTAAAGCAGCCTGTGCAAATCCCGCGCGTACCGCCGACTGCTGCCACCATGCTGTCAGCAGGCATCGCCCACAGCCATGCGAAGCCCGCCCGTCGCCCGATCCCCGGGCGCGGCCGGCACCGTGCAGGCCAGCCTGCGGAAAGCGACCATCATGAACTTCGTCTCGCTGCGCCTCATCACCGACGATACCAGCCGCCTGGTCCGGTTCTACGAGGCGGTGACCGGCCGTGCGGCGACCTGGTATACCGAGGACTTCGCCGAGCTGGCGACGCCCGGCTGCACCCTGGCGATCGCGAGCGGGCGCACCATGGCGCTGTTCGGGGCGGGCGCGGCGCATGCCGCCGACAACCACAGCGCGATCCTCGAATTCCGCGTCGACGACGTGGACGCCGACCATGCCCGGCTGGGAACGCTGGTCGGCGATTTCGTCCAGGCGCCGACCACCCAACCCTGGGGCAACCGCTCGCTGCTGTTCCGCGATCCGGACGGCAACCTGATCAACCTCTTCACGCCGGTCAGCGCCGCGGCGATCAGCCGGAACGCTGCGGCGGCACAGGCCGGGGACTGATCGCCCGCCCCCCATGCTTTCCGCGCAGGCCGCCCGATAATGGCTTGCCAAGCGCCCGGCCGGCGCGCCACCTTCAGGCGACGCACCAGCGGCAGGGTTCCGGCGCTCCACGGGGGAAGACATGGCATTTCGGTTGATCGCACGACTTCTCGCCGTCGCGGCCGCGACGGCGCTGGCCGGGGCGCCGGCGCTTGCGAACACCGTCTATGTCCGCGCCGGCAAGCTGATCGATCCGGAAAAGGGCGTGGTCCTGGCCGACCGGCTGATCCGGATCGACGGCGAACGCGTCGTCGCGGTGACGCCCTATGCGCCGCCACCCGCGGGCGCGGCGGTGACCGACTGGAGCGGCCTTACCGTGCTGCCCGGCCTGATCGACATGCACACGCATCTCGCCGACACCGAGCAGAACAGCAACGTCGCCGAGCCGCTGCTCCATTCCGGCGCGGATATCGCGCTGCTCGGCGCGAAGCATGCGCGCGACACGCTCCGGGCCGGCTTCACCAGCGTGCGCGACGTCGGCACGTTCCGCGCGTTCGGCGACGTGTCGCTGCGCAACGCGATCGATGCGGGGATGGTCGACGGGCCGCGCATGAGCGTCGCCGGCGCCTATCTGACCGTGCCCGGCGGCGGCGGCGAAGTGACCGGGCTGGCGCCCGATGTCGAGGTGCCGGCGATCATGCGGATGGGGGTGATCACCAGCCCCGCCGAGATGACGACCAAGGCGCGGATGATGTTCCAGCACGGCGCGAACTTCCTCAAGCTGATCGCGACCGGCGCGGTACTGGCGGCCGGCACCGAGCCCGGCGCGCCCGAACTGACCGAGGACGAGATCCGCGCCGCTGTGGCGGAGGCCGCGCGCAACGGCAGCTATGCCACGGCACATGCGCACGGCGCCGAGGGCATCAAGATCGCGCTGCGGGCGGGCGTGCGATCGATCGAGCATGCCTCGCTGATCGACGACGAGGGGATCGCGCTGGCCAAGGCGAAGGGCGCCTGGCTGGTGATGGACGTCTACAACGGCGACTATATCGACGAGATCGGCAAGCGCGACGGCTGGCCCGCCGAGATATTGCGCAAGAATATCGAGACGACCGATGCCCAGCGCGAGGGCTTCCGCAAGGCAGTGAAGGCCGGGGTGAAGATCGCTTTCGGCACTGATGCCGGGGTCTATCCGCACGGGCTGAACGCACGGCAGTTCAACTATATGGTGCGCTTCGGCATGACACCGATGCAGGCGATCCAGGCGGCGACGACCAGCGCTGCGGCGCTGATGGGCAAGTCAGCCGATGTCGGTGCGCTTTCGCCCGGCCATTATGGCGACCTGATCGCAGTCTCCGGCGATCCGCTGGCCGATATCAGCCTGCTGGAGCATGTCGATCATGTGATGAAGGGCGGCGTGCTCGTCCGCTGACGCGACTGCGCCCGAAGCGCGGTCAGCGCAGCGGCAGCGTCATATCCTGCTGCCGCCCCGTGCCGTGCACGACGACGCGGTCGGCGAAGAAGTCCAGCCGCGCATAGGCCGTCTCGGGCGTGTCGAGCATTGCCTTCAGGTTGACATAGTGGATGCCGGCGCGGACGCCATAATTGCCGTCATGATTATGGCCGTCGAGCCAGATCTTCGCCGATGGATGGCGTTCGAGCAGCGCCATCACCGCCGGCGCGTTCCACAGGTCATGCTGGTTTTCGGGATAGAGCGGGAAATGGCTGAACAGCATCGCCTTGAGCCCGCGCCGATCGGCCCCGGCGAGTTGCGCATCGATCCAGCGCAGCTGCGCGTCGCCGATGCCGCCGTCCCATAACGGCTTGTCCGGATAGAGCGCTGCATGCGCCGCCATGCTTGCCTGGTGTTCGGCGCTGCCCTCGGGCCAGGCGTAGCTGCTGAGATCATTGCCGTCCGTGACGATGAACAGCCAGCCATGCGCGGTAAAGCTGTAATAGCGCGCCGGCATGCCGAGCCTGGCCGCGACCAACGGCTTGTGCGCATCGTCGATCGAGAATTCATGGTTGCCGAGCACGAAATGCCAGGGGTGGCGGAGCTTGTGCGCGACCGGCAGCAGCGCATCGTAGCTCGCCCAGTCACGGTCAATGAAATCGCCGAGATGCACCACGAAGGCGAGGCGCTGCCGGTTGAAATCGGCGACCGCCGCAGCGAGCTTGGCCGGTGTGGTGTGATAGAGCCGCTGGCCGCTGTCCGGCTCGGCCGCATATTGGGCGTCGGCGATCGCACCGATGCTGAACAGCGGGCGATCGGGCCGTTGCGCGGGGGCCGACCCGGCCAGGGCGAACGCCGCCACTATCGTTGCGATCAGCCTGCCGCGCATCCTGTTGCTCCCGTCGTCCGATGCCGGCGCTTTAGGACGGCGGGTGTTACGGCGTGATGACGGCCCGAGACGGCAACCGTGCGCCCCCTCCTTCGCGTTCCGCCGACCTCAGGCCGATCCTCCCCGGCACTGTCACCGATGGGTCATGGAGCGCGCCTAGAGGGGCGGGAATCGTTTCGATTTCCGATGGATGGAGCGCTCCAATGACCGGCATATCGCGGTGCGGCCGCGCCCTGCCCGCCGCCGGCGGCGCCCGGTGAACGAGCTGGTGCCGATCGCCGCGCGGGGCCTGGCGCGCGACGAAATCCAGCTGCGCCACGCGCTGCAGCGCTTCGTCGACGGGCGGCTGCGCGATCGCAATGACGGCGAGGATATCGTCCAGGAAACCTATGTCCGCCTGTACAGCTATCGCCTGACGCGGCCGGTGGCGGATGTCGGCGCCTTCTGCTTCGCCGTCGCGCGCAACCTGGTGTTCGATCAGCTCCGCCGCCGCCAGGCCCAGCCCCAGGCCGCCGAGCTGACCGAGGACATCGCCTGCGCCCAGCCGCGCGCCGAGGAGATCCTCGACTATCGCGAGCGGGTGGAGATCCTGGTGCGGGCGCTGAAGGTGATGCCGCCGCTGCGGCGCGAGGTGTTCCTGCGCCGGCGGCTCGACGGCATCCCGGCTGCAGTGATCGCGGGCGACCTGCAGCTCAGCGTCGCCGCGATCGAGAAGCATTGCAGCCGCGCGCTGGCCGATTTGCAGACCGACTTGGACACCGGCGCGGTGGTGATGGTTA
>CAISGR010000154.1 GCA_903884945.1 uncultured bacterium
AGGCTCCCGCTCGTCGCCGCGAACCCGCGCGTTCGTAGACTGGCCAGCAGCGCTTCGCCATGCGCCGCGCTCTCCACCTCGGCAACCACTTCGAGCACCGTTCCCTTGGCGTTGAGCGCCAGCGACATGCGGTCGTGCGCCACGTCGATGATGTTCGCGCCCTCCTCGCCGATCGCCGTGGCGAGTCGCGCCAGCCCGCCCGGCGCGTCGGCCATCGTCACCGCGATCCGCATCAGCCTTCCGGTGCGCACCAACTCGCGCATCGCGACCGAGGCGAGCACGCGCAGGTCGATATTGCCGCCCGTCAGGATCGTCGCCACCTTCTTGCCCGCAAACCGATCACGATGCGCGAGCAAAGCGGCGAGGCCGGTCGCGCCCGCGCCCTCGGCCACGGTCTTCTCGACCGAGAGCAGCAGCGCCACCGCCGCTTCGATCGCGCTCTCCTCGACCAGAATGATGTCATCTACGAGCGCGCGGACGATATCGCGCGTCAATGCGCCGGCGGTCTTGACCGCGATACCCTCGGCGATCGTCATGCCGTCGGCACACGGTTTCACCACGCCGTCGAGCGCGCGCACCATCGACGGATAGGTGGCGCTCTGGACGCCGATGACGCGCACGGTCGGCTTGATCAGCTTGGCCGCGATCGCGATGCCGGAGATCAGGCCGCCGCCGCCGATCGGGACGACGATCGCATCGAGATCGGGCACCGCCGAGAGGATTTCGATCGCGATCGTGCCCTGTCCGGCGATCACCGCCGGGTCGTCATAGGGATGGATGAAGGTCAGCCCGTCGGCCACCGCCAGGTCGTGCGCCACCGTGAGCGCCTCGCTCAGATTGGCGCCTTCGATCACCACCTTTGCGCCGTGATCGCGCGTCCGGGCGATCTTGGTGAGCGGCGTTCCGACCGGCATCACGATCGTCGCGGGCACCTCCAGCCGGTGGGCATGGTAGGCGACACCCTGCGCGTGATTGCCCGCCGACATCGCGCACACGCCGCGCGCGCGTACCGCCGGGTCCGTCAGCAGCAGCTTGTTGAGCGCGCCGCGTTCCTTGAACGACGCGGTGAATTGCAGATTCTCGAACTTGAGGAACAGCCGGGTGCCGGTGATCGCGGACAGCGTTTCGCTCGGCACGCAGGGCGTCTCGAGAATCGCACCCTTGAGGCGGTTGGCGGCGGACCAGATATCGTCGAGCGACGGGCCTTCGAACGCGAATTTGGTCACGCGTTGACGCGGTCCTTGAACGCCTTCGCCGGCCGGAACCGGATGCCGCGCGATGCCGCGATGAACATGGGCTCGCCCGTTCGCGGGTTGCGGCCGGCGCGCGCGGGCCGGTTGGTGACGCTGAACTTGCCGAACCCCGCGAGCGAAACCTCACCCTTGGCGGCACTCGCCGCGATCGCATCCAGCACGTCGACGACCATCGCTCGCGCTTCGGCCTTGCTGATCTTCCTGGTTGTGGCGAGCGCGTCGGCGACGTCGTTCATGGTCATTCGGCTGGTCCCCAAGACAAGGCGTCGACCCCGCACGAGGGATGGGCGAGGCCGACTCCGACCGAGACAGCCGGCACACGGATTCGGGTAACGCGCGCATCCGTTCTCGCCTGCTCGGTGTCGCGCCCGACCGCTTGGCAGCATGAGAGATCGGTTCGGTGAGGCCTCTAAATTCGACGCCTTTTGCCCATTCCGTGCAGCTGAAATCGCTCGTGTCGTGCGGCGATTCCGCCCCTCGGCCTCCTGACGACCGCGTCCTGCGGCAGGCCGTCCGGCGCCGCAACGCGGTCCCGAACTTTCTTCCCCGGCGTGTGCCACGCCTCCTCGCGGACCAAGAAAGCCCGGTTCCCGCGTCCTCCGCTGCGCTGCGGCCCTGCAGGTGCGCCGCCGGCCCTGGCTGCCGCCTCGTGGCCGCTGTCGAGGCCGCAAAGGGCGGTCTCGCGACAGACCAAGGAGACTTATCATGGCACAGATCGGCAGCTTCAGCCGCGACGAATCCGGCGTCTTCACCGGCTCGATCCGGACCCTGACGCTCAACGTCAAGGCGACCATCCGCCCCGTCGAGCGGGACAACGACAAGGCCCCCGACCACCGCGTCTTCGCCGGCGCGGTCGAGATCGGTGCCGGTTGGACCAAAGCCGCGCGCGAGACCGGCACCGAATATCAGAGCCTCAAGCTCGACGATCCCTCGCTGCCCTCGCCGATCTACGCCCAGCTCGTCCAGGGCGACGGCGGCGACTGGAAGCTCATCTGGTCGCGCTGATCCGAGGCCCCGCGCGCCTCGGCGCGCGGGGGAAGCGGTGCGCCGGATTTGCCATAGCTCGCGAGGGACTTTGCAGGCGGGGGCGTCTGCTTGTGTCCGCTTTCCGTCGCACGGGTTCGACAGACCCCGTGCCTCCCGGCACAACCCACACCGCTTTCTTTTCCGAAAACGCGAACGGCGAACATGCGCTGACCTGGTTGCGCTGACCGGACGCGCTCGCGGGGAGTGGTGTCGGAACGCGAAATCGTTTCGACACTCCCCGCGCGGGGCCGGCGACCGGATGCTCGGGGACGCGCCGGCATTTCCGCCGCCGCTGCGATTCCGGACCCCGAGCCCCATGCACGACGACAGCGACATCGACCGGGCGGGCCGCGCCAAGCGCGGCTCGCCCTTCCTCACCACCGACCAGGCGGCCGCCTATCTCAAGATCTCGGCCAAGTCGCTGAAGCGGCTGCGGCGCGCGGGCAAGGGTCCACCGTTCCGCCGCCATTGCCGCTTCGTCCAATATCATATCGACGATCTCGACACCTGGAGCCGCGACAGCGGCGCGCAGGAGTCGGGCCGGTGAGCCGCCGCCGCACGGCAGGAGCCGATGCCCCGCTGCTCGCCTGGGGCGATGCGCTGCGCGCCGCGAAAATACGGCGCCGGGCACTCGGCCGGCGCATCGCGGCGGTCGCAATCGGCGCCGCCATCCTGATCGGATCGGCCGTCTTTCCGCCCGCACCGCGCCTCGTCTGGAACGCCTCGGCAAGCGCGCCGATCGGTCTCTATGCGGTCGCGCCGGGGAGCCTGGCCGAGCCCGGCGACATGGTGATCGCGCGGGTGCCGATGCCCTGGCGGCGGTTCGCCGCGACACGCCGTTACCTGCCGATCAACGTGCCGCTGGTGAAGCGCGTCGCGGCCGCTGCCGGCGACGAGGTCTGCGCATTGGGGCAGGAAATCTTCGTCAACGGACGCTGGATCGCGGAGCGCCGCGTCATCGACGGCGCGGGCCGCCCCATGCCGAAATGGTCAGGCTGCGTGCGGCTGCGCGGGCGCCAGCTCTTCCTGATGATGGACGCGCCGGCATCGTTCGACGGCCGCTATTTCGGGATCACAGATGGCGCGGACGTCGTCGGCAAGGCGCGGTTGCTGTGGGCGCGGTGAGGGTCTGGATCGCCGCCGCGCTGGCAATTGCCGGCCCGACGCACGCCCAATCGGTCGTCGATTGGCGTCCCTATATCATTGAGGCATCGAACCGCTTCGGCGTGCCGATGACATGGGTTGAGGCCGTCATGCAGGTCGAGAGCCGGGGCCGGACCGCCCTTAACGGGCGGCCGATCCGCTCGCCGGCGGGCGCGATCGGGCTCATGCAGCTGATGCCGTTGACCTGGGTTGAGATGCGCGCCCGGCTTGGGCTCGGCACCGATCCCGACGATCCGCACGACAACATTCTTGCGGGCACTTTCTACCTGCGGCTGATGTACGAGCGGTTCGGCTATCCGGGGCTGTTCGCCGCTTACAACGCTGGCCCCGGTCGCTATGCCGAGCATCTCGCCGGGCGCCGCCCCCTTCCGTCGGAGACGATCGGCTACCTCGCCAATATCGCGCCATCGACGTCCGGAACTGCCATCGCGGTCGTGACAGCTCCGCCACCGCCGTCAATCTTCGCGGTGCGCCGGGATGTCTCGCCGATCGATCGCGATCGGGGCGGCTCTGCGCCGTCATCGCCTCTGTTCGTCGCGCTGTCGCAGGGGAATTGAGGCGATGCCGTGCGTCACCGAGAGGGAGGAAGCTCGTCTCGACAGGCCCAGCATGACGGCTGGCGGAGCGGCTATCAAGGCCCGCGGGTGCCCCCCAATTTTCTTCGAAAATCGGTTCCCCCCACGTCCGCTTCGCGGCGCTGCGCTTCGCTCCGCGGCCCTGACAGCCGCTCCGCCACCCTTCTCTCAAACGCCGTTCTCGATGGTGAGGACAGCAGCGTTGGAGGTCATCATGGACATGTATCAGAGCATCGGAACGGCGTCGGATCGCGTGATGGCGGCGCTGGTTTCTGGCCTAGAACTGGAATTTGGACGCGGCGCCGGAGAGGCATTGGCGCATCGATTTCTGGAGGCGGAGGAAGCGGATTTTCGCTGGGATGCGCGGGTCGAGGAACGCTGGATCGGCGCCTACGAGAGCGTCGACGACGAGGATTTCGAACTCGACCGGATAGCGATCTGCGGGCGGCTGGACGGCAAGTGGTTCTGTGCCACCATTCTCGTGGATGGCGATGGCCAGGCGCACGGCATGATGGGATGTCGCACGTTCAGGTCGCTGGTCAGGGCGCGGGGTGCAATGCTCCATGCGCACTGATCGCTGCGGAATTCGCGGGGAGAGGCGGCGTCGGAAGGCGCTCGTCTCTCCCATTTTTTTGAGCTTGGAAGGTCGGGAGGAAGGAAGAGAGGGGAAACAAGATAAAGGCAGTGTCTCGCGACACCTGCTAAGTATCTGTCTGCACATCCTTTTTCTACGAGACAGTGGCGACGTGGCGCGAGACATGTTGCTCGCGAATGGCGGAAATCCGCCATTTTACGCCCGTAATCGCGAGACTCCTTGGTGCCGCCGTGTCTGACGACGATTTCACCCCCAAGCTGGGCCGGACGCGCAGCAAAGACGGCAAGAAGGTCGTCAAATATGGCGGGCGAATCCTCGCGGCCGCTCGCCTTGCGGGAGCCAAGACCGGCGTCCGGTCACGCCGCTTCGACGGCAGCCGGATCGGGCGCGGCGCGAGCATGGGACGGCTGCTCTCCAGCCGCGATCGTCTGGCGGGATTTCGCGGGCGCCGAGCCATGGTGAAGGCGAGCCTGGTCCGGCTTGCCGGCAAGGCCGGCCAAGTCGCCCGCGCGCACATGCGCTACATCCAGCGCGACGGGGTGACCCGGCAGGGCCTGCCGGGCGAGCTCTACGGCCCGGACACCGACCGAGCCAACGGCGACGATTTCCTCAAGCGCACCGCGCATGACCGGCACCAGTTCCGGTTCATCGTCTCGGCCGAGGACGGCGCCGAATATCCCGACCTCAAGCCCTATGTCCGGCGGCTGATGACGCAGGTGGAGAAGGACCTCGGCACCAAGTTGGATTGGGTCGCGGTCGACCACTTCAACACCGACCGTCCGCACACCCATATCGTCCTGCGCGGCGTTGACGATCGCGGTGACAATCTGATCATCGCGCGCGAGTATATTTCGCATGGGCTGCGCGAGCGCGCGTCGGAGCTTGTGACGCTCGATCTGGGGCCACGCATCGATCGCGAAATCGAGGACCGTCTGCGCCACGACGTCGATCAGGAGCGGCTGACCGCGATCGACCGGAGGCTTTTGCGGCGGATGGACACCGACCGAACGGTGTCGCCCGCGGATAACGACCCCTTCCAGCAGTCGATCGCTGCCGGACGGCTGCGCAAGCTCAAGGCAATGGACCTCGCCGAGGATATAGGTGGTGGCCGCTACCGGCTGGCCGAGGGGCTGGAGGACACGCTCCGGCGCATGGGCGAGCGCGGCGACATCATCCGCCTGATGCAGCGCGAACTGACCGCGCGAAGGCTCGATCGCGCCGGGGTCGAGCAGGTCGTCACCACCGACATGCGTGAACCGCTCGTTGGACGGATGATCCATCGCGGCTTTTCCGACGAACATCGGGATCGCCATTACCTCATGATCGATGGTGCGGACGGCCGGGTCCATTACGTCGACATCGGTCGCGGCGATGCGACCCAGTCGGTGCCTGAGGGCGCGACGGTACTGATCGAGGCAACCAGGGCCGGGGCGACGGCGGCGGACCGGGCGGTCGATGCAGTCGCCCGCGCCAACGGCGGGCGCTATTCGATCGACCTGCATCTGCGCCACGATCCGCAGGCCAGCGAATCCTATGCCACCAGCCATGTGCGGCGGCTGGAGGCCATGCGGCGCGCGGGTGCCGGCCCCGAGCGTAATGCCGACGGCAGCTGGACCATCCCGAGCGACCATCTAACCCGGGCGGAAACCTTCGCCCAGCGGCAGCAGCGCGACCGCCCGATCGCACTGTCGATCCTCTCGCCGCGGCCCGTCGGGGATCTGGTGGCGATCGAGGCACCGACTTGGCTCGATCGCGAGCTGGCGTCCGGTGCGTCTGATGCGGCGCGCGATGCGGGTTTCGGACGCGAGGTGCGCACCGCGTTGGCAGCACGCCGCCAGTGGCTGATCGAGCAGCAGCTGGCCGATGGCGATGGCCAAAGTTTCCGGCTGCGCGCCCATGCTCTGGAGAACCTGCGACAGCGCGAGCTGGAGAGCGTGAGCGGCCGCATTTCCGGGCAGCTCGGCAAGCAGTTCGAGCCCACCCAGATCGGCGAACGTGTCGAGGGCGTGATCGCCCGCCGCGTCGATCTCGAGAGCGGCAGCTACGCGCTGGTCGAACGGTCGCGGGATTTCACACTAGTGCCCTGGCGCGACGTGCTTGACCGAAACATCGGAAAGGCAGCCTCGGGAATCGTGCGGGCGGACGGGATCAATTGGCAGTTCGGCCGAGGCCGATCCGGCCAGACGATCAGCTAAGGCAGCCGCCAGAACGAGGAGCACGACCAAACGGACGTTTGGCTGCTCTTCGCAGCAATTCAGTAGAGGAGCTTCAGCTCGCTTCGGAACAGTTTTCCGACGTTCATTACCACCTCGTCCTTGTCGCTCTCGAACTTTGTCGGAGCGAGAATGCCAAGGTCTTCCTTCCGCTCGATTATGCGTTCTTCCATCAGGGTTACGGCGTCATCAGACAATAGCTCGGGACTGATCCCCTGCCGGAGCTCCAAGCGGCGAACGAGCCTGTCATTGAGCAGGAGCGGTGCCGGCAATTCGATGACGGTGCGGCGTCCAACAAGCGGCCCGCGATCGCTTGTGAGATCCTCGGCACGGGGCCGTCCCGCCATTTCCTCGCGTGCTTCCTGAAATCGCTCAGCCCGCTCTTCGACGGGCGCGAATATGTATCTCTCACCTTCGATCCCACGCGGGCGGCCTTCAGGAAAGGCCGCAAGGTTTGCGGTCAGAGGAAACCCGGAGGCGCGGAGCATCTGTGCCAGTGTGCCGCGAGCAATGGGATCAAATGCCATCGGCGCATTTTCGTCGCCGACTTCCAGCAGGGGCGGCTCCTCCGGATCGATGATTTTCAATGACGAACGCTCATTGAGATCGCTGGAGATAAAAGTGCCGCAGGCTAGCCTTTCTCCAGCAACATGGGTTGGAAATGTAACTGTTCGCTTCTGTGCTCTGCCGCCCCGGAGACCTTTGTCGGTTGGCAGGCCAAGCTGGTCATCACGGTAGGCAGTAGAGGTCTGTGTGCCTTTGCATTCGACGACGTGAAACTTGCCGTTTTGGCTGACACAGATGAAATCAGGTGCCTTGCCTGGGCCTCGTTTGGCGGCTTTTCCCGTGTATGTGCCGCCATAGGTCGCCAGATAGCGTTCAATGAAGTACCTGCCGTCGCAGATACCAATCAGGTTCATGCGCCTGCTGATCCAGTGGATCGGGAGTCCCATCCCGATGTCGTCGCTGAGTATCGTTTTCTGATGGGCATCGAGCTCGGAGAACTCTGGAGTCAGGGTTAGCTGATCCTCGTCGCGCCAGGCAAAGATGTAGCGTGCATACGCCCAGAATTCTGCAAGCGAAGCGCCCGATGCTAGTACCGGCGTCGTCAGGCGTCCGATCAGGAGCAGAACCTCGGCCATGTCGCTTTCATAGGTTCGAGGATGAACGGGGAATCGCGGTGGGAGCTTCTTGCCAGGCCAAGTGGCCGCCACGGTACTGACGGTGAACTTCTTTGGAAGTAACGCCATCGCTTTCAGTCCTCTCGGCCTGTCCACGATCGGCGCCGGGGCTCATCAGCGGCGGACGACTGCGCAAAGAAAGCGTCGACCGCATTTTCAAGCTCCCTATCATCGAGCGCGGACAGGACCTGGACCTGATTACGAAGCCTCAGCCGGATCACGGCTTCGCGCATGGCGTCTTCCATGGCCGATCGACCGAGACGCTGCGATACACGCAGCCAGCCTTCGGCCAGTGCTCGCGCCAGACGGGCATCGTTTCCGACCGACGGCCGTTCCGTGATCTGGACCAAAGCGTCTTCGGTGAGCGCGCCGAGCAGCTCCCAGCGTCCCTCTGCCGAGGGGCCTCGATCCAGAATACGGCCTCGCATCCACAGCCGCTGGAATGTGTTGCGGACGCCGCCGTGGAAACGCTCGGCAGGTCGATCCGCGAAGCGCCAAACGACCAGATCAGGAAGGACCACACAGGCCAGAAAAGCCCATACGTCGTCGCGCAGGGCCTCGCCGCCATCAAGCTCGTTTCGCTGGGCAAGAAAGGCGGACGCGCGCTCATCGAACCGCGCGCGATCGGCTGCGGTTCCGCGGTCAGGGAATCCGCAGCCAGCTGCGATCTCTTCAAGGCCGGCGCGAATTTCGATGAGGATCTCATGCCTGATCGGACTGCCGCCACTTGCAGCGTAGCGGGTCTCGACGGGGAAGCTGTCTGCATCGACAATGGGTTCCGGACCTACCGCGTCGTCGGCGCGGGCGGACAGAAGCGCGTCGACAGCCAGTCGATCCAGCCTGGGGAAAAGCTGCACGATCACGCGCCTTCCTCGAGACCGACGATGTCCGCGGCAGCCAGAATTCCGGCATGGAATGTGGACGGGCGAAGATCGATCATGCTGCGGACTGCAGCAATGTCCTGTCCGGGAAATGCGAGGCTAATCCAGTGGGTTGCCCGGCCGGCGATCGAACATGGATCGGCCTCCACGGCGAGCCGTTCGAAATCGTTCTGGCGCAGCGACACAGAAATGATCTGGGTCATGACATCGGCGAGGACCACCTGGGTAGTGGCGCGATCGCCTGCGAGCAGCCGATCGGTCACATCGGCACGGTCGCTGTTGAGATACAGGCGCACACTTCCGCCGAAATCGCGATGCAGGTTGCCTGGCGTCCAGTGCAGCAGCCAAGGGGCATAGGCCTCGGGCCGGCCGGCAAAGCGCTCCAGAAAGCTGACGGCCTCCATGGGAAAACGCGGTTCCTCGCCTTCTAGGCGGAGATCGAGCTGATCGGACCACAGCTTCGATCCGGTCAGGCTAGGCGACAGCGGTGAACCCTCGCGCGGCTGACGCAGGATGACGAGAGTATCGACGAGCAGGCGCTGCGAGAGGCTGTAGCCGGACACCACCTCGTCGATGACAACTGTCGGTTCCATCCGCGTCAACGGCAGCTTCGAAGTCGCAATGATCCGACGCGGCATGTTGCCGATACCAGTTCCGATCCGGGTGACGAGCTCGAGCGCACCATCATCGAGCCGCATCGAGAGCAGATCAGCGGCGCGATCGAGATCGGTTGTCACGAGGCGTCGGAGACGAAGGTCTCTCGCAGCGTCCCAGTCGGGCAGCCACGCCTCCCCGATCGGTGTCTCTAGGCCGCCATCGAGCAGCACCCAGGGTTCCGGGCTGATCGCGGTCTGATCCAGGGTCAGGAACGGAAAAGCAATCCGTCCCATCAGACGGTCTCGTCAGAGCTTATGCGCGCGTTTATCGTCACTGCACAGTCCGCCGGCATGGCAACCGAGACCTCGAACCTCCCCCGACGGTCGCCGATGACCACGGGTCCGTCGATCGCGAGGTCTTCTCCGGCCTCGTCGACAACGCGGGCGACGGTCGGGCGCGCGGCAGTGGAATATTCCGATGCCGTTCCGCCATCCATGACCAGCAGCGGATCAAGGTGAAGCGAGAGCGCCGGCCCTTCGCCACGAACCGCGAGTTCGAAGACACCGACAGGGCCGGTTTCGCC
Organism: uncultured bacterium; assembly: GCA_903884945.1. Classification (GTDB taxonomy): domain Bacteria; phylum Pseudomonadota; class Alphaproteobacteria; order Sphingomonadales; family Sphingomonadaceae; genus Sphingomonas. The sequence goes on from CAISGR010000154.1 coordinate 10,069, forward strand.
CAGTTCCAGCCGGACGAACGTGGGACGGGTAACTGACGGCCCCGTACGACCGCCGCCGCCGCCTGGCCCAGGTCGACGCGGTCCGGCTCCTTCGCCATCGCCCTCTAATGCTCTGCCGAAAAGTCCGGCAATGCCCGCGAGCGACGGCCCCTTGTCTCCGTCCGGAGCAGGGGCCGAGATCGGGTTTGCATATTCCAGCGCGGCCGCTCGGATGCGATCCACTGCGATCTTGACGATGCTGCGAGCTGCCTTGTCGGAGAGCGCCTCATACTGCCAGTCATCATGAGCCGGAGGCTCTGCCATGGCGAAGGCTTCTTCGACGGTATCATCGTCCGAAGCCACAAAGACGCCGGCCCATTCGAAGCGGTCATCTGCGATCTGGGTCCCCGCGAAATATCGGACGACGAGCTCTACCGGCCGCATGACGGCAATTGCCGCACAGCGCTCGGGAAACAGGCTGTCCTCGCGGCCGGCAGGCGCAACGCGATCGGCACGGAGGCCACGAGCGAAGCTCAAGCGTCCCAGATCGCGCTTCGGCCGAAAGGATCTGACGATGTCGCCCCCCGGAGGATCGGAGCGCAGATTCTTCATCGCGCGAGCAAAGAGATCGAGCGGCGGGAAATCCTCGGGCCGAGGCAGCATGCGTTCCTCACCGTCCACGAAGATGCGAAAGTGCATCTTCCTGCTTTCAGGCGTGCCCTCCAGCAATCGGGGCCAGAAGAACCAGAGAAGGGCCTCCTCAATCAGATCGATCGCGCGCTCGCGATCCTCCTCCACGAACAGCGGATCGAGGATCATGATCGATGTACCGCTATGTTCCGGTGATCTCTTCGGGAAGCCGAGAGCGCCGGCGAGGTCGGCTGCATCGTCTCCTTCGACCGGGTCGACATATTCGTCATCACCCGATCGCTGCCCCCACCAGTGTCGACCGGTGAAACGGCGTCGAATGCCGTCGGCATCATTCGCGCTGAATGCAGAGCCCAGCTGAGCCGCCATGAGCCGGCGCCGAGGTTCTCCAGCATCAGTGGTCTGGCTGTCGATCACGATCGTCGAGCATCGGCTGGCGAGATACAGCGAGGTCTTCCCGTAGCCATACGTCCCGCCGCCATGCGTCGTGTTCCGTCGGGAACCGACATTTCTGAGAAAGTCGACGAAGTCGGTCGGTTCGTCCTCCGTCGCCGCCACATCCGCGCGCGTCGGACCCGCCAGTCCGGCCGTTCCGAAATCGCATATTTCCAGAACATGCGGGGTCGTACTCGACAGAAAGGCTTCGAGCGGGTCTGCCGCGCTTTCGTCGAGCGGTCGATCTGCCAGAACGGTATCGCGAAGTGCTTCGAGCTCGGCCTGCTGAAGAACTCTCACACGGAAGTGTACCTCCGCGCCGCCATCCGAGAGCGCCGCGTCGCAACTGTTCTGGACGGCCTCTCGCACGACCGTCTGCACGAGATCGATGGAGGGCGCGCCGAGGAGCTTGCGGTAGCCGTCGGCCGCCAGATTGCCTGACGCCGAGTAGGCCTCGGAGTGAAGCGTCAGGGGTGGTCGAGGCATGCGACCAGCTCCACATTTCGGGCTTCGACGCCCTCGTTGCTCAGCCGGCAATGTTCCGCCGCGCCGAGGTTCACGACGTAGGAGATCTGTTCGACACCGCTCGGGACGACTCCGCCCGCAAAGCTATCGGGAATGACCCGCGGAAACCCAGCGTCGACCAGATAGTGATCTTCATCTTCCAGTCGAAACCGGCATCGGTTCCATTCCCGGGATTCGGGATCGGTACAGCCATAGCCAGAGATAAGGCGCGCGACTTCCTGCCGATCGGAGGCAGCGCGCATGACGTCGGCTGCAACTCTCGCGACCGAGATGTCCCCACCGGCCGTCTCCGCCAGCTGAAACACCGCGAGTGTCAACGAGCCTCCTATCGGTGGCAGAAGCTGGTCCACAGCCGAAATGGTCACGCTGCGCGTGGCCGATCGACTGGTCGTCTTCACTTCCGTTGCGACGGTTCCACCGCGGAAGTCGTGGCGCTCGCGAAGCGGACCGCGCCAGAGCCTCCACGCGGCCGAATCAAGGTCAAGCAATGTGCGCAGCATCAGCAGTTCGCCGATCAGACCCCGGATCTCCTCGATCGAGACTTCCGCAGACGGCGTGATCAGCAGAGAGCGGAAATCTTCGATCGTTGTGCGACATGCCTCCACAGGGGACGCACCGCCAACGATCCTGTCCATGATCTCGTCTGCGACATCGGCGAACACGCCATCGAGAGCGCCGACCAGGCAGGTCATGTCGAGATATCGGATAGGAGTACCGCCCAGAGTGTAGGTCGCTACGCCGATGCCAAGAGCATCACTTGATGGCGTCTCTGCTATCCTCTCGCTCTTCCGGACGGGAAGCAGCAGCCTGAGCTCGCCCGCATTGCCCAGAGCAAGGCGCACCGAACCTGAGCCGGTCTCGACCCCAGTGTCGATGCTAGGTACTTCCGCTACCGGCGGATTTAGATCAATGGCTTGCGATCTATAATATCGTGTTTTCAGTTATTTAATCCGAAACGCGCCGCCGCCTACCGTCGCCCGTTTCCGCCATGGTGATTGCTGGGTGATTACTTTTCTGGTACATGAGGTTTGTCATGGCCACCGGAAAAATCACCAAGCGGACGATCGACGCGCTCCAAGCGGGTGCCGTTACTGGCTTCCTTTGGGATGAGGATCTGAAGGGATTCGGGCTAAAGATCAGCGCCGGGGGCTCTGCGTCCTACGTCGTTCAATATCGCATGGGTGGCCGAGAGGCGAAGACGCGTCGCTACACCATCGGCGGTCATGGCTCGCCCTGGACGCCATTTACCGCTCGCGAGGAGGCGACGAGACTCCTCCGCCTCGTCGCCCAAGGGATCGACCCGGTCGAATCGGACAAACAGCGACGGCGCGAGGCTGTCGACCTTGCCTTTTCCAACTACGCCGATCGCTTTGCGGCGGACTGCAAAGGGAAAGGTTGGTCGACGCTCGTAACGCGATCACTTCGGCGACACGTCAAACCCGTTTTGCGGGACAAGGCGCTTCCCGCAATCACGCGCATTGATGTGGTGGCTGTGTTCGATAACATGCCGACAGATCAGGCCGCCAATCGTCGTAACGTGTTCGCGGTGCTGAGGCGCCTATTTCGATGGGCGGTGAGCCGTGGCGACATCGACAGAAGCCCAATGGAAGGCATGGAAACGCCGAAAGCCGTTAAACCTCGCGAGCGCTGGCTGAGCGACAGCGAGTTGGCGAGGGTCTGGATCCATGCCCCGGAATGCCATCGGTGCTTTGGGTCGATCGTGCGACTCCTCATTGCTACCGGCCAGCGTCGTGAAGAGATCGGCGGGCTTCACTGGCAGGAGTTGGATCGCGCTGAACGTGAGATGCGGCTGTCCGGCGATCGGACGAAGAACGGCGAGCCGACCACCATTCCGCTCAATGACCTCGCGGTGTCCGAACTCGACAAAGTGGCGGGGAGCGAAAAGTGGCCGATTCGTGGAAGGGTGTTTCCAACGGCGACCGGTGCCGCGTTCACGGCTTATCACAAGGGCAAGACGAAGCTCGATAAGCTGATTTCAAAGGACAAAGGCAGTTCGATTGCCAAGGACGACGACAGTTCCATGCCCCCTTGGCGCCTCCACGACCTCAGGCGAACTCTGGCAACCGGCTTTCAAAGGCTCGGAGTCCGATTTGAGGTGACCGAAGCGGTGCTCAACCATGTCGGTGGCTCGCGATCTGGAGTGGCGGGCATCTATCAACGCCACGACTGGAAACCTGAAAAGCGCGCGGCGCTATCAACTTGGAACGATCATCTCTCCGGCGCCATCGAAGCAGTGCAAAATGCTTCCACGTGATCGATGCCAGACATGGCTTCAGGCTTGCGTTTCCGCGTCGCGTCGAGCGGCGGGAGAGAAGTTCGAATCGCTCCGGACGCGGTGCCCCGCACTGGATACGGATGTTCAACGGTGTGTCGTAAGGGTCGATGTTCCACCGAGTAGTCGACGCTTTCGCTGAGCTCTGCGGTGTTCGCGAGCATCCGCGCCAGGATCAATCCACATGACGAAATCCTTGGGGGCGTAGTCAGCGGCGAACTCGACCTCGTCGAGCGGGTATGCGTTGAACAACCGAGCGATATCCGGATCGAGCGCACCGCGACCGAGATTGGGGCACCACACGTTTGGCGGCTGACCAACGGTCTCGATGCGGAAGGGATCGTCCTGACGCGCCTGCCATTTCTCCTGCGCGGCGACCTTGATAACTTCGAGGTGGTTGAGAATAATGACGCCCTCGACCGCGTTAAAAGGCACCCGTATGCCATCGCGCTGATGCCAAGACTTATCGGTGAGCAGGCCGGCCTCGGTGTGACTGAGCGCTGATGTGATCTCGAAAATGTAGCCATCCCACAGAACCACCAAAAGGCCGGTGCGGGGCTTGGTCGAGAAGTCCCGGAACTTCCGCTCGGCACTTGCAAGAAAATCCTTGAGCACGTTATCTCGCGGCAGCGTGGTGCCGTCGCGCATGCCAGGCACATCGCCCAGCGGGCCTCTGACAGGCAATTGCCGGCCGTTGGCATCCCGCCGGTCCTGATAATCGATAAAAGCCGGGCACTTGACCTCGAACAGCCACTGATGGGCAGGCGTGTCGATCAGAATCTCTGGCTTGGCACCGGTGACGGGATTGGTCGGTTCCAGTGTGAAGCTTGTGCCCTCAGGCCATTCGGCATCGAACAACACGCGCGCGACGAGAATCTCACCGAGCTTTTGAATCAGTTGTTCGAAGCCAGCCCTCCAAGCGGCCGGGTCGTCAAGGGCAGGCACGTAGCGGATGGCCGCAAGCTCTTCGACGAATCTGGATCCCGCGCCCGGCAGGCGCATGTCGATTGCGGCGAGAGCATCAA
>CAISGR010000155.1 GCA_903884945.1 uncultured bacterium
GCACCCGATCGCGCAAATCCTGCGAGTAACTCTGCCCAGGTCGCCAACCCATCGCCGACTCCGTTGTGACGGCTGCCTATGAATCACACGATCAGCGAAAAGGGAATCCCTCGCGATTCCACCCATCTTGAACACGCTCTAATCCTCCCCTTCCACCGGGGAGGAGGGATTCAGGAACGGCGCCGCCAGCGCCGGTCGCACCCGGAGCAGGCGTCCCGTCGCCCGGTCCAGCAGCGCCCAGGTCGTCACCGCCTCGATCTTCACCCTGCCGTCGGCGCCGGTGAAGCGTACGTGCCGGTCGAACCGTGCGCCCTTGGGCGGTTCGGAGACCCAGGTTTCGCCGGTCACGGTCTCCCCCGGGCCGACATTGCCGCGATAGTCGATCTCGTGCCGGGTCACGACCCAGATATAGGCCTGCCGCTGCTCGGCCGAGGCGATCGCTTCCCAGTGCGCGACCGCGATGTCCTGGATCCACTTCACCCACACCGCATTGTTGACATGGCCGAGTTCGTCGATGTCGGCGTCCGCGGCAGTCCGGGTGAGGGTGAACGCCATGGCTAGCCGTCGCCCCTGGCCGGTTCCGGGAGCCACTGATCCGGCATCACGCGGGTCGGGGATCGTGCCGGACGGTGGATGCCGGCACAGGCCGGGCGTGGCGGCGGCATGAAGGTCATTCCTCCACGCCCAGCTGCCACAACACGAAGGCATGCTCCTCGGCCCCTTCGCGCAAGGATTCGAACCGGCCCGATTTGCCGCCATGGCCGGCGCCCATATTGGTCTTGAGCAGCAGCACATTGTCGTCGGTCTTGGTCGCGCGCAGCTTCGCCGCCCATTTCGCCGGTTCCCAATAGGTCACGCGCGGATCGTTGAGCCCGCCCGAGATGAACATCGGCGGATAGGCCTGCGCCTTCACCTGGTCATAGGGCGAATAGGAGCGGATCAGCTCGAACGCCGCCTTGTCCTCGATCGGGTTGCCCCATTCGGGCCATTCGCCCGGCGTCAGCGGCAGTTCCGCATCGAGCATGGTGTTGAGCACGTCGACGAACGGCACGTCCGCGATCACCGCGCCCCACAGTTCGGGATCGCTGTTGACCACGGCCCCCATCAGTTCGCCACCCGCCGATCGGCCGGCGATCGCGATCTTCCCCGCACTGGTCCAGCCGCCGGCGATCAGCCCCTTCGCGACGTCGACGAAATCGTTGAAACTGTTCTCGCGCTTCTCCAGCTTGCCGTCGAGATACCATTGCTGGCCGAGATCGTCGCCGCCGCGGATATGGGCGATGGCATAGGCGAAGCCGCGATCGAGCAGCGAGAGGCGCCCGGTCGAGAAGCCCGGCGGGATGGCATAGCCATAGGCGCCATAGGCGTAGAGGAAGAGCGGTGCCGAGCCGTCCTTCGGAAAATCCTTCGGATAGACGATCGACACCGGCACCTCGGTGCCGTCGCGCGCGGCGATCTTCAGCCGCTCGGTGCGATAATTGCCGGCGTCATAGCCCGACGGGATTTCCTGCACCTTGAGCGTCGTCAGCACGCCCGTCGCGACATCATAGTCATATTCGGTGCCCGGGGTGACCATGGATTCATAGCCGACGCGCAGCACGTCCATGGCATATTCGGGATTGTTGCCGAGGCCCGCGTCATAGCTTGCCTCGGGGAAGACGATGCGCTGCGGCGCGATGCGCTGGTCGTACCGGTGGATCTCGATCTGATCGAGGCCGTCCTCGCGGCCATCGACGATGAAGAAGTCCCGGAAGCAGTCGATACCGGTCATGTAGAAATGCTTCGAGGGGCCGATCAGCTCGGTCCATTCGCCCGGGGCTTCGATCGGCGCCGTGCAGAGGCGGAAATTCGGGTCAACGTCGTTGGTGTGGATGAACAGGGTGCCGTCATGCTCGTCGACATCATATTCGCGACCCACCTTGCGGGGGGAAACGCAGATCGGCGCCGCCAGCACATTGTCGGCGGGCAGGAGATATACCTCGCTCGTCACATGGTCGCCCGTCGCGATCACGATCCACTTGCGCGAACTCGTCTCGCTTACCCCGACGCGGAAGCCCTCGTCCGCTTCCTTGAACAGCTCGATATCCTCGGCGATCGGCGTGCCCAGCCGGTGGAAGCGCGCATTGTCGGTGCGCCACTGCTCGTTGGCGAGGCCGTAGAGAAAGCCGCTGTCGTCGGCGGTCCAGACGATCTCGGAGAGCATGCCCGGGATCACGTCGGGCAGATGCTCGCCGGTCTCCAGGTTCTTCACGCGAACCTCGAAGCGTTCCGATCCATTGTCGTCGATCGCATAGGCGAGCAGCCTGGCATCGTTGCTGACCGAAAAGGCACCGAGCCGGAAATATTCCTTGCCCTCGGCGAGCGCCGGCTCGTCCAGGATCAGCTCGTCGGGGCCGCCGGCGACTGGCTTGCGCCACCATTTGCGATATTGTCCGCCGGTCTCGAACGCGGTCCAGTAGAGCCAGTCGCCGTCCTTCTGCGGAACGGAGCTGTCATCTTCCTTGATGCGGCCCTTCATCTCTTCATAGAGCCGGTCGACCAGCGGCTTGTGCGGCGCCATCACTGCCTCGAAATAGGCATTCTCGGCGTCGAGATAGGCGAGCACGTCCTTGTCGGTAACCTCGGGATAGCCGGGATCCTTGATCCAGGCCCAGGGGTCTTCGATCGTGATGCCATGGGCAGTGAAGCTGTGCGGGCGCCGTTCGGCGATCGGGGGCTTGATTGCAGTCACTCTTTTCTCCGTTCGGGCCGAGCTTGTCGAAGCCCTGCCCTTTCTTCTAACCCTGTAAGCAAGAACAGCCCTTCGACAAGCTCGGGGCACCAGATCGAGAGGTCATACCATGTCCACCTACCAGGATCGTCTCGCGGCGCTGCGCGAACAGCTCAGGCGCGATCGCCTCGACGGGTTCGTCGTGCCGCTGACCGACGAGCATATGAGCGAATATGTCGGCGCCTATGCGCAGCGGCTTGCCTGGCTCACCGGCTTCCAGGGATCCGCGGGGAGCGCGGTGGTGCTGCCCGAGGCCGCGGCGATCTTCACCGACGGGCGCTACACGCTGCAGGTGCGCGAGCAGGTCGATGGGCGGCACTGGGAATATGTCTCGCTGCCGGGAACCAGCATCGCTGCGTGGCTCGGCCAGCACGCGTCGGCGGGCGGGCGGATCGGCTATGATCCCTGGCTGCACACCAGCGCGTGGGTCGAGGAAGCCGGCAGGGCGCTGGCCGAGCGCGGCGCGGCGCTGGTCGCGGTCGACACCAACCCGGTCGATGCGGTGTGGCCCGATCGGCCGCAGCCTTCCGCGGCAAAGCTGGTGGTGCAGGATGACGTGCGCGCCGGCCGCTCCTCGGCGGAGAAGCGTGCTGCGATCGCTGACTGGCTGGCGGAGCGCAAGGCGGACGCGGTGGTGCTGTCCGCGCTCGATTCGATCGCCTGGACGCTCAATGTGCGGGGGCAGGATGTGGCGCATACGCCGGTCGCGCTGGCCTATGCGATCGTCGATGCGGACGGCACGGCCGACCTGTTCGTCGCGCCGGAGAAGGTGGCGGACGATGTGCTCCAGCATCTCGGCAATGCCGTGCGGGTGAGGGATCGCGCTGGCTTTGCGGCGGCGCTCGGCGGCTATGCCGGCAAGCGCGTCGCGGCGGATCCGGAGCGCGCGGTTGCGGCGATCTTCGGGCGGCTCGAAGCGGGCGGCGCGACCGTGCTGCCGCTGCGCGATCCGGTCGTGCTCGCCAAGGCGCTGAAGAATCCGGTCGAGATCGCCGGCCACCGCGCCGCGTCGGCGCGCGACGGCGCTGCCCTGGCGCGCTTCCTGAAATGGGTCGAGGAGGAGGCGCCCAAGGGCGGCCAGACCGAACTTTCCTGTGTCGCGAAGCTCCAGGCATTCCGCGAGGCGACCGGGGTGCTGCGCGATACCTCGTTCGACACGATCTCGGCGACCGGCGCGCACGGCGCGAGCCCGCATTATCACTCGACCCCCGAATCGAACGCGCCGCTCGAGCCGGGCCAGCTCTATCTGGTCGATTCGGGCGGCCAATATGCGGACGGCACGACCGATGTGACGCGCGTCCTGCCGATCGGGCTTCCGACCGAGGAAATGCGCGATCGCTTCACCCGCGTGCTCAAGGGCCATATCGGCCTCGCCACCGCGATCTTCCCGCCCGGCACCAATGGCGGTCAGCTCGACTCGTTCGCGCGTCGGCCGCTGTGGGAGGCGGGCCTCGATTTCGCGCACGGCACCGGCCATGGCGTCGGCGCCTATCTTTCGGTGCATGAAGGGCCGCAGCGCATCGCCAAGCCCAATTATCCCGGCGGCGGCCCGTCCGAGCCGCTGCGCGCCGGGATGATCATCTCGAACGAGCCCGGCTATTACAAGGCCGGCGCATACGGCATCCGGATCGAGAATCTGATCCTCGTCGAGGAGCGGATCATCCCGGGTGGCGACGAGCCCATGCTTGGCTTCGAGACGCTGACCTTCTGCCCGATCGAACGCTCGCTGATCGTGGCTGATCTGCTCACTGCCGCGGAGCGCGACTGGCTCGACGCCTATCACGCGAAGGTGCTGGCGATTCTGGGGCCGCAAATGGACGGCGACGACCTGGCCTGGCTGGCGGCGAAGTGCGCGCCTATCGGCTAGGATCGTCGTCGCGCGGGGTGGGCGCCGAGTCGCTCGCCCGCGCCTGGGCTTTTCGCTTGCGGAGATTTTCGCGCAGCGCGGCCGCGAGGCGCGCCGCCTTTTCGTCCTTGTCGGCCATGCGCGGCTTATCGGGCGGCTGACGCGCCTTGACAATCCCGTCGCCCTCGTCTCTTAGGCGCGCTCCGCCGGAGTCCTTGGGGCCCCGGATCGGTAATGCTGCCGTAGCTCAGTGGTAGAGCGCATCCTTGGTAAGGCTGAGGTCGTGAGTTCAATCCTCACCGGCAGCACCATTTTTCAGAGACTTAGCCCGCCAGACGGGCTGCGTCCCGCCTGTGCGCACGATCGGACCGCGGCGCTGTCGCCCTCGGCCCGCGCGATCGTCACGGGACTCTTGCCATCACGCCCGGACGCGGCGCTATTCGCGCCTCATGGAGGGAGTGAGCGCAGGCGCTGACCTCAATCCCGACCCGCCGCACCTAGGCACGCGGCCACGCTGAACGCGCGCCGCCGTGGACGTGCCCGGGCCGGTGTCCGCTGGATCATTCCCAGCTCAGGATGAGACGCCCGTTGGCCGGCACGCGAAAGTCCAGCCGGGCCGCCGTCTCGGCATGGGGGCGCAGGGCGTCTCCGCCCGCCGTGGCCAATCTGGACTTTGTCAGCTTTCGGCGTGGCAGTCTGACCAGGCTCAGCCCAGCGGTACAGGTCTCGCCACCGTCAAGGCTGAGGCTCAGCGCGCGATCGCCGGTCCGTTCCGTCGCCATGATGAAATGGTCGCAGAACAGCCTGAAAGGGGCGCCGTCCACGGTGTGGAATGCCCTGGTGGCAAAGACGAACGCGGCCCCGGCCCCGTAGATTTCCTGGCCGACCTGGCCGGCCGGCTGCCCGTCGACATAGAGATCCTCCAGCGGAAAGGAGAGGCTGCGATCGATATGGCCGTTGCGGATCTCGGTCGCGAGCATCTCCTTCGGCAACGCGTCGGGATAATAGAACCAGGCTCGGTCGAGCGCGTATTTGCAATATTCGCTGATCAGCATGCGCGCCGCCGGTTCCAGTTCGGGGCCGCTGTCCCGAAGATAGCATTCGAAGGCAGCAAAGGAGTCGAAGCACTCGTAGATCGCCATGTACGGCGCGTCCTGCAGGCAGGTAACGCCAAGGAAGTTGCGATAGCGGTCGGCGAACCCGATCTCGGACTCCCAGATCGCGCTGTTGTGGAAGAAGCTCGCGATATAGACATAGCTCTGCTCGCGATAGCGTTCGGCGTTCGTGATACGCCACAGCCGCAGGCACGCTGCCGCGCCCCATGCCGTCAGATTTGCCTGATAGTTGAGGTTGAAACGCATGCCCTCCGCCGCGTCGATCGCGGCCTGCGCCTCGTGCAGGAACCGCTCGTCCCGCGTCATTTCATAAGCTTGGAGCATGACCCAGGCATAGATGCCGCCCACGTCCGTCTGGCCGCGCTGGTCGGCGCCGGCGACTTTCGTGATCACCGAGAAGTCGGTGACCTTGTACTGGATCGGCCACTTGTACTTGAAGTGCCGGGCGGCCCTGATGCCGAAATCGACCGACTTCAGGAACAGCGCATGTGCGTCCCGGTCGCCATCCAGCGCGAGGCGCGCGAGGTTCATCATCGGATGGTAGAGATACCAGGAGTCGACCGCATCCGCGTCCTTGTCGTCGCCGACATTAGGGAGGTAGCGCCTGATCGCGCCCAGCTTCGGATCGTAGAACCGCTCCAGACCCTGCGCGAAGCTGGCATCGAGTTTCGCCGGCTTTGCCCGCCACGCGCCGTATCGCCGCATGGCGGCGAGCAGCGACAGCTGGACCATGCTGTCGGGATATTCCGCGTCGGTATAGGGGTGGGCGTAGACATGGCCATAGTGGCGCACCGTCGCCTTGGGAGAGCGCTCCAGATCGGCCAGCGTCCGCTCGGCGCGGCCCACCCAGTCGCGATACTTCGTCCGCGGCCGATCGAGCGCGGTATAGGCTGCGCCGAGCATCTGGATGAAAAGCCGGGCCGATTCCCGTTCGTCGGCCGCCGGCGCGTCGCGGAAGACCATGATGGTGTCGGAGAGCGTCACCGCCTGTCCGGCCGGCAATGGTTCGGTCGGTGGCGTGCCGCTCTGCGGCGGGGTGGGTGGCAGATAGCCGAGTTCAGGCCATTCGCCGCCTACGGCGCCATCCGGCTTCGTCTTCGTCGCGCGATAATAGTCGTTGAGTGACGTCAGTTGCTGGAAATAGAGCAGGCTGCCGAAGGCCGGCTCAGCCATGTGCAGGTAGAGCAGGCCGCTGTTCACGCCGCGCTGCGCCGCCTCGACATGGCCGCCGGCATTCATCGGGTCGTCCTGCGCGTCGAGCGGATACAGGTCGCGCGGGAAGAACGGCACCAGGATCGGTGCGGCCGGGGTCAGGGTGACGGTGGTTCTCAGGCGATGGAGGTCGCTGCCGTCGGTGCGGAACACCACGTCGTGGCGTCCCAGCACGCTTTCCAGCACGAGCCGCAAGGCCTCTCCGCTGCCGCTGCGAAGCACGCGCGCCTTCACGCCGCCCGGTGCGTGCGCGACGCGGAGCGCCACCCCGCCCTTGCCCGCGCGCCGGACGATCGCCCAGACGTCGTCCGTCGAGCGACGCACGTCGACGGACAGGTTGCCGAGCGCGAAGCCGGCGATGGCCGTCGTCGTCCCGTCCCGCAAGGCCGCCTGCAATTCGAGAACGAAGGGGCTGACGGCGGCGGTGGCCGCTTTCCTCGCGCTGGTCGCCTGTCTCACGCGGTCTCCTGTCCATGGCGGGCCGATGGCCCCGGTTGCACGCGCGTCTGCGTCGCGGCCCGGGGTCGGAGCCCTGTGCAAAGCGCCTGGGAGGAAGGGTGGTTCCTTATGTGACCGTCATCGCCTCGGCCTGGGCCACGGCGTCCCGCACGTCATCGGCAGCACCCGGTTCCGGTCAGATCCTCGTCGGTGGATGGTGCCGGCGCACGGCACCGAGCTCGCTGCCAAGGGATCGGATCGACCCCAGCGAAGACGGCGCCTCGGGCCGCCTGCATCGTTCTGCAGCCCGGCGTCGCCACGCGCACGAACCAGCCGCCCCCGATCCAGTCAGCCAGCTTCATCCGTCGCAATCGGCTTTAACAAACCCGCCCCGCCAGGAGTGACACCAGCGGGACGGGATCGGGCGGAACGCGCTCGGTGCACCGGGAGACGGTCCGCCGCGATGCGGGCGCCTGCCCGTCGCGATCAGACCTGCGCGTCGACGAATGTCGTCGTCTCGGGTTTGGGCAGTCCGCTCGCCTTGTAGGTAGCGATCAGCTCTTCCTTTCGCGCAAGCAGTTGATCGCCGAGGGCGTCCATGTCTAGGCCGGCCTTGCGCGCCTGGGAGAACATGCCTTCCATGCGCTTCTCTTCCTCTTCGACATGGTGTTCGATCTGCTCGGAGAGCACCTTCACCTTGGCGTCGTAATATTCGTCGTCGGGTCCGCCAGCCTCGATCTCGGCGATCAGTACCTTGGCGCCGTCATGCTCGACATAGGCCTCCTTGAGCAGGTCTTCTTCGATCTTGCCCTCGCAGGCCGGATAGAAAATCTCCTCCTCGATCTTGGCGTGGACGGTCAATTCGAGGCAAATCTGCTGGGCAATCTTGCGCTTCCGCCCGTCGCCCGATGCGTTTTCGAACTGCTCGAACAGCGCTTCGACGGTGCGGTGGTCCGCCTTGAGCAGCGCGATCGCATCCTGTTTCATATTGGCCATGGTCAATCTCCCTGCTGACGCGACATCGAACAGGGGGCGGCATGAATCGTTCCGCAGACTGAACTGGAATGTACTGATCGAAATCAAGGCGAATATTCGTCAGCTGCTCGCCAGCGATGCAAACATCGCGTCGCGCGCCTTGGCGGTCAGCTGGAGATAGGAGCGCCGCCCGTCGAACGGATCGCCGCGTCGTTCGATCATGCCGCGCTGCTCCAGCAGCCTGATCATGCGCAGGCCGGTGGAAAGCGGAATGTTCGGCGCGCTGGCCGCGTCGGTGATCGACACCCGCGAAGCGCTGGCTTCGGCATGGAACAGGTCGAGCAGGATATCCCAGGCCGGGTCGTTGAACAGATCCGCATCCTCGCCGAAGGCCTGGTCGCGGCGGCGGCGCGTGCGATACACGGCGATGGCGCGCTCCGCGCCCTGCCGCCAGGCGTCCGATCCCGCCGGGTCGGTCGGGAGCGGGGGGCCCGCCACGGCATGATCCGCCTGCCACGCGCCCGCGTCCGCCCCGCCCGGATGCCGGCTGAGTTCAAGGATTCTGGGTGCCTTCGCCTGCCGGCCAAAATGTGACATTTCAGATAAGTCCCTGATTGCGGAAGCTCGCATATCCATGCGAACCGAGAATGACATGATCGTGAAGCGTGATGCCGAGCGGTGTCGCCGCCCGCGCGAGCGCGGTCGTGATCGCGACATCGGCCTCGCTCGGCGTCGGGTAGCCCGAAGGATGGTTATGGGCGAGGATGAGGCCGGTAGCGCCAAGCTCGAGGGCGCGGTGGATCACCTCGCGGGGCGCGATCAGCGCCTCGGTGCTCGTGCCGGTCGACAGCAGTTCGTCCCGTATCAGCCGGTGGGTCGGGCCGAGAAACAGGCAGCGGACCGTCTCGACCGGCTGATGCGCCATGGTGAACCAGAGATAATCGCAGAGCTTGCGGTCGGTTGCGATCACCGGGCGGTCGGCCACGCGCTGTAGCAGGGCATGGCGCATCACCCGCCGGTTGGCGTCGATGCACGAGACGGCGGGTTCGCAATTGTCGAGCAGGCGCAGGAGCCGGTGGCGCCGTGCCGACAGCACCGCCGCCAGGGTTCCGAACTCGGCCGTCAGCCGTTCGGCCCAGACGGAAGCCGCGCTGCCGCCGACGGGCGCGAGGAGGTCGACCAGGAGCGATCTGCTCCGGTTGCGATCCAGCGAGCCCGGTGCCGCCAGGTGCCGAGCACCAGCAGCAGCATCTGCGGGTAGATCCACAATGCCAGCATCACCAGATAAGCGGTCCGGATAAGCCGCGGGTCGCCCAGTTTCAGGAGATGCCCAACCACCGACATGCTGTGGAAGACCACGATTCCCATGGGCCAGAAGCGGTTGGCCCTGAGCGCTATCGCGACAAAGGCGAGCAGGATCAGGATATCCAGCGTAAGCAGCCCCGCCTCCATACCATAGAAGCGGCGCGAGGCGGGATTGACCACGATCGGCGTGAGCGCCACCCCCAGGATCATGATCCCGGCTATAAGCCTTTCCGGGTCTCCACCACGCACCAGGGCGTAACAGCAGGTCAGCGAGAAAAGCGTATAGAAGATAGCCAGGTGAAGCATTGCCAGATGACGCCACGCGCTTTGCTCCCGGTCAATCCCTTGAGGCCACGTTCAGGCGACTGCCCGCAGCGGTGCGCGATCCTCGCCGCTCGGCGCGTCGACCGGCGGGCAGGGGAGGCCATCGCCATAGCCGGTGATGCCGATCTGGCCGGGCAGTGCAGCCAGCATCGGATGCGCCCGGATGATGCAGGCCCGCGCCTCGAGCGAGAGCGTCACGGCGCGGGACATCTCGGCGAGCGCCTCGATCCCGGTATTGAGCGGAAGGTTGGCATCGCGCCGGGCCTCCAGCATCGTCGCCACGCACCGCGCGGCGCTGATCGTCGCGTCGTCCTGGGCCTGTTCGGCCGTCAGGAATTCTTGCTTCACCGCCGTCACGGCGGCAACACGTGCCTTGCGCATGATTTTCCCTTTCGCGCGGGCCGATGCCCGCGTTCCGTTGCGTTGCCCGGATGGGGCAATCAGTTGATGTGGTAGGTAGCCGCCTGCAGCGTGCGTTGAATCGATTCGACGGCTGCCGCGCCCATGAAGCCGATGATCGCGACGGCGACGATGCCCGCCGCGATCCAGAAAAGCCGTTCGACCGGCGTCAGGTCATTCCGAATCTCCCCCCGCACGGGAAGGGGCCATCGAAACCGCGGTGACGACGGGGGAAACGGCATGGCGCCACGCCCCCATAACCCGCCAGCCATACTGTCCTGCACACGACCGGCATCCGAGCCTCCCTGCTTCGACACGGGAAGCATGGCCGGATCGCCGGTGGATTCGACCCCGAAAACGTAACCGGTTATGCTTTCGGCGGTCGATCCGGACGCCTCGTGCAGCTGACGGGCCGCCTCGATGCTGCTGGAAGCGCCGAGTTTGCGCATCGCCTGCTGCAAATGCCCGTTGACCGTATGGTGGGAAATGCCGAGCTCGCGCCCGATCTCCTTGGGGCGAAGGCGCTCGAACACCAGGCGAAGGCACTGGCGCTCGCGTTCGCTCAGTGTTTCAAGCAGGTCGGTGTTCGCCCCCGGCATATCCGTCAGATACGGGCGTCAGGCGAAAAAGAACATTATTATCTCCGATGCGGCGGCAACTATTTGACCCGGCGACGCTTGTTCTACACGTCGATGACAGGTGCGAAGGGGGATGAACACGATGCCAGTTCAGCCAAGGCGGAATCCAGTGCGAGTCGACGAGTCGCGAAATCTGGCAATGATCGACCTGCTTGCGGCGCTCAACCAGTCGCTCGCGGTCGCTGACGATCTTCGGCTCCCCATGGTCGGCGTTCATCTCGACCAGGCTATTCATGCGCTGATGCGGCAGCAACTTGGGCCCGGCCAGCACCGGCCCTCGCGCCGCGCCGCCCGTCTGAACTAGGATCCGCAGCACGGTCGCCCGATCGGGGCGGCCACCGCCATTCGCGTTCCCGCACCCCCGACCCGCCGCCGGGTCGGGGCCGGCCTGCCCGCCGTCGCGCGGCGCGGCCGGATTTTCTCGCCAGCTTTGGCCCCCTGCCGAGCTTATTTATGCGGCGATCGGGGCGGGCTGTGGAACAACGAATAATAAATGCTCGGCAATCCCGTAAATTTCCGCTGAAATTGAGGGAATGACTTTGTGGACACGGCGTTGGTCAAGGCGGGGCAGCAGAGCTACGGGCAATGGGTGCGATGGGCCATCGGCATGGCCCAGGGGCGGCAGCGCCAGGCAGTCACCTTTTTCGACAGCTCGGTTCCGGAGCCGACGGAATTGCTGCGCGAAACCGTCGCGGGCGCCTTTGGCGGCAAGCTGACGCCTTTCTACACCAGCGCCTTCGGGGGCGGGAATCCCTTTGTCCTCGATATGCTCGCGGAGCGCTACGGCGTGCCGCGCGACCATGTGCTCGGCACGACGGGTGCGACGGGCGGCCTGTCGATTCTCTATCGTGCGCTGGCGCGGCCGGGCGACCATGTTCTCGTCGAATCGCCCGGCTTCGACCTGTTTCGCGATCTCGCCGAGAGCCACGGACTCGAGGTCGGCACCTTCGACCGGACGACCGAGCGCTTCACGCTCGATCTGGACCAGATCGAGGGCCTCATCCAGCCGCGCACCCGCATGATCGTGCTGTCCAACCTGCATAATCCGTCGGGGATGGCGCTCGATTATGACGTGCTGCGCGCGCTCGCCGCGATTGCCGAGCGGCGCGGCGTGTATGTCATCGTCGACGAGGTCTATGGCGATTACGCGGACGCCGCGGTCCGCCCCTGCGCGGCGGCGGCGCTGTCGCCGAATCTGGTCAGCATTTCGAGCCTCACCAAGATCTTCGGCCTCGGGTCGCTGCGCTGCGGCTGGATCGTCGGGTCGTCCCAGGTGCTCGGCCTGGCGCGCGACGTCAGCGGCAAGCTGGAATTCGGCATTTCGACCCTGTCGCACGCGGTCGGTGCGCATGTGCTGCATGATCCGGCGCCCTTTGTCGCCTATTCGAACGGCATCATCGAGCGCGCGCGCCCGCTGATGGCGGCATGGCTCGACGAGCAGAAGCGCGCCGGCCTCGTCGGCGGTGTGCTGCCCGAGGCCGGGTGCATCATGTTTCCCCGGCTCCTGCAGATCGATGACAGCGAGGCCTTTTGCACCTGGTTGCTGGAGCGAAGCGGCGTCATCGTCGCCCCCGGCGATTATTTCGGCGCGCCCGGCCATGTCCGCATCGGCTTTGCGCAGCATCTCGACAATCTGCGGATCGGTCTCGATGCCCTGGCGGAGGGGCTGCGCAGCTATCCCGCCGCGATCACAGCCGCCGCCACGCCGCCGAAGAGCGCAACGGCAAGCGTCTGACCGGTGGCCGGTGCGCATGCCGTCGCCGCCCTGTCGCGCTGCTCGGTGCGCGGTGCGCGGCGGCGGCGATTCGGCTCATGGCAGTCGGGCCGATGGCCGGGTGGCGGCGCAGGTTCGCTCAGCCGGACATCGCTGCCAGCCGGGCAAATTTATGCAGATAACGGCCCGGCGACCGCAATTCCGAATAATAGTGGCGAGGTCCCGCAACTACGATCCTCCTTATCGTCGGACCGAGACGCAATTGTGACGGTCGGGCGGGTTCGTCGAGCAGCCCGGGATGGAACTGCTCTTCGGGCGCGAAGCGTGAAGAATGGTGTCGCCCGTCAAAGCGGCGGAGGCGACGCCCAGCACATATCGCCGCGGTCGAGCGGCGGGGAATGGATGCCGTCGGGCAAGGGGGGTCTCGAAATCGCACCGCGATGCTTCGGGGCTCAAGGGATTGGGAGGAGACATCATGAAGCGATTTACTCGGGCTATGTTACTGTCGACGGCACTCACGGCGATGACTGCCGCGAGCCCGGCGCTCGCGCAGGTTTCCACCGCGGCGGCGAGCGGCGCGCCCGCGAGCGTCGAGCAGCAGGATCCGGCGGCGCCGGAGGGCAATGACGATATCGTCGTCACCGCCCAGAAGCGCGAACAGCGGCTGCTGGATGTTCCGGTTGCGATCACGGCGATCAGCGCCGAGGCGCTGACCACGCAGAACTTCAACCGCGTCTCGGACTATTTCGATCGCGTGCCGGGCCTTCAGTTCTCCGGCCAGCGCGTGTCGGGGCTTTCGCTGCGCGGCATCACGACCGGTGGCGCCACCAGCCCGACGGTCGCGATCCTCGTCGATGACGTTCAGTTCGGCGGCACGACCAATGCCGGCCAGCCTCCGATCCCGGATTTCGACGCCAGCGCGCTCAGCCGGATCGAAGTGCTGCGCGGGCCGCAGGGCACGCTCTACGGCGCGGCCAGCCTCGGCGGGCTGATCAAATATGTGCTGCGCGAGCCCGATACCCGGGAGCTTTCCGGGCGGCTCGAGCTTGGCGGCACCGCGGTCGATGGCGGCGGCACCGGCTGGGCGGCGCGCGGGTCGATCAACATCCCGATTACCGATACCCTGGCCGTGAGCGGCAGCGGCTTCTATCGCGACGACGCCGCCTATCTGCGCAACGTCCACCCGCTGGCGAAGAGCGCGAAGAACGTGAATACCCGCGAGGCATGGGGTTTCCGCGGCGCGGCCCTGTTCAAGCCGACCGACAGCTTCTCGATCCTGGTCTCGGCGCTCAACCAGAAGCAGGATGCGGTCAACAGTGACCTTGCCATCACGTCCGGCGGGGTTCCGATCTGCAAGGCCTGCAGCCTCGGCGCGGCGGGTGCGGCCTCGGCGCCGACCACCTATGAGCCAGTGTACGGGGACCTGACGCTCCGGGCGCTCGATTCCTACAACAACTCGAAATACCAGCTCTATTCGGCCAAGGCGCAGCTCGATCTCGGCGGCGTGAAGCTCACCTCGATCAGCGCCTGGAGCCGCGCCGACAATATCATCTCGAACGATGTCACCTCGGTCTTCCTCCGCCTGTTCCAGTTGCCCTTCTCCTACGGCACCACGGTTGCGCCGGCGGGCTCTTCGGTGACCATCGGCAACGCCGATCACACCCACAAATTCTCGCAGGAACTGCGCCTTTCGGCACAGGGGCCGGTGGTCGACTGGCTGGTCGGCGGCTTCTACACCGTCGAAAACGCCAGCACGGACCAGACGCTGCTGCTCTACAATCCGAGCGGCAGCCTGATCGCGACGCCCTATGCCGCCAAGGGCCCCGGCTCCTATCGCGAATATGCCGGCTTCGCCGATGCCACCCTGCACGCGACGGACAAGCTCGATATCCAGGTCGGCGGGCGCTACGCCTCCAACAAGCAGCGCTCGAGCATCGTCTATAACAATGACGGGCCCGCCATCCCGCTGTTCGGGGCCAATGTCACCCAGACCGCGGCATCGAAGGATCATGCCTTCACCTGGCTGGTGTCGCCGAGCTATCGTCTCGGCAAGGACATGCTCGCCTATGTCCGCGTGGCCAGCGGCTATCGCCCCGGCGGCCCCAACCTCGAAAGCCCCACCAACCCGACCTTCGGTCCCGACCGGGTCGTGAACTACGAAGTCGGCTTCAAGGGCCATGTCGTGCCCGGCCTGCTGACGATCGACACCGCGCTCTTCCAGATCAACTGGAAGGACATCCAGATCCAGGGCACCTCCCCGTCGCAGATGACCTTCCTCACCAATGGCGGCAAGGCGCGCAGCCGCGGCTGGGAATTCGCGGCGACGCTCACGCCCTGGCACGGCATGACGGTCGACGGCAACTTCACCGTCACCGATACCAAGCTGACGCAGAAGCTCCCGAGCCTGACGGACGGGCTCGTCGGCAACGCCGGCGATCGCCTGCCCTATTCGGCCAAGTTCACGACGACCATCGGGGCGGACCAGCGGTTCGATCTCTCCGATCGGCTGCAGGCCTCGGCCGGCGGCACCTTCACCCATATCGGTGATCGCGCCGGCCAGTTCGTGTCGATCAACGGTTCCGGCCCGCGCATGCTGATCCCCGGCTACTCGGTCGTCGATCTCCGGGCGGGGCTGATCTACGACAAGGATTGGTCGCTCACCCTCTATATCCGCAATGTCGGCGACGAGCGCGGCGTCACGGTTGCGCAGAACCGCAACGGCACGAGCGTGCCGACGGCGCTGTTCATCCTGCCGCGGACTTTCGGGATGACCGTCGCGCGGAACTTCTGAGGCATGGCATGGCGGAACCGGCGCCAGCCCCGGCTGGCCTCGGTTCCGCCCGTCGCCACGCGGCTTCGGCGACGTGGTGACGGCGGCGATCGTCGGCCGGATATCGCGGGCGGCATCCTCTTGTTGGGATACGGCCACCCGTCCATCGTCGGCATGAAAGGGTATCTCTGATGCAGTTCGGGAAATGGGCGGCGATCGCATCCGCGGTGGCCGCGATATCGGCTCCCGCCGTCGCGCAGGCTCCCGTCGCGCCACCGTCGACGGCGCTGGCGGTGGAACTGGCGCCCCGGCCCGTGCCGGGCGGCGATTCGATCGATACCGTTGCGGTCACGCTGCGCTTCGATCGCGTCACGGCGGCGGCCGGCGCGCCGCTGCTCGGCCTGCCGCTCGTGTCGAGCAATACCGATAGCGTGGCGACCACCCTGGCTGACGTCACCGCCAGCGATGCGCAGGGGCCGCTCGCGCTTGTCGCCCGCGATAGGGACGGCGCGACCGAGGCGGCCCGCGATGCCGAGACGGGCGGGCCGGCCCGCCTGTGGATCGCCGACCGCGCCGTGGCGGGCCCCCTGACGGTCCATTACACCGTGCCGGCCAACGCGACGCTGCCGCCGCGCGGCCCGGCGCCGCCTTTCGCCTTCACCAATGATGGCGGCGGCGTGTCGGCGGCGGGCCATGTCTTCCTCATGCTGCCGCCCGGTCCGGCCCGCTATCGCATGAGCGTCGACTGGGACCTGCGGGCGCTGCCGGCCGGCGCGCGGGGCGTCAGCAGCTTCGGCGAGGGGCATGTGACGGCGCCCGCGCCGCTCTCGCCGGCGGAGGTGCGCATGACCTTCTACATGGCCGGCAGGATCGGCACCTATCCCGATCGCGTGCCCGCGACCGGCTTTTTCGGCGCGTGGCAGGGCAGGCCGGATTTCGACGCGGCGGCGCTGCTCGGCTGGACGGGCAATCTCTACACCCATTATGCCGGCTTTTTCGGCCAGGAGGCGCCGCCGCCCTATGGGGTGTTCCTGCGCTACAACCCGATCAATGCCGGGGGCGGGGTCGGCCTCTATCATTCCTTCGTCACCACCTTCGGCAAGTCGGACGGGGGCGTGGCGAAGATCAGGATCACGCTCGCGCATGAGATGTTCCATACGTTCCAGCCCTATATCGAGCAGCCCGCCGGCCTCGAATCCTCCTGGTTCGGCGAGGGGCTGGCGGTATTCTATGCCGGGCGGCTGGCGATGCGCTTCGGCCTGATCACCCCGGATGCCTTTCTCGACGATCTGAACGGCACCGCGGCGCGCTACTACACCAGCATCATGGCGACGGTGCCGAACGCCGAGGTGCCCAAGCGCTTCTGGGCTGACACGCGCGTGCGCACGCTGCCTTATGATCGCGGCATGCTCTATTTCGCCACGGTCGACGAGGCGGTGCGCCATGCCTCGGGCGGCAAGCGCCGGCTCGACGATCTGATGCTGGCGATGCTGGCGCTGGAAAAGGCGGGCAGGACGACCGGCAATGCCGATTGGGAGGCGCTGTTGCGCCAGGAGCTGGGCGAGGGGGCGGTCGGGGATTTCCGGGCCTTTCTCGGCGGCCGGATGCCGGTGCCGTCATCGTCCGCCTTCGGCCCCTGCTTCCGGCGGACGAGCAAGGCGCTGCGCCGTTACGAGCTTGGCTTCGACACGGCGGTCCTGGCCGAGCCGAAGCGGATCGTGCGCGGCCTGGTCGCCGGATCGGCGGCCGCAAGGGCCGGCCTGCGCGATGGCGACGAGATCGTGAAGCCGGTGCCGCAGGACGGCATCCAGGGCAACCAGACCCAGCTGCTCGAGCTCAGCATCCGCCGCAACGGGCGGACGTTCCCGCTGACCTATCTGCCGCGCGGCGAGACGGTCCAGGCATGGCAATGGCAGCGCGTGCCGGGCGTACCCGATTCAGCCTGCAAGATCTGAAGGAAGTGCCGATGCTCCCGCTCACCAGGGCCATGCTCGCGCTCGGGGCTGCGCTTGCCGCCACCGCCCCCGCCCGTGCGGCAGCGCCCGAGACACTGTCGATCGTCGCGAACGGCGAGGTGGTCGGCTCCGTCGTCGCCACCACCGAGGGCAACCATATCGTCGTCGACTATCGCGTCGACGATAATGGCCGCGGGCCGAAGCATCGCGAGGACATCGTGCTCGGGCCCGGCGGGATGCCGGTCGCATGGAAGATCAGCGGCACGTCGCTGATGGGCGGCCCCGTCTCCGAGCGCTTCGCCTGGTCGCGGGGCCGCGCGAGCTGGAGCAGCCAGGCGGACCGCGGCGACGTCCCGGCGGCCCGGCCGGGCCTGTACATCGTCAATGACGACAGTCCCTGGGCGCTCGGCGTCTATGCTCGTGCGGCGCTCGCGGCGCAGGGCGGCAGCGTCGCGACGCTGCCCGGCGGCCGCCTGACGATCACGAAGGTGCGCGACATGATCGTGCGCGGCACCCCGGTCACGGTCTTCCGGCTGGAAGGCGTCCAGCTCGCGCCCGATTATCTGATGCTTGACCGGCAGCGTCGCCTGTTCGCGACCTTCAGCGCCACCGAGACCGCCGTCCGCGCCGGCTTCGAGGCGGAGGCGCCGGGCCTCCTGAAGCTCGGCGCGACGCTCGAGCTCGAGCGGATCCGCGCGATCAGCGCCAGGGTCGCGCATCGCTATGATGCGCCGGTGCGGATCCGCAACGTGCGGATCTTCGATCCGCGCACCGGCACGCTCGGGCCGCTGTCGACCGTGGTCACGATGCGCGAGCGCATCACCCAGGTGCTGGCCGATGACGGCAAGCCGGCGCCCGCCGACGAGGTGGCGATCGATGGCGAGGGGGGGACGCTCTACCCCGGGCTCGCCGACATGCATTCGCACACCTCGCTCGAATCCGGCCTCTATTACCTCGCGGCCGGCGTCACCCGCACGCGGGACATGGGCAACAAGAATGATTTCCTGCTCGATCTGCTGCCCCGGCTCCAGTCGGGCGAGATCGCCGGTCCCTATATCGCGGCGGATGGCTTCATCGAAGGGCGCAGCCCCTTTTCGGCCCGCAACGGCATCATTCCCGACAGCCTGGACAAGGCGATCGAGGCGGTCCGCTGGTATGCCGATCGCGGCTATCACGAAATCAAGATCTACAATTCCTTCAACCCGG
This sequence comes from uncultured bacterium, assembly GCA_903884945.1. Taxonomy (GTDB): domain Bacteria; phylum Pseudomonadota; class Alphaproteobacteria; order Sphingomonadales; family Sphingomonadaceae; genus Sphingomonas. The sequence continues at coordinate 18,668 of CAISGR010000155.1, forward strand.
ACTGGGTGAAGCCCGTCGCGGCCGAAGCGCACCGGCTCGGCCTCGGCGTTACCGGCCATGTGCCCGCCTTCGACAGCCCGGACCGGGTGATCGCGGACGGCTATGATACGATCGCGCATATCAACCAGCTCATGCTCGGCTGGGTGCTCCAGCCCGGGGAGGATACGCGCACGCCGTTGCGGCTGACGGCCATGGCGCGCGCGGCCGATCTCGACCTGACGTCGGATCGGGTGCGCCGGACGGTGCAGCTGATGAAGGCCCACGGCACGTCGCTCGATACGACGGCGGTCATTCTCGAAATGCTGATGCTCAGCCGCGCGGGCGAAGAGCCAGCCACCTTTGCCGGGGTGCTCGATCACATGCCGGTCGGGTTCCAGCGCTTTCGCAAGCGCACCTATGTGCCGCTCAAGGATGCGGCGGACGACCAGCGCTATCGCGACGCCTTCGCCAGGCTGCTCGCCACGATCAAGCTGCTTGACGGGGAGGGCATCCGCCTGCTCCCCGGCACCGATGACGGGACCGGCTTCACCCTGCAGCGCGAGATCGAACTCTATGTCGGGGCCGGCATCGCGCCGGCCGCGGCGTTGCGGCTCGCGACGCTGAGCCCGGCCGAATATCTCGGCGATACCGCCGAACGTGGCACGATCGAGCGCGGCAAGATCGCTGATCTGGTGCTGGTCGCCGGCGACCCCACCCGGGATATCGCGGCGATCAAGCGGCCGCGCATGGTGATGCATGACGGCGCGGTCTATTTCCCGTCGGAGATCTACCAGGCGCTGAGCATCGCGCCCTTCGCGGCGCCGCCGAAGGTGACGGCAGCCGTGCCCGTGCCGGGCGATCCCGCCGAGACGGCCCCCAAGGCCGCTTTCGGACCCCATGGCCTGGACGATCATTATCTTGACTGAGGAACAGCCGATGGGCGCGGGCGAACTCCGCAAGAGCGTGGGCCTGACCGGCGTCGTGATGTTCGGTGCGGGAACCGCGATCGGCGTCTCGATCTTCTCGGTGCTGCAGCCCGCGGCCCAGGTCGCCGGTTCGGGGATGCTGATCGCGATCGCGCTGTCGGCGGTGCCGATGGTCCTGTTCGCCACCGTCTATGCCTGGCTCGCATCGGCACTGCCCGTGTCGGGGGCATCCTATGAATGGCCGCGCCGGTTCCTGAGCCCCTTTGTCGGCTTCGCGATCGCGTGGATGCGCATCCTGAGCAATGTCGGGGCCATGGTCGTGCTCGCCCAGGTACTCACCAATTATCTCGGCATGGCGGTCGCGATTCCGGCGAAGCCGGTGATGGCGCTGGCGATCACCGCGGTCTTCGCGCTCAACTTCTTCGGCGTGCATGTCGCGGCACAGGCCCAGTCGCTGCTGATGGCGGTGCTGATCGCGGTGCTGGCGCTGTTCGTGATCGCGGGCGTCCCGCATGTCAGCGCGACGGTCATGGGGTCGCCCTTCGACGCCGGCACGGGCGCCATTCTCGCCGGCATCCCGCTGATGATCAGCCTGTTCCTCGGCATCGAATCCGCGGTCGAGATCGGCGAGGAGGTGCGCGATCCCAAGCGAACCATCCCCCTCGGCATCCTGCTCGCGATCCTGCTCACCGCGATCGTCTACGCCGCCGTCGCCGCGACGGCGCTCGGCCTGGTCGGGCCGGCGGCGCTCGCACGGAGCACGGCCCCCCTGCTCGAAGCCGCACGGGTCCCGCTCGGCCGCTGGGCGCTGCCGATCATCGTCGGCGCGGCCACCGTGTCGATCCTGAAGACGATGAACGCCACTGCGCTCACCTTTTCGCGCAGCCTGTTCGCGATGGGGCGGGCGGGCGCCCTGCCGGCGGTGCTGGCGGCGGTCCATCCGCGTTTCGGGACGCCGCACCGCGCGATCCTGGTCTGCTATGCCTTCGCTCTGGCGGGGCTGTTCCTGCCCAACAGCCTGGTGTTCCTGCTGCTGGCGGTGAATATCCCGACCATGCTGAAATATCTCGCCTGCTCGCTATGCGCCATCCGGCTCGCGCGTGGCGGCGGGCCGATCGCGCAGGGGGCCGGGCTCCGGTTCAAGCCGCGCACCGTCATCGCGGTCGGGTGGGCCGCGGTCGTCTGCGCCATCGGCATCATCATCGTCGGGATCGAGGCGGACGGGCGACCCTATCTGCTGGTGCTCGGCTGGTTCGCGGTCGGGGCGATCTTCTATCTGGTCCGGGCCCGGCGGGGCGCGGGAAGGGCGGCGGCATGAGCGAGAATCCCCGCTTCTACGACGCTGCCATGATCCGTCGCACGATCAGCCATGCCGATTGCATCGAGGTCGTGCGGACGGCGATGGCGGATTTCTCGGCCAGCGGCGCCGATCAGCCGCTGCGCACGATCGAGCGCGTGCCGGGCGGCGGGCTGCTCGGTGTCATGCCCGGCTGGCTGGAGACCTCGCCCGGCTTCGGCGCGAAGATCGTGACGGTGTTCGAGGATCCGGCCCGGCCCGGGCGGGCGCGGCACCGCGGCGTCGTGCTGCTGTTCGAACGGCCGCTCGGCACGCTTGCCTGCATCGCCGATGCCGACACCATCACCGAGCTCCGCACGGCCGCCGCCAGCGCGGTCGCGACTGACCTGATGGCGCGACCGGAGGCGACGCGGCTCGCGCTCCTGGGCTGCGGCCTGCAGGCGGAATCCCATCTCCATGCAATCTCGCTCGTCCGTCCGCTGGCCCACGTCACCGTCTGGGGGCGCTCGATTGCCGCCGCACGCACCTTTGCCGGGCGCCTGTCGGCCGAAACCGGGCTTGCGATCGAGCCGGTCGACGATGCGGCCGAGGCCGTGGCGGACGCGGATATCATCTGCACCGTGACGAGTTCGCCCGTGCCGATCCTGCAGGGCGCCTGGGTCCGCCCCGGCACGCATGTCAATGTCGTCGGATCGAGCCATGCCGGCGCGGTCGAGGTGGATACTGCGCTGGTGGTCGCCAGCCGCTATGTCGCCGACAGCCGCCGGTCGGTGCTGGCCGCCGGCGCGGAGTTCATCGCTGCCCGGGCGCAGGGGCTGATCGATGACGACCATATCGTCGCGGAGATCGGCGACGTGATCCTCCGCCGCGTCCCGGGGCGGACCGCCCCCGACCAGATCACGCTCTACAAGTCGCTCGGCCATATCGTGCAGGATCTGGCGGTCGCCGAGCGCCTGTATCGCATGGATCGCGCCGCCCCTGCTGCCGGCTAGAAGAAGGACTGCCGCCATGCGTCTCTCGCGCCTCCTCCCGATCGTCGCGCTCGCCCTGTCGCCCATGGCCGCGCGGGCCACGACGCCGGTCGGGGCCGTAGAGCTCGCCGCGCCCGTCGTGGCGGAGCACAAGGGCGTGTTCGGCGGGGTCCGCACGTCCTATCGGTCGGTCGTCGAGCCGATCGAGGTCAGCGATCCTGCGGGCAAGCCCGTCGCCCGGCTGGTCGCGACTTCCTATATCGCCCGGGTCGCGGACAGCGCGAAGCGGCCGGTGCTCTTCGTCTTCAACGGTGGACCGATCGGCCCGTCCACGCCGCTGCACATGGGGGCGTTCGGGCCGCGGCGCGTCGCCGTGCCGGATGATCTCGCCGCTGACCCGGCGACCTTCCAGGTCGTCGACAATGTCTACGCGCCGATCGATGTCGCCGATGTCGTGATCTTCGATCCGGCCAATACCGGCTACAGCCGGACCCTGCCCGGGGTCGATCCGGCCAGCCAGTTCTCGAATGTCGCGGACGGGCGCCAGCTCGCGCAGCTCATCCTCGCCTGGCGCCGCATCCATGCCCGCCCCGATGCGCCGATCTATCTGGTCGGCGAAAGCTACGGCACGATGCGGGCGGTCGAGGTGGCGGACCAGCTCCAGCAGGTCGATCAGCCGGTCGCCGGGATCTTCCTGCTGGGCCAGGCGGTGAACATCATCGAATATGCGCAGCGGCCGAACAACATCGTCAGCTACGCCGTGTCGCTGCCGACGCTGGCCGCGATCGGCTGGTATCACGGCAAGGCCGATCGGCAGGGGCGCAGCCTCGAGCAGTTCGTGGCCGATGCCAAGGCATATGGCGCGGGGGAATATCTCTCGGTCCTGTTCCTCGGCGATACCGCGCCGGCCGAGCGCGTCGCGGCGGTGGCGCGCCGGCTCGAGCAGTTCACCGGCCTCCCCGCCGCCGAGTTCGTCCGCCAGCGGCTCAAGGTCAGCAAGACCGCCTATCAGCGCCTGCTCTTTCCGGGCCAGCTGCTCGACACCAACGATGCCCGCTATATCGTGCCCGCGGGGCAGAAGAGCGCCGGCTATCTCACGCGCTTCGATCCGGCGATGCAGGAGCATCTGCGCTCGTTCCTCAAGATGCCCGACATCGGCGCCTATGCGATGGACAACCCCGCCGGGGACAGTTTCGCGAGCTGGGATTGGGCACCGAACAAGACGCCCTTTCTCGACTGGCCCTATGTCGGCCAGCTTAAGTCGGTGATGGAGAAGAATCCGCAGCTGCGGCTGTTCGTGGCGAACGGCTATTTCGACACGCAGACCACGGTCGGCGCCATGGACTATCTCGTCGCCCAGTCCGGCTTGCCCCGGGACCGGGTCGAGACCGCCAGCTACCGCGGCGGGCACATGTTCTACACGGTCGAGGACAGCCTCCGGCGCTTCAGCGATGATGTGCGCCGCGTCGTGCGCGCGCGCTAGGCAGGCGCGGCCCGCGCCCGCCCGCCCCGGCGCGATTCAGCGCGGCGCGGGTACCGATGCCTTGAGGATGAATTGCTTGAGGTCGGCGGCCATGGCGATGCCCGCGGCGCCGACATAGGCCATATGGCCGGACTGATAGGCCCTGGCCGTGACGCGGTCGCTCGGCAGATGGCGCTGGGCGATGCCGTAATCGGCGCTGCCGACGGCCCCGAACAGGTCGTACCAGCCCTGGATCGACATCAGCCGCAGATCCGGGTTGCGGCGCATCATCGCCGCCAGGTCGCCGCCGGGATCGCCGCTGTTCAGGTCGGCTTCCGCCGCCGCGCCCGGCTGGCGGGGGCCATAGGCCCAGGGCAGGTTGATGTTGATCCAGTCGATCGCGACATAATCGTCGTCGATCGTCACGCCGAGTTCGTCGCGGACATAGGTGTTGAACGCGCCGATGAAGGCAGCCGAATATTGCCCCATCGCGGGATCGTCCGCGACCGGATCGCCGATCGATCCGGCGCTCGGCAGCACATAGCGCGAATCGTAGAAGCCAAGCGCCACCCCCTTGTCGCGCAGCAGTTCGCCGGCGAAGTCGCTCGGCATCACCCGCAGCCCCTTGGACAGCAGATAGGCCGTGCCGAGGCCGCTGAAGCGCGCATGCCGCCGCGCCACGGCTTCCCGGGCCGCACTGTCCAGCGTGTCCCAGTGATCGAGCGCCGGCACCAGCTCTTCCCGCGCGAAGCGGCCCGCCTCGGCGATGAACGCGGCGAAGTCCGATCCGGCCTTGTCGACCCGGTCGTGATACCACGCCGTCGCGGCCATGGTGGTGAAGGTGACGAGGAACTGGTCGTTGCCCCGGGGCATGGCGAGGCCGCCATTGCCGCCGATCAGCACCACCCCGTTCAGCGATACGCCCTTCAGCGTGCCGTCGAGAAAGCCGCCCATCAGCCGCCGCGCGACCAGGTTGGCGCGATAGGTGCCATAGCTTTCGCCGAGCAGGAATTTCGGGCTGTTCCACCGGCCATGCTTGCGCAGCCAGCCATTGATGAAGCGGACGGTGGCGGCGGCATCTTCCTCGCGGCCGTAGAAGTCGCTCGGCCGTCCCTTGCCCCAATAGCGGCTGAAGCCGGTGCCGACCGGGTCGATGAACACGAGATCGGCGACCGCCAGTACGCTGTCCGGGTTGTCGACCAGGTGGAAGGGCGGCACCTGGGCGGGCTGGATGTCGCGAAAGCTCACCTTGCGCGGGCCGAGGACGCCCATGTGCAGCCACACCGAGGATGATCCGGGGCCGCCGTTGAAGATGAAGATCACCGGCCGCTGTTCGGTGCGGGGCGCCTCCTTGATATAGGAGAAGGAGAAGATCGATCCGACGCCGTCGCCCGCGCCGTCACGCAGCACGCTGTCTTCCGCGACGACTGAATAGGCCAGCTTGCGGCCGGCGAAGGTGCCGGTCCGCCGCGCGACGAATCGCCGTGGTGCGCGCTCGGGCCGGGCGGTGGCGGGGTCGTCCCGCCACATCGCCGCGCTCTGGCCGATGTCCGGGATGCGCATGACCGGGCTGTCCTGGGCCTTTGGCGGTGCGGCGCTCTGCGCGCCGGCAAGCGCGGGGGCCAGGATCAGGGCAATGCCGCCCAGCGCGCGCAGGCTTGTCCGCAGCTTCATCATTCACCTGTCCATGCTTCCCCGCACCGTATAGCGTATCGCGCCGGGTTATTCCTTTCCGATTGCGGGCCGACGGGGCCGGCTGGTGCATTAATTATGCTGCGGGCGAAAACCGCGTTCGGCTGTCCGGAGGAGGGGCCGATGGAAATATCGTGCCTTGGAAGCGCTAGCGGTATCGGAACGATTATCGGGTAATGCGCTGATAGGCGAAATGAATCTTCTTGCCATCTGCATTTTGTCGCATAAACCGTCCGGATGGATGACGAGCTTTCAACGATCGACCTGCGGATCCTCGAACAGGTCCAGCGCGACAGTTCGCTGTCGACCAGCGAACTGGCCGATCAGGTAGGGCTTTCGCAATCGCCCTGCTGGCGCCGGCTGCAGCGGCTGCGCGACGAAGGCTATATCCGCGGGCAGGTCGCGCTGCTCGACCGCACCAGGTTCGGGCCGAGCCTGTTCATCTTCGCGACGCTCAAGATCGGCACCCTGACGGACGAACAGCGCGCCGATTTCAACACCAAGGTGGAACTCACGCCCGAGATCCTCGAATGCTATTCGATCTTCGGCGAGCGCGATATCCTGATCAAGGTGCTCGCGCCGTCGATGGATTGGTATCAGAATTTCGTGTTCAAGCGGATCCTCAAGCTGCCCGGCGTCATCGACATCCACTCGACCGTCACGCTGTCGGAAATGAAATATACCACGGCGATCCCGGTCCGCGGCAACCGGGCGCTTTAGCCCGCCCCGCCGCCGGCCCCCGCCCGCCGCCGGGTTGCGCGCGCAAAGGGGCGGATTGTCGCGAACGCGTCATAAACAGCCCTGATGGGCAAGGGGCTGTCCGCCAATCGCGACTCGGGAGTTCGGCCTGATGCCCCTGTTCCAGCCACGCCGTCGAGACCTGCTGAAGGTCGCGGTGGCTGCGCCCGCCCTGCTGGCCGTATCGGCCCGGGCCGGCATCCTGCTCGGCAGCGACAGCCCGTTCGCGCTCGGCGTTGCCTCGGGCGAGCCGTCTCCGGAAGGCGTGGTGATCTGGACGCGCCTCGCCCCGCGCCCGCTCGATCCCGATGGCGGCATGCCGGCGCAGCGCGTCCCGGTCCGTTGGGAAGTGGCCGAGGACGAACGCTTCGGCCGGATCCTCCGCGCCGGCACCGCCGTGGCCGATCCCGCCGCCGGCCATGCGATTCACGTCGAGGTCGCCGGGCTGCGCCCGGCGCACGGCTATTTCTACCGCTTCATTGCCGATGGCGTGGCCAGCCCGGTCGGGCGGACGCGGACCGCCCCTGCGCCCGGCGCGGCGGTCGACCGGCTGCGCTTCTGCTTCGGCTCCTGCCAGAAATACGAGGCGGGTCATTACGCCGCCTGGCGGCACGTCGTCGCCGAGGATCCCGATCTGATCGTCTTTCTCGGCGACTATATCTATGAGGGCGCGCCCGCCGATGGCGGTGTCCGCCGCCACCTCAATCCCGAGCCCGTCGATCTTGCCGGCTACCGCGCGCGCTATGCCACCTACAAGCTCGATCCGCTGCTGCAGGCGGCGCATGCCGCCGCGCCGTGGATATCGACCTGGGACGATCATGAGGTCGCCAATGACTATGCCGGCGCGCTCGACGAGAATAACGGCGATCCGGCCGCGTTCCTCCGGCGTCGCGCGGCTGCCTATCAGGCCTATTGGGAGCATCTGCCGCTCCGCGCCGCCGCGCATCCGGCGGGGCCGAATGCGCGCCTGTACCGCACGCTCGATTGGGGAAGGATCGCCCAGTTCCAGGTGATCGACGATCGCCAGTATCGCGGCACGCGCGCCTGCCAGCCGCCCGAGCTGCTCGCGGCGCACCGCCCCTATCTGTCGGGCGTGCTCGATTGCCCGCAGCGCCACGATCCCGTCCGCACCATGCTCGGCGCCGCGCAGGAGCGCTGGCTGCTCGATGCGCTGGGGGCCACCCGCGCACGGTGGAACCTGCTCGCGCAGCAGACGCTGATGGTGCCCTTCGCGATGATCGATCCGGCGCATCCGGAACAGGGCGCGGTCGTGCACCCTGCCGATCGCTGGGAGGGCTATCCCGCCGCGCGCGACCGGATCTATCGCCGCTGGGCGGATGCCGGCACGCCCAACCCGGTGGTACTGAGCGGGGACATCCATGCCTTCACCGCAGCGGATGTGCGCCATCCCGATCGACCGGACGCCGCGCCGATCGCCGCTGAATTCGTCGGCGGTTCGATCACCTCGCTCAATCACCATCCCGCCTGGCGGGACGAAGCCCGGGCGAACCCCGGCATCCGCTTCGCCGAGAACGAGGTCCGCGGCTATGCCCGGGTCGAGCTGCGCGAGCAGGGCGCCGAGGTGCTGTTCCGGGGGCTCGCCGACGCGCGCGATCCGGGCTCGGCGGTGTCGACCATCGCGCGCTTCGAGGTCGAGGCCGGGCGCGCCGGCATCGCAAGCGCGGCCTGACCGGCGCTGGTCAGGCCGACAGGAGGATGCGGTCGCGCCGCATGTCGGCGCGGATGCCGAAATTGGCGCGCAACGCCTTCAGGAATTCGGTCGGATCGTTGGTGAGGAAGCGTCCGCCCAGCCGGACGCGCCCGATATCCTCGCGCGCCAGTTCGATCGGCACCGGCAGATAGCGATTATATTCGGCGACGGCGACGGCAAGCGGTTGGCCGTCGAACAGGATCTCTCCCTCCTGCCACGCCGATAGCGCCTGCACATCGCCTTCGGACAGGGCATGCGCCTGCTCGGCCCCGTTCGAGACGACGAGCTTGCGCCGCTCGGGCACCGGCGTCTCCTGCGACCGGCCGTGCGGCGGCAGCATCCAGGCCTCGCCCGCGATCGTCGCCAGGTCGACGATGCCGCCGGCCCGCAGCCGGACGTTGAACCGCCCCGCCCCCAGGCGGAAGCGCGCCGCACCGGCGTGCAGCGTGCAGGCGCGCGCGCCGGGCGGGAGATCGAGCGCGAGTTCGCCCCGCTGCAGCTCCACCTCGAGCGCGCCCTGCGCCATCCACCAGCGCAGGCGCCCGCCGGTATTGAGGTCGAGGCAGGTGCGGTCCGCGACATAGAAGCGGCTGCGCTCGCCGATCGCAGTCTCCACGGTATGCGCGGCGGCCTGGGTCGCCAGGAAGATGCCGCCGCCCGTCGCCACGGCGCCGGCGACGCCCAGCGCCGCCTTCAGCGCCACCCGTCGGGGCAGCGCCGCGCGGGCATCGGGCGCCACGCCGGGCGCGGTCTCGGGCGCGGCGCTTTCCGGATCGCCGCGGCGCAGCTGGTCCAGGTCGCGCCACGCCCGGTCCATGCGGATGAAGGCCAGCGCATGGGCCGGGTCGGCGGCGCGCCATCGTTCGAACACGGCCCGATCGGCATGCCCGGCGTCAAGCGCGGCAAGCCAGTCGGCCGCTTCGGCCTCGATCCGCTCCTGGCGCTCGGTCGATCGGGTCAACGTTTCTTTCTCGTGTCCGTGCGGGTGCCCATCACTTGCCGATGATTAGCCGAAGCGAAACCGCCATGCCATTGCCGCAAATTTCGTCAGGCCTGGCGGCGGGTGGAATCCTTCGCCGCGATCGGTCCGGGCGGATCGGTCCGGACGGGCATGTCGCGCAGCGCTCGCGACAGGAGCAGGATGCCCCGCGCAAGGTGCTTCTCGACGGTCGATAGGCTCAGGCCCAGGCGCTCGGCGATCGCGCGGGGCGGCAGTTCCTCGAACTTGCGCAGCAGCACGACGCGCCGGCAGGCGGGCGGCAGGGCGTCGATCGCGATCATCATCCGCTTGAGCGCGTCGCGCCCCGCGGCGACCGCGAAGCTGTCGGGCGCTGGATCGGGATGCTCGCCTTCCTCCAGCGCGGCGAACTGCCGCATCGGCACGATCCGCGCGCGCCGCATCCGCTGCAGCGCGGTGTTGCGCATGATGCGCACGGCATAGGCGGCGGGGTTGCCGATATGATCCCAGCGCTCAGCTGGAGCAGCTCGGCATAGGCCTCATGGACCAGGTCGCGCGCCTCGTCGTCGCCCGTGGCCCAGCGCCGCGCCTGGCGGAGCAGTTCGGTTTCGTGCGGGAGGACGGACGATGCGAACCACGCATCGATCGGACGAAGCCATGACATGATGGTCGGAAGACGCTCGCCTGTGGACGGTTCCCCGCCATCCTAGGCCGCGATTGATACGGCACCGTGACAGGCTCGGGTCGCCCCCGCGATTTTTCGCGCTGCCGGGCGCTATTTCTTGCCGCCCGGCTTGAAGACGATCCCGAACCAGACGCTCCGTCCGACCGGATAGCGCGTCTGGAGCAGTTCGCGATGGGGGCCGAGATGCGCCTCGAACGCGGTGTTGGTCAGGTTCTGTACCTGCCCGAGCACCTGGAGCCAGGGGGTCACGTAATAGCTTGCCTGCAGGTCGATCTGGTCGCGCGAATCGGCCCAGATGTCGCGCCAGCTATATTGCGCGTCGACTGAAACGGGCGAGGCGCCGATCCGGTTGAACGCCATGCGCGCGTTGAACGGGCCATCCGCGTAGAAGACGGTCGCGTTGTAGATATGGCCCGGCTGGTTGAACAAGGCGCCGACCCGGCGCGTGGAGCCGTTGCTCGCCACGAAGTCGAAATGCCCGTCGAGCCAGGTCGCGTTGAGCGACACGCCCAGATTGGCGAGCGGCCCGGGCAGGAAATCGAGGCGGTCCTTCACCAGCTGGACTTCCGCGCCCGCCACCGCGGCGCGCGCGGCATTGACCGGCTGGGTGATCGCCGCCGGATAGACGGCGCCGTTATAGGCGGCGGTCGCCACCACTGATCGGGTGAAGATCTCGTCGTGGATGTCCTTGTAGAACAACGCCGCCGAGAAGAGGCCGCCGGCACCGAGATACCATTCGTAGGACAGGTCGTAGTTCCAGGCACGGCGGGGCTTCAGGTCCGGATTGCCCCGGCTGATGACGAGCGTCTGCGCCGCCGTGTCGAAGGATGTCGTGGTGGTGGCGCCATATTGGCCATAGTCGGGCCGCCCGATCGTCTCGCTGATCCCGCCGCGCAGCTTCATCGACGGGGTCATGTTCCAGGTCGCCAGCGCCGAGGGCAGGACGAAGCTGTAGCTGCGCTGGCGCGCGAGGAACGGATAGCTGGTCACGCCGGCCGCGACGGTCTTGTTGAGATTGCCGATGGTGACGTCGGTGCTGTCGTAGCGGAGCCCGGCCTGGGCGACCACGCTGTCGCTCCGCCACCCGATCTGGCCATAGCCGGCGGTGATCGACTCGCGCAGCTGGTAGAAGGCGGCATTGCTGTCCGCGGTGCGGTCCGTCGCCCGGAACCACTCGGGATGGTTTTCCAGCACGGCCTGCGCCTTGGCCTGGTCGATCAGGTAGAAGTTGATGCCAGGCGCCGACAGCGGCGTCAGCACCGCCGGCTGGGAATATTGATCCAGATTGCCGATCAGCAGCGCCGATGCCGGGTCCTTCGCGAACCACTCCCGGTACAGGAGGCGGTTGTCGACATGGGTCAGCGTCTGGTTGACGCCGAGATTGAGGCCGAGCCCGCGATCGTCCGGGTCGAAATTCCAGGCAAGCTCGCCGCGCAGCGACCGGACGGTGTTGTCGATGTCATAGACGATGTTGCGCCAGTAGCGCGGCTGGTAATTCGCGGCAGTGGCGGCGGCGGCCGGGTTGTTCAGCGTGAGCGTCGGCGATCCGTTGGTGACGGTATAGCTATAGCCATAGTCCGCCAGGTTGGTCGTGCCGCCGGTGGTCTCGTTCATCCCGGTGTTCCATTTGAACATCCACCGGTTCTCATTGTAGTGCGCGCTCGAATTCGAGGCGCCGACGCGCAGTTTCAGCGTGTCGGTGACATCATAATGCGCCGCGCCGTTGATCAGCCAGGTGCGCCGCTTTTCCGGCTGGCCGACGACGCCGAGCTGGTAATTGCCGGTCTTGAGCGTGCCGGCATTCGCCGCCGCGCCGGGGGTATAGCCCGCAGCGGGCAGCGCCAGCGCTTCGTAGCGATCCTCGTCCGACAGCTCGTGATAATAGCCGCCGAAGATCGAGACGCCGGCGCGTGCGCTCGGCCGATATTCGAGCTTCGCATTCACGCTGTAGCGCTCGCGGCGCTCGTCGAACGCATAGTCCTGGACGCGCACGGGGACGGCCCGGCTGGTGGACGCCGCGATGTCGCCGGTCTGCGCGCCGGCGGCGGTGTAATAGGTCCAGCCCGCGCCGGCCGTATCGCCCGGCAGGCTCGCCAGCGCGGAGGCATGGAGCCGCTGATATTCGCCGGACACGACCAGCCCGAATTCGTGCCGCGCGCCGAACAGCACCGCGCCGGTCGCGTCGGCGCGGATATTGGCGTTGCGGTCGGGCACCACCTTGCCGGTCTGCGAGGTCCAGCCGCCCATCGCCTGGGCGGTCAGCGACGTGCCGGTGTCGAACGCGCTCTTGGTGACGAGGTTGAGCTGGCCGCCGAGCGCATGCGGATCATATTGCGCGGTCACCGTCTTGATCGCCTGGATCTCGCCGACCAGCGACGCCGGGAGCATCGCCAGCTGCGCGCCGCGATAGCTGCTGTCGGCGCTGGCGATCTGCGCGCCATCGACCGTCACCAGGTTGTAGCGGCTGTCGAGCCCGCGGATCGTGACATATTGGTAATTGTCATGGCCCCGGCTCGAATCGCGATCCGGCATCACCGAGACGCCGGGGATGCGCCGCGCGGCTTCGACGATGTTGACGTCGGGGAGCTGGCTCACCTCGTCCTGGCTGACCGCGTCGACGATCTGGCCGCTCCTGCGCTTCGTCTCGATGGCGCGCCGCGTCGCGAGCCGAAAGCCGGTCACCACGATATCCGCATTGCCCTCGGCACCGTCTCCGGCCGGTTCGGCGCTGGCCTGCTGGTCGCCGGCAATCAGCAGGATATGGCGCTCGTCGGCCTCGCTCACCGACAGCGCGGTGCCGGCGATCAGCTGCCGCACCGCGTCGAGCGGCGTCATGCGCCCCTTGAGCCGGGCGACACGATGGCCGGTGGCGCGATCGAACGGGAAGGAAATCTGCACGCCGGCCTGGTGGCCGACGGCGTTCAGCGCCGCCGCCAGGCCGGAGGCCGGGATGTCGAAGGAAGCGGTGCGGGCGGCGGCGGAAGCCGGGGCGGCCATGGCGATGGCGGGCGTGAGCGCAACGCCCGATAGCAACAGGCTGACAGCCGAACGACGACGCATATACCGATCCCCCAGACGTGCGGCGAAACTGCCGCGTCGCAGGCTCGATGCTTCGGAAACCGGAAACCGCTATCGATGCGGACGACTTTTTTGCGCGATCGCGGCGGGTCGCGATGCCCCCCGCTGGCTGCGCCCGATGCACTTCCGCATGCACGCTTCGATGCCCATCCGCCGCCCGCGGCCATTGTGACGCTGCCGGACGGGGCCTAGGGGAGCCCCCGGGGAGAGTGCCGTCATGAACCAGTCGAGAATCCGCAATCAGGCCCTGCGCGCCAAGGTGATGGGGGCAGCCGATGCGGCCGCCCTGATTTCGTCCGGCAGTACGGTGGGGATGAGCGGCTTCACCGGTTCGGGCTATCCCAAGGCGGTTCCGCTGGCCCTCGCCGCCCGGATCGAGGCCGAGCATGATGCGGGGCGTCCCTTTTCGATCCGGGTGTGGACCGGGGCCTCGACCGGGCCGGAGCTCGATGGCGCGCTTGCCCGGGCCAATGGCATCGAATTCCGGCTGCCGTACAATTCCGATCCGATCGCGCGCGAGAAGATCAATCGCGGCGAGATGGAATATTTCGACATGCATCTCAGCCAGGTCGCGCCGATGGCGTGGCAGGGCTTTCTCGGCCCGCTCGATACCGCGGTGGTCGAGGTCGCCGGCATCCGCGAGGATGGCTCGCTGATCCCGTCCTCCTCGGTCGGCAACAACAAGACGTGGCTCGATCGTGCCAGCCAGGTGATCCTCGAGGTCAACAGCTGGCAGAACCCCGCGCTCGAGGGCATGCACGACATCTATTACGGTACGGCGCTGCCGCCGCACCGCGTGCCGATCCCGCTGATACGCCCGGACGATCGCATCGGCGATGCCTGGTTCCGCTGCGATCCCGCCAAGGTCGTCGCCGTGGTCGAGACCGAGGCGCCCGATCGCAACCTGCCCTTCGCCGCGCCCGGCGAGGACGCGCTGGCGATCGCCGGGCATCTGCTCGATTTCTTCCGCCACGAGGTCGCGCGCGGGCGCCTGCCGGCGTCGCTGCTGCCGCTCCAGTCGGGCGTCGGCAATATCGCCAACGCCGTGCTGACCGGGCTGGTCGACGCCCCGTTCGAGGACATGACCGCCTATACCGAGGTGATCCAGGACGGCATGCTCGACCTGCTCAATGCCGGCAAGCTGCGCATGGCTTCGGCCACCGCCTTCTCGCTCAGTCCCGAGGCGGCGGCTGCGCTGAACGCCGACATGGCCGCGTTCCGCACCAAGCTGATCCTGCGCCCGCAGGAGATCAGCAACCATCCCGAGCTGATCCGCCGGCTCGGCTGCATCGCGATGAACGGGCTGATCGAGGCCGATATCTACGGCAACGTCAATTCGACGCATGTCATGGGCTCGCGCATCCAGAACGGCATCGGCGGCTCGGGCGATTTCGCGCGCAACGCCTATGTCTCGATCTTCATGACGCCCTCCACCGCCAAGGGCGGCAAGATCTCGGCGATCGTGCCCCAGGCATCGCATGTCGATCATATCTCGCAGGACGTGCAGGTGCTGGTGACTGAACAGGGGCTTGCCGATCTGCGCGGGCTGTCGCCCAAGCAGCGCGCGCGGCTGATCATCGAGAAATGCGCGCACCCGCTCTACCGGCCGGCACTCGCCGATTATTTCGATCGCGCGATGCGGGGCTCCTATGGGTTGCAATCGCCCTCGCTGCCGGGCGAAGCCCTGTCCTGGCATCAGCGCTTCATCGAGACGGGCTCGATGCACGCCTGACGCCGGGCGCCGGCGCGCGGCGGGGAAGGGGGGAATGCCCGGGTGACGGCCTGTCTGCTCTTCTTCGCGCTGGTGCTTGCGATCAACCTGATGCCGGCCTTCGGTCCGCCGACCTGGTCGATCATCGTGCTCTATGCGCTGAATTCCGATCTCCCGCTCCCCGCGCTGATCCCGCTCGGCGCCGCTGCCGCGGCGCTTGGCCGCCTGCTGCTCGCCCGCGCCTTCCGGGCGTTCGGCAGCCGCCTGTCGGCACGGCGGCGGGAGAGCCTCGCGGCCGCCCGGGCGGCGCTGGAGCGGAACAGGCGCGGCACGATCATCGGGCTTGGCCTGTTCGCCCTGTCGCCGGTCCCCTCGGCGCAGCTGTTCGAGGCGGCGGGCCTGATGAAGATCCGCCTGCCCGGCTTCACCGCCGCCTTTTTCCTCGGGCGGCTCCTGTCCTACACTATCTACGCGCTGACGGCGCGCACGGTGCAGGACACCAGCGTGGGGGCAGCCTTCGGCCGGACGCTCACCAGCCCCTCGGGGATCCTGATTCAGCTCGCCGCGATCGGCCTGCTGGTCATGCTGGGCCGGGTCGATTGGGCCGCCCGCCTGCGCCGCTGAGGCGAGCCGGCCTCGCCGGAGGCCGGTCGCCCCGTTCGCGTCAGGCCGTCACCGCCGCGCGGTAGCGCGGCGCGACCTCCCGGTTGGAGAGCTTGCCGTCCATCGCGCGGCGCGCGGCGTCGAAGGCGAGCCACTGGCCTTCATCGGCGAGCGGCGGGATGGTGATCGTCTCGCCGCGCTCGAAGCCGAGCAGCGCCGCGTCGACCAGGTCGCCCGCGTCCATCACCCATTCGACCGGGAAGCTGTCGACATCCTTGCCCGAGCGCTCCCAGATCTCGGTGCGCGTCGCCCCCGGCAGCACTGCCTGGACGCGCACCCCGAGCGGCTCGAGCTGCTGGGCGAGCGAGATGCTCAGGTTCAGTACGAATGCCTTGGAGCCGCTGTACACGCCGTCGAACATCTCGGGCGCGAGTGCGAGCACGGAGGCAATGGTGATGATCCCGCCCGCCTTGCGCTGGGCGAACGCCTTGCCGGCCGCGCCGGCGAGCAAGGTCGGCGCGGCCACGTTGAGCGCGATCAGGCGCTCGACCTGGTCGATCCCGCTGTCGAGCAGGCCGCCGGTCAGCGACATGCCGGCATTGTTGACCAGCAGCGTGATCGCCGCGTCGTCGGCCAGCCGCGCTTCGACCCGGGCGAGATCGTCGCGACGCGTCAGGTCGGCCGGCAGCACGTCGATCGTCCGGCCGGTCTCGTCGCGCAGCCGTGCCGCCAGCGCCTCCATGCGCCCTGCGTCGCGCGCGACGAGGATCAGGTCGTAACCGCGACGGGCGAGGCGGTCGGCATAGACGGCGCCGAGGCCGGTCGATGCGCCGGTGATGAGCGCGGTGCCAGGAATATGTGCCATGATGAATCTCCAGTTCGGCCCGGTCATCCGAGCGACTTGCATAATGATAGGAAGTCACTATCATTGTGCAATGGACAACGCGAAATATTCCGGCGGGCCCTGCCCGATCGCGCGCGGGCTGGCCCGCATGGGCGATGCATGGAGCATGATGATCCTGCGCGACGCGGGCAGCGGCGCGACGCGCTTCGATCAGTTCCAGAAGAATCTCGGCATCGCGCCGAACATCCTGACGCGCCGCCTCGCCGCGCTGACCGAAAATGGTCTGCTCGCGCGCCGCCGCTACAGCGATCACCCGCCGCGCGACGACTATGTCCTCACCGCCGCCGGGCGCGATTTCCTGCCGGTCCTCTACGCCCTTGGCGCATGGGGCGCGCGCAACTTCGGTGACGATGCCGTGTCGCGGCTGGTGCAGGCCGGAAGCGGCGCGGCGGTGGAGCCGGTCGTGGTCGATCGTGCCACCGGTGCCGCGCTCGCCGGGATGGACCTGCGCATCGAGCGCCCGGCCGAGGCGTAGCGCCGGCTCAAAGCGGCGGCGCGATCCCGGGCACGGGGATCACGTCGAAAGCCACCACGATCCGTTCGCCCTCGGCCGGTGCGGTCGCATGCACTGTCGCGGAGGGAAACAGGATCAGCCTGCCCGGTTCCGGTGCCACCGTGACGGTATCGCCACAGGGATTGATGCCGTCGCGGTCGGGCACCCCGAGCAGCAGCGGTCCGCCGCCGCCGAGATGGACGACGCCGCTCACCCAGCCCGCGGGATGCCGGTGCGCCGCCTGCCGGCCGGCCCGGTTATAGACCACCGCCCAGGCCCGCAGCGCCGCCGCTTGGGGGCGCCCGCGCACGAAGCCATGGCTGCCGGTCAGCTGCGCCGCATATTGGTCGACTGCCGCGCGGATCGCGCCGAGCAGCGCCGGGGTCGCGACGTCCCCGGGCCGGACCAGCGCCTCGGTCTGCCGCCCGCCATGAGTCGATTTCCCCGGCGGATCCGCGCGCAGCGTGTCGTTGGCCAGGATTTCGCGGCGCAGGCCGGCCGGGTCGATCGCGATCGCGTCGATGCGCAGGAACTGGTCGAGCCCGATCGTCTCGCGCGCCTCCCCGGTCCGTCCCAGCAGCGCCAGGGCGCGCGCGCGGTGGTGGAGCGCGCCGGCATCCCCCGGGCGCGTCGCCAGCAGCTGCTCGGCGACCGCGAGCAGCGCGTCGGGCGGGGCGCCGCCGGGCCGCTCGGCGAGATAGTCGAGCAGGCCGGGCAGGCTTGCGTCGCTCGCATCGGCGATGGTGCGCGCTTCGTCCCAGCAACCGAGGCGCACCAGCAGCGGAAAGCGCTCGATCCCCGATGCGCCCGCCGCCCCCGCCAGGGCCGCCAGCGCGCCCGCGCGATCCCCCGTCCGCCGCCGGGCTTCCGCGAGGGCCAGGCTGAAAAAGGGGTGGTCGGGAAAGCGTGCCGCCGCGTCGGACCAGTGCCCGGCCAGCGCCTCGATCCGCCCGGTCGCCGCGATGGCGCCGCCGAGCGCCCGCCACAGCGCCGGATCGTCGGGATGGCGGGTCAGCGCCGCCCGGGCCAGGTCGACGCGACCCTGCGCCCGGCTCGGCGGCGGCGGCTCGATCCAGCGCATCAGGCCGCCGCGATCCCGGCCGGGGCCGGCTTTGCCATGCGCGCCGGCAGCAAGGTCATGCTCCGCTCCATCGCGCGCCTTCTATCGGAGCGGCCGATCGGCGAACAGTCCGGCCGCCGCCTGCCGCGCCTGCCCGCCGGCGCGCGGCGGGGGCTGGTCTTGCCGCGGCCGATCGGGCACCGTCCGGCCGATGGCGATCGAAACCCTTATTGCCCGCTACGGCCTTGCCGCGATCTTCCTCGGCGCGGGGATCGAGGGCGAGACCAGCGTCATCGCCGGTGGCGTGCTCGCCCATCGCCATTATCTCCCGCTCTGGGGCGTGGTGGTCGCCGCGGCGCTCGGGTCCTGCGTCGCGGACCAGCTGTTCTTTGCCGCGGGCCGCTATTTCCGCGACAATCGTCGCGTCCGCGCGATGACCGCGAAGCCGGCCTTCGCCAGGGCGCTGGTCACGCTGGAGCGGCACCCGGTCCTGTTCGTCACCGGCTTCCGCTTCCTTTATGGCCTGCGCACCGTCAGTCCCGTGGCGATCGGCACGTCGCAGGTCCCGGCGCAGACCTTCATGCTGCTCAACGCGCTTTCCGCCGCGGTCTGGGCGATCCTGTTCACCGGCATCGGCTATGGCTTTGGCGACGGGATCGAGCGGCTGTTCGGCGGCTTCCTCTCCGCCGATCATCTCCTCCCGCTCGCGGCCGTCGCTATCCTGTTCCTGATCGCCGTCGCCCAGCTCGTGCGCTGGCTGCACCATCGCTATGCCGACCGGTGCGAACGCGCCGCGGCGTCGCGCGCGCTCGATCGAAAGCCTGCCTGAACGGGGTGGTGCCCGCCATGCGTCACCGTTCCCCTTCACGCCCCCTTCGCTGCGCTCTATGCAATTATGCATGAAGCGACTCGACTGGGACGATCTCCGCCTGTTCCTCGCGATCGCGCGCGCGGGCACGCTGACCGCCGCGGCCGAGCGGCTGCAGCTCAGCCAGCCGACCGCCGGGCGGCGGCTGCGGGGCCTCGAACAGGCCTGTGGCGTGGCCCTGTTCCAGCGCACCCCCGCGGGTTTCCGGCTGACGGACGAAGGCGCGGCGATGCTGCCGCGTGCCGAGCGCATGGAGGAGGAGACGCTGGCGCTCGAGCGCCAGTTCGTCGGCAGTGACCGGGCCCTGCAGGGCCAGCTGCGGCTGTCCTCTTCCGACTGGTTCGGCCGGATCGTGCTGGCCCCGCACATCGCGACCTTCGTCGCGCTGCATCCGCAGGTGACGGTCGAATTGATCACTGATTTCCGCCTGCTCGATCTCGACCGGCGCGAGGCCGATCTCGTCTTCCGCCTCGCGGCGTTTCACGGGCCGGACATCGTCCAGCGCCGCTTCGTCCATGTCCGTTACGGGCTGTTTGCCGCGCGCGCCTATCTCGACCGGGTCGGCCCCGATGGCGCCGCGGCCGACGGGGCCCGGCACCGGCTGGTTTCGATGGACAGCCGGTTCGAGGCGCTGCCGGACGTCGCCTGGCTGCGGGATCGCTATCCCGAAGCGCGGCTGTCGGTGCGCAGCAACAACCGCGAGGTGCAGGCCGAGGCGTGCCGGCACGGTGCCGGCCTTGCCGTGCTGCCGCGTGTGATGGGCGCGCAATATGGCCTGGAAGACCTGACCCGGGCGGGCGACGAGCCGCCCGGGCGCGATATCTGGCTCGGCTATCATGCCGATCTCAAGCGCCTCGGGCGCCTGCGGTCGATGGTCGATCACCTCTCCGCCGGGATCGGCGGCACGATCTGAGCGCGGCTACGGTCCCGGATCGATGTCGACCACCAGCTTGCCCGTTGCGCTCCGGCCGGCAAGGGCGTCATGCGCGTCGCTCACCGTCTCCAGCGTGAAGCGCCGCGCATCGACCCGGGGGAGCAGCTTGCCCGCCTCGGCCAGGCGCGTCGCTTCCGCCATGATCGCGCCCTGCACCCGGCGGTTCCGGCCGCTCAGCAGCGGTGCCAGGGTGAAGACGCCCGAATAGGTCGCTGCCTTGAAGGATAACGGGGCAAGGCTGTGCGTGCCCCAGCCGAGGCAACTCACCACATGGCCGAACTGCGCCACCGCCGCGAAGGATGCGTCGAGGATCGCGCCGCCGCCGGTATCGTAGACCAGCTCGAAGCCCGCGCCCCCGCTGTGGCGCGCGACATAGTCCGCCACCGGCTCGGCATAGTCGATCGGCGTCGCGCCCAGCGCGCGGATCGCATCCGCGCTGGCCGCGCTGCCGGTCGCATGGACCTCGGCACCGAAGGCCCGGGCGATCTGGATCGCCATGCTGCCGACGCCGCCCGCGCCGCCCTGCACCAGCACGCGCTGGCCCCGGCGCACCTGGGCGCGGTCGACCAGTCCTTCCCAGGCGGTGATGAAGATCAGCGGCAGCGCCGCCGCCTCGCGCATCGAGAGATTGTCGGGCTTGATCGCCAGCGTGTCGGCATCGACCGCGACATAGCCCGCCAGCGATCCCGGCAGGCCGCCGACGCCGCCGATCATGCCATAGACCGCGTCGCCGGGCCGGAAGCGCTCGACGCCGGCGCCGACCGCCTCGACCATGCCCGCCATGTCGAGCCCGAGGATCGCGGGCAGCGGATGCCGGGCATGCGCCGCCGCCTCGCTGCGGATCTTGGCGTCGAGCGGGTTCACCCCGCTCGCGGCGACGCGGACCAGCACTTCCCCGGGCCCGGGGTCGGGCCGGGCGATCTCGCGAAGCTCGAACGGCCCGTCGCGGCGCGAGACGATGGCGGCTTTCATGGTGGGTTGGGTCATGGCGGATGCTCCCGAAGTCGAAGCGGGATATCGCCCTTCCGGATGCGCCCCGCCACGCCGGAGATCGCATGGCCCTCATGCGTTATTGCATGGCGCGCCGGCTCCCGCGCGCTGCGGTTCAGCTGATCAGCAGCCCGGCCAGCGCGGCGCTCATCAGGTTGGCGAGGCTGCCGGCGAGCAGCGCGCGGATGCCGAGCCGGGCGATCATCGGGCGCTGGTTGGGGGCGAGGCTGCCCGTCACCGCCATCTGGATCGCGATCGAGGAGAAGTTGGCGAAGCCGCACAGCGCGAAGGTCACCACGGCGATGGTGTGCTCGGACAGGCCCTTCTGCGCGCCGAGCGAGATATAGGCGACGAATTCGTTGAGCACGATCTTCTGGCCGAACAGCCCGCCGGCGATCTGCGCCTCGCCCCACGGCACGTTGAGCAGGTACATCACCGGCGCGAAGACATAGCCGAGCAGCCCCTGGAAGCTCAGGTCGGGATAGCCGAACCACGCGCCGATCCCGCCCAGGATGCCGTTGGCGAGCGCGACCAGCGCCACGAACGCCAGCACCATCGCGCCGACCGCCACCGCCAGCCGCACGCCGGTCTGCGCGCCCTGCGCCGCCGCCATGATGATGTTGGCCGGCTTTTCCTCGTCATGGCTTGCCTCGGCGATATGGATCACCTCGTCCTCGGGGTCGTCGCCGAGCGGCAGCTGGCCGAACGGCGCCTCCTTCACGTCGGGCATCATGATCTTGGCCATCAGGATGCCGCCCGGCGCGGCCATGAAGCTCGCCGCGAGCAGATATTCGATGCGGATGCCCATCGAGGCATAGGCGGCGAGGATCGTGCCGGCCACGCCGGCCATGCCGCTGGTCATCACGGTGAACAGCTGCGCCGGGGTCAGGCTGGCGAGATAGGGACGGATCACCAGCGGCGATTCGCTCTGCCCGACGAAGATGTTCGCCGCCGCGCACAGCGATTCCACCTTGGACACGCCGATCACCCATTCGATCGCTCCGCCGAGCCAGCGCACCACCAGCTGCATGATGCCGAGATAATAGAGGATCGAGACGAGGGCGGCGAAGAAGATGATCACCGGCAGCGCCTGGATCGCGAAATTCTTGCCGAGCGGGTCGCCGGCGAGGCGGCCGAACAGGAAGCTGGTGCCGGCATTGGCATAGCCCAGCAGGTTGGCGACGCCGGTCGACAGGAACTGAAGCGCCTGCACGCCGGCCGGCACCTTCAGCACGAGCACCGCGATGCCGACCTGCAGCAGGAAGGCCGCGCCCACGACGCGCGGGCGGATCGCGCGCCGGTTGCTCGAGAGCAGGAACGCGATGCCCAGGATGACGAAGACGCCGACGAAGCCGATCGGAAATGAACTCATATGGGGCGCCCCGCCTGCGAAAAGGATGACGCAGCCCGGTCGGGGCGGCGCGGGGACCTACCATACAGGGCGGAGGCGATTGGGCTAGTGGCGGTTTGACGTGGCCGGGAAACGCGGTAGCGTGAGCCGGATGAACCAGACCTCTCCCGCGATCCCCCGTTCGCTCTTCGTCTATTCGATCTTCTATGGCGGCATGGTCTGCATCGCGGGCGTGCTCGGCGTGAAGCAGGTCGCGCTCGGCCCGCTCGCGGTCGAGGCCGGGATCTTCGGCTTCCTGCTGCTCGTCGTGATGGGCAGCGCCGTCACGGAGCTGCACGGCCGCGCGGCGGGCGATGCGCTCGTGCGGATCGGCTTCGTGCCGCTGATCGTGTCCGCGCTGCTGATCCAGCTCGTGCTCGCGCTCCCCACCGATCCGGGCATGTACCCGCCCGCGATCGAGGCCTTCCCGATCGTGGTGGGGCAGAGCGCGCGGATGATGATCGCCGGGCTGATCTCCTACGGCACCTCGCAGACGCTCAACATCTTCATCTTCTCGAAGCTGCGCCAGGGCACCGGCAAGCTGCTCTGGCTGCGCGGCATGATCGCCAGCGTGGTCTCGCAGATCGTCGATACCGTGCTGTTCATCACCATCTCCTTCTATGGCGAGCGCCCGATCCTCGGGCTGATGGGCGGGCAGATGCTCGCCAAGGTCGTGCTGTCGATCGTGCTGGTGCCGTTCCTGATCACCTTCTTCGTCTGGCTCGGTCGCCGGCTGGACGGCGCGCGACGCTGAGCCCCGGCGCGAGACCCGCGCTTTCGCTCCACCGATGGAATCGGTAAGGGCCCCGCATGACCGATCATTCTCCCGATCCCGCCCTGCTCGCCAAGGCCGAGACCCTCGTCGAGGCGCTGCCCTATATGCAGCGCTATGCCGGCGCGACCTTCGTCGTGAAATATGGCGGCCACGCCATGGGCGATCCCGAGGCGGCGCGCGATTTCGCCGAGGATGTCGTGCTGATGAAGGCGGTCGGGATCAACCCGGTCGTCGTCCATGGCGGCGGCCCGCAGATCGGCGCGATGCTCAAGCGGCTCGGCGTCGAATCGCGCTTCGTCGACGGCCTGCGCGTCACGGATGCGGAGACGGCGCAGATCGCCGAAATGGTGCTGGCCGGCTCGATCAACAAGGAAATCGTCGGCTGGATCGGCCAGGCCGGCGGCCGCGCCGTCGGCATCTCGGGCAAGGATGGCGGCTTCGTCACCGCCGAGAAGGTCGGCCGCAACACGCCGGACCGGCTGCAGGGAATCGAGCGCCATGTCGATCTCGGCTTTGTCGGCGAGCCCGTCGGCGTCGACCGGCGGATCATCGACACGCTGTCCTCGGCCGGCATCATCCCGGTCGTCGCGCCGATCGCGCAGGGGACTGACGGCCAGACCTACAATATCAACGCGGACACCATGGCCGGCGCCATCGCCGCGGCGCTCGGCGCGCACCGCCTGTTCATGCTCACCGACGTGGTCGGCGTGCTCGACAAGTCGGGCGAACTGCTCACGGATCTCGATCCGGCGGCGATCGCCGATCTGCGCGCCGACGGCACGATCAGCGGCGGGATGATTCCCAAGCTCGAGACCTGCGTCGCTGCGGTCCAGGGCGGGGTCGACGCCGCGGTGATCCTTGACGGGCGCGTGCCGCACGCCATGTTGCTGGAAATCTTCACGCGGCGCGGGGCGGGTACGCTCGTCCGGCGCTGAACCAGGTCTGTTCGAAACGGACGTATGCCGCTAGGCTCGCCTTCCACCGCCCACGGAGACCCGCATTGGCCGTTTTGATCATCCTGCTCCAGATCACCCAGGTGCTGCTCAATGTCGTCTGGTGGATCATCGTGATCCAGGCGATCCTGTCGTGGCTGCTCGCGTTCAACGTGATCAACACCTATAACGACACGGTCCGCCAGATCTGGGTCGCGCTGCAGAAGATGACCGAGCCGATCTATCGGCCGATCCGGCGCGTCCTGCCCGATTTCGGCGCGCTCGATCTGTCGCCGCTGGTCGTGCTGCTGATCCTCTATATCCTGTCGAACATCATCCTGCCGCAGATCGCCATGCAGCTCTACGCCGCGCCGACGATCTGAGCCGTGCCGGCCTGGGCGCCACGGCCGGACGGGATCGCGCTGGCGGTCCGGGTCACGCCCAGGTCCTCGCGGGACAGCCTCGTCGCCGGGACAGCTGACTATTTCGCCGCGCGGCTCACCGCGCCGCCCGTCGAGGGCGCGGCCAACCAGGGCCTCGTCGCGCTGGTCGCCAAGGCGTTCGGCGTGCCGAAGCGCGCCGTCACGCTGGTCGCGGGCGATACCGCGCGGCTGAAACGGCTGCATGTCGCGGGCGACGTCGCATCGCTGGCGAAAATCGCCGCCAGCCTCTATGAGGCCGCGCCATGAGCGCAGACATCATCGACGGAAAAGCTTTCGCCGCCGGGCTTCGGGCCCGGATCGCGATCCAGGTACAGGCATTTGCGGCAGCGGCCGGCCGCCCTCCGGGGCTCGCGGTCGTGCTGGTGGGCGACGATCCCGCCTCGGCGGTCTATGTCCGCTCGAAGCACAAGGCAGTGCGCGAGGCCGGGATGGAGGGCTTCGAATATCGCCTGCCCGCCGACGTGGCGCAGGCCGAGCTGCTCGCGCTGGTCGAGCGGCTCAACGCCGACGTGAACGTCGATGGCATCCTCGTCCAGCTGCCGCTGCCGAAGCATATCGACGAGCAGGCGATTCTCACCCGGATCGATCCCGACAAGGATGTGGACGGCTTCCACCCGGTCAATGCCGGGCGGCTCGCGACCGGGCTGGACGGCTTCGTGCCCTGCACGCCGCTCGGGTGCGTGATGCTGCTGAAGGACCGGCTCGGCGATCTCGCCGGGTTCGATGCGGTGGTGATCGGCCGGTCGAACATCGTCGGCAAGCCGATGGCGCAATTGCTGATCCGGGAAAGCTGCACCGTCACGGTCGCGCATTCGCGGACCAAGGATCTCTCGAGCGTGGTGCGCCGCGCCGATATCGTGGTGGCGGCGGTCGGCCGCCCGGCGATGGTCAAGGGCGAATGGATCAAGCCGGGCGCGACGGTGATCGACGTCGGCATCAACCGCACGGAGGACGGGCTGGTCGGCGATGTCGATTTCGCCGGTGCTGCCAGCGTCGCGGGGGCGATCACGCCGGTGCCGGGCGGCGTCGGCCCGATGACGATCGCGGTGCTGCTGCGCAACACGCTCGTCTCGGCGCATCGCCGGGCGAAGGTGGCATTCGACCAGGACGCGCTGTGATCCTCGCGCTGCTGCTGGCTGCGGCGCCGCCGCAGACGGCGGTGGAGGCCGAGCGCGCCTTTGTCCGCGCTGCGCAGGCCGAGGGGCAGTGGACGGCGTTTCGCCGCTTCGCCGCGGAAGATGCGGTGATGTTCGCGCCGCAGCCGGTCAATCCCCGGCAGTTCCTCAAGGATCGCAAGGATCCCCCGGCGGCGCTGATGTGGTGGCCGGCGGACAGCTTCGTCTCGTGCGACGGCGGCTTCGCGATCAACACCGGCCCGTGGATGCGGCCCGCCGGCGAAGCGTTCGGCTATTTCACCACCGTCTGGCGGCGCGAGCCCGATGGCGGCTGGCAATGGACGGTGGATGGCGGAGACGGCCTTGCCGCGCCGCGCCCGGCGGGGGACGCGCCGAAGGTCCGCCGCGCATCGTGCGCGGGCAGCCCGGCCACCGTCGCCGCGGTGCGCTACCGCGACGGCGAGACGGGCGAGGGCCAGTCGGCGGATCGCACGCTCGCCTGGCGCTGGCACGTCGCGCCCGATGGCGCGCGCAGCTTCGATGCCTGGCTGTGGGACGGGCGTGCGATGCGCCCGGTCCGGGCCGATCGGATCGCCGCGCCATGATCGCGGCCCCGATGATCGCGCTCTATGTCTCCTCGCTGATCACCTTCTTCGTGGTGATCGATCCGCCGGGCTGCGCGCCGATCTATGCCGGCCTGTCGAAGGGCGCCACGCCGGTGCACCGGCGGGCGATGGCGCTGCGCGCGGTGCTGGTCGCCTCGGCCATCCTGTTCGTCTTCGCGCTGTTCGGCGAGGATCTGCTCCACGCGCTCGGCATCAGCCTGGCCAGCTTCCGCATCGCGGGCGGGATCATGCTGTTCCTGATCGCGCTGGAAATGGTGTTCGAGAAGCGCACCCAGCGCCGCGAGGACCGCGCCCAGAAGATCATCGAGACGCCCGAGGTCGAGGATGTCTCGATCTTCCCGATGGCGATGCCGATGATCGCCGGCCCGGGCTCGATCGCCAGCGTGATGCTGCTGATGAGCCGCGCCGACGGGCTGGAGGCCTCGGTCGTGATCCTCGGCGCGCTGGCGACGATCCTGCTGCTCACGCTCGTCGCGCTGCTCGCGGCGGGGCCGATCATGCGGATCCTCGGCGTGAAGATCGAGGCAGTGATCACGCGCCTGCTCGGCGTGCTGCTCGCCGCGCTCGCGGTGCAGTTCGTGATCGACGGGGTGAGGATCAGCCTGCTCTGACGGGGGCATCGCTACCGCTGACTGATTTGATCGGATCGGCTGAGCACGCAGCCAAAACACGAACGCTGTCGATCCGCGCGCAGGTTGCGACCTTCGCCTTGAGGCGTTAGCCTGTCGGCATGAGCAAATTCACCCCTGTCGGCGCGCTGATCGTCTGCTGGTTCATCGGCATCATCGTCGGAAAACCGGGACTGTGGTTTCCGCTTGGAATACTGGCCATGGTCATCATCGCATTGCTTCGGAAGCAGCGCGGTTCATCTCGGCGATAATCTCGTCAACGATCGGCCTGTGCATCGAGAGCGCTTGATGGTGGCTCTGCGGGCATGACATTGGCAGGGGTCATCGATCCCCGCGCCGATCAATCATTGTTACGGCGGTCCCCCCGATTTTTGCGCTTTTGCACAGCCTCCACCCGCTGCCCTCAGTGAATCCGCCACAGCCGCAGCGGCGAGTTCTTCGGCAGCGGCACCGGCTCCAGCCAGGCCGGAACCTGCTTGCGCGCCAGCTGGTCGTAGAAGCCGCCCGGGTTGCGCGACCGGTAGACGGTCGATTCGGCCATGTCCGGGCACACCAGCAGCAGCGTCGCGCCGTGCCGGTGCGCGATCGCGCGGAAATTGTCCGCGGTGCCGCCAAAGGCGTGCTGCACGTCGAGGATCGCGTCGCCGTTGCGGTGATAGGGGCCGGCCACCGCATCGTGATGCGTCACGGTGATCAGGCGCGGCCCGAGGTCGACAAAGGTGAAGATGGTCTGCGCCGGCAGCCGGTTGAGCGGCGCCATGGCCGGGATCGTCGGGCAGCGGGCGCTCGCCCGGTTGACCTGCTGGATGCGCTTGCTCTGCCGGCTGACCGGCAGATAGTTGATCCCGCCCGCGAACAGCCCGGAGACGACGAGGAAGGCGGCGACCGTGCCGAGCACGCGCACCGGCATCGAGCGGCTGTTCAGGCACCAGGGCAGGATGATCCAGGCCAGCGCGGTCGCGCCCGGCACCGCCAGCAGCTGCGCCGCCGGCCCGGCGCGCGCCTGCCACAGCAGCATCGCCGCGGCGAAGCTGCAGAACAGCAGCACCGGCAGCCAGCCATTGACCTTCGGCGTGCCGCGCGCGCGCCAGGTCGCGATGCATGCCCCGATGATCCCGATCACCGGCAGCGCGACGATCGGGAAGGCGGTGCCGATCGGATGCTTGTAGATCGGCCGCGCCTCGCGGACATTGTCCAGCCAGTTGCGCGCCAGCTCGGGCGAGACCTGTTCCGGCCGGCCCAGGCATTGCGGGAAGAGCAGCGCGAAGCCGGCGACGATCGCGATCCCGGCCACCACCGCGAGCGCGAGCCGCAGCCAGCGCTGTTCGGGGTTGAGCCGGCCGAGCAGGAACAGCAGCACGCCCGCCGCGATCATCACGCTCAGCCATACCGGGGTCAGCGCGTCGCAGCGCAGCACTTCGTTGGCGTTGGAGGCGAACAGCGCATAGCCGAGCGCGCTGCCGCCGCCGAGCGAGAGCGCATAGACGCTCATGCGCGGCGCGTCGGCCCGGTCCCACACCCAGCGCAGCGCGATGATCGCGCCCGCCATCGCGGCATAGGGCAGCATCTCGAGCCCGATGGTGAGCGAGACGGCGCTGGCCACGCCGACGATCATCCCGCCCCGCGCGCCCTTCGGGTCGCACAGCCCGGCGACGGTCAGGCTCAGCATGGCGAGCTGCCAGCCATGATGGTCGATCCGCTCGGGCATATACATCTGCAGCGTTGCGGTGCAGCTCGCGATCAGGAAGACGATCGCCAGCGGCCAGGCGAGCCCGCTCACCAGCCGGCGCACGGTCGCGGCCAGCCCGATCATGGCGATGCTCAGCGGCAGCAGCGGGGCGATGCCGCAGGCCAGCCGCTCCGCCTGCGCCACGCCGACGAACGGCTTGAACAGCAGGATCAGCCCGGCGATCGGCAGGTCGACCAGCCGGCTCCAGTGGATGTCGAATCCGGCGGGCGGGTTGAGCCGGTACTGGCGCAGGTCGTACCAGCCCTGCCCGTCGAGCAGCGCGCGCACCTGCATCAGCCGCATATTGTCGTCGGTGTCGCCCAGCGCGAGCCAGTGGACGTAATTCCACCGCAGATACAGGTAGAAGGCCGCGATCACCGCCCAGGCGAGGAGCGTCAGCCGCAACCAGTGGCGGTCAAGCTCGGCCACGATCTCGGGCGGGTTGCTGGCGGTATCGTTCAAAGGGCTTCCCTCGCTATCGTTCGCGCTCTAGTGCCACCGCCACAAAGGGCAAGGTACGCGTGACGGCGATTTTCAGACAGATCGAAAGCTGGCGGACGGGCGGCGTGCTCGCCCAGCTGATTCGCTTCGGCATCGCCGGGGGGATTTCGAGCGTCATCTATTTCGCGGTCTATATGCCGCTGACGCTCTATGTCTTCGGGCCCCGGCTCGCGGTGCTCGCGGTCCCGCCCGCCTTCCTCGTGGCGGTGGTGTTCGGCTTCTTCCTGCACAGCGCCTGGAGCTTCAAGGGGCACGGCACGCGCGACCAGAGCGGGCGCCAGCACGCCAAGTTCTTCGTCGTGCAGACCTTCGGCCTGGTGCTCAACGCCGCCTTCACCTGGATCATCACCGGGCCGCTGTTCCATGGCTCCCCCTGGCTGCCGATGATTCCGGTGCTTACGATAACCCCGGTCGCGACCTTCGCGCTCAACCGCCAATGGGTGTTCGGCAATGATGGTCAGGTCTGATGGATAGAATCGTCTACGATCGCATGGCGGCGCATGATTCGACGCACTGGTGGTATACCGCGCGGCGCGACATCCTGGCCGATTTCCTGGCGCGCGAGGGCCATCTGCCACGCGACGCGCGCATTCTCGAGATCGGCTGCGGCACCGGGCACAATCTCCCGATGCTCGCTGCCTTCGGCACGGTCGACGCGATCGAGATCGATCCCGCCGCGCGCGAGATCGCGAGCGCGCGGCTCGGCAAGCCGGTCGGCGCGGCGCCGCTGCCCGATCTCACCGGGGTCGAGCGCGGCAGCTACGATCTGGTCGCGGTGCTCGACGTGGTCGAGCATATCGCGGACGATGTCGCGGCGCTGAAGGCGATGGCGGCCTGCCTGAAGCCGGGCGGCAAGATCCTGATCACCGTGCCCGCGCACCAGTGGATGTGGAGCGCGCACGACGTCGTGAACCACCACCACCGCCGCTATTCGAAGGCATCGCTCGCGGCTGCGATCCGCGCGGCGGGGCTCGAGCCGCGCAAGCTCGGCTATTTCAACTCGCTGCTCTTCCCGCTCGCCGCCGCGTCGCGGCTGGCCGGCCGCCTCACCGGCAAGGACGACAGCGACGATTCGCCGCCGCCCCGGCTGCTGAACACGCTGTTCGAGGCGATCTTCCGCCTCGAGCGTCACCTGGTCGGGCGGGTCCCGCTCTCGCCGGGGGTCTCGATCATCACGCTGGCCATGCCGGGCGGCGGCTCGGCCCGGTAGCCGAGCGTCGCCTGGCCCTGCACCGGGCCGGCGATATCGGCGACGAGATAGAGCGGCCGCCGCTTCGATTCGACATAGAGCCGGCCGAGATATTCGCCGATCATGCCGAGCACGAACATCTGCACCGCGCCGAGCAGCACGACGACCAGCATGGTCGAGGTCCAGCCCTGCACCGCGCTGCCGCTGACAAAGCCGATCGCGATATAGACGAACAGCAGCAGCGAGGCCGCGGTGAGCGCGAGGCCGACATGGCTGGCGAAGCGCAGCGGCGCGGTCGAGAAGCCGGTGACGGCGTCGAGCGCGAAGCGCACCATCTTGCCCAGCGGATATTTGGTCTCGCCGGCATGGCGCTCGGCGCGGTCGTAGATGAACGGCACCTGGCGGAAGCCGACCCAGGCGACCATGCCGCGGATGAAGCGCGCCTGTTCGGGCAGCGACAGGAAGGCGTCGAGCGCGCGGCGGCTCATCAGCCGGAAATCGCCGGTGTCGAGCGGGATCGGCGTGTCGGTGATGCGGTCGAGCATGCGGTAGAAGACCGCCGCGGTCGCCTTCTTGAAGATGCTCTCGCCCTCGCGCTTGCGACGCACGGCATAGACGACATCGGCCTGCTGCGCCGCCATCGCGGCGCGCATGTCGCCCAGCAGCTCGGGCGGATCCTGCAGGTCGGCATCGATGATCAGGATCTGCTCGCCCGCGCACAGGTCGAGCCCGGCGGTCAGCGCGAGCTGGTGGCCATGGTTGCGCGACAGGTTGATCGCGACGAGGTGCGGATCGGCGGCGGAAAGGCGCTGCATCACCGGCCAGCTCTCGTCGCGCGAGCCGTCATTGACGAACAGGATCTCGAAATCCTCGCCCACCGCCGCGCGCGCGGCGGCGGCGACGCGCGCATGGAGCAGGTCCAGGCAGGCGGCTTCGTTGTAGCAGGGGACGACGATGGAGAGCGCGGGGCGGTGCATGGGCGGGCGGTTTAGCGGCAAGTCGCGCGCGCGTCATCGGGAGATTGCGCGGGATCAGGCGCGACCGGGGCGGCCACCGGCCGTCGCACCGCCCGCCCCATTGCCGGATGTCCCCGGATCGAGGGGCGGTACGGCGCGCCGGGCGCGCATGGCGGGGCGTGGCGGCATCCCGACGAAATCGCGGGGAATCAAGCGCTCCGGCGATCGGAGAAACGGGGTGGCAAGCGCGCAGCGCCGTCGCTAGCATCCCGGGCGGAGACCCTGATTGCCGGAATCCCGGCTGATAGCGCGAGGCCAAATGGGCATTTCTTCCGTGTCGATCGTGACCGCAATGCTGGCTGCCGCCGGCCTTGGAGCGCCCGCTGCCGCGCCGTCGCAATGGGCGCTGCGAAGCATCGCTCCGGGCGGGCCCCTGTGCCGCGCGGAGAAATCCGGGGACGCCGTCGACACCCAGATTGCCCGGAACAATGCGGACAAGCTGGTCCTGGTCGTCGGCCACCCGGACTGGGAGCACAATGAGGCGCCCGTCCCCATGACGATCTCCGTGGACAATGGGCCGGCGGTGTCGCTGGATGGCACTGCGATCGGCCCCGTGGTTCTCGTCGTCATCAAGGATGACACGCTCACGGCGCGGCTGAAGACGGCGCGCAAGGTGACCTGGAATCTTCCCTGGGGCCGTTTCACCGCCAGGGTCGAGGGGCTGGGCGAGGCGTTCGATTCGATCGCATTCTGCGGGGGATAGGCCTTGCGGCAGCATCGATGTTTCCCGCGGGCGTGACGCCGGGACCCAGCGCCTGCACCGCAACGGGCGCACGATGCTGCGCCACGGGCGGGAGGCAAGCGATGCCCCGGCCGGGGAAGCGGCGGCGATCGAGGCGCGCCTCCGCACTGCGTTGCCGGCCATGGCGTTTCGAGGAAGCGGAGCGGTTGGCGGTCGAGGCGGCGCTCAAGCAGGAACTCGTCCAGCGCATCGACAGATTGTCCTTGACCGAACTGCTGTCGGCGCATCGCGCGACGGATATGGCTCCCACGCGGCGAAACTAGCGTGCTTGCATGCCGATCCCCAACGCTGGCCCTCTCCCCAGGCCAGAAATTGAAGGGGCGCCATACTTACTTGCGCTTCGGATCTCGCGGTGTGATCAAAAGCCCATGGGCCGCTTTGTCCGCGTCGACGTCCCGAGCGTCGCGCGCCACGCGACGCAGCGGCAGTCGCCGACAACCGGTCTTATTGGGGCGGGGCAATGACTGTAGCGCCCGTCGCAAGTTCGTGGCGACGGCCTGTCCGGCGAGTGGTGCCTCGCTGGTGCCTGGCGCCCCGATCCCGATGCGCTGCCGGCGATGCCTCGGCCGAGGAGGCGGTCGTGATCGAGGCGCGTGTCCCTCTCGCGCACGTGCGCGCCGAAGGGCTTGGTTTGGGATGGTGTACAAGATATTCCCGATATTCAGCCACCGGTTCCCTCATTAGGCACCGCGCCCGCCGGCAGAAGCCCGGTCGCGCGGCGTTGCCCCGCGCCGGAATGTCACGGTCGAGACACATTCGCGACAGAACTCAAATTATTCCCCGAGCGACGCCGTGAGCGTCCCGATACGACTATAATATCGGCAACAGCGTGGAGGAATAGATGGCCCTACCGTTACCCACATCCCCGTGCTGGCAAAAGCTGGCGAACGGTGGACTGGCGACACTCCGGACCGACAATATCGCCACCCAGATGCTGTCGAAGCGCATGGAGCGCAGCAGCGCGCCGGTGTCGCAAAAAGCGGCAGAAATCCATGAATATTATGCAAAATGGGAGCGGAGCCTTGCTCATGAAATCGCCCAGTTCAGCTGAGTTCCAACCTCACCAGACCAATGGCCTGCTCTGCATCGCGGATGCCGCCGCGCTGATCCGGTCGGGATTGCCCCTGTCTGTCGCCGGGCCGGAATCGGCGATGGACGCGCTGCCGGCCGGCAACTGGATCGGCGGCACCACGCCCTATTTCATGACTGCAGACGGCGGCCGGGTCGTCACCCATGGCCAGGTCTTCGTGACCGACCTGTCGGCGATCGGCAGCGTGCGGATCGCGCGCTATGGTGCTGACGCGCTCGCCGATATCTCCGGTAACGGGCCGGACCGGGGCTTCTCGCTCGCGGTAATCCCGGCGGGATCGGTCTGCCACGAACGCTTCGCCAACGAGGCGGCGGATTATCCAGAGGCGTTCCTGCGCCCCACCGTCGGCTGGATCGCGGGCGTCGATCTCGCTGACCGGACGGCCACCGCCAAGGTCTATGACGGCACCGGCCCCACCAAGCTGACCGACGGCGCGGTGGTCGCGCACATCACGCAAGATGACGACGCGCTGCTGTCGATCGAGATCGTCAATCCGTTCACCCCGGGTACCGGAGACGTGCTCCGCTTCGAGGAAACGGGCTTCGCGCCGACGCATTGCGTCATCGACGGCATCCGGACCAACTTCGCCGCCTATCTCGTCGAACACGGCATGGCCGATGGCGCGTTGCCGCTGGTGGGCGATTTCGCGGGCGCACACATCAATGTCTCGATCAAGTCGGTCGATCTCGGTGCGCAATCGGTGACGCTTTACGCCCCGGTGTTCCCCGGCGTTGATTATCGCTTCGCCGCGCCGCTTGCCGATTACGCTGGGACGTTCCGCGAAAAGCTGGCCGACCACCCGCTCGAAGGCGCGGTCTGGTCCTGCAACTGCATCCTGAACTTCCTGTTCGGGGCGCTCGAAGGCAAGGCGATCGGCGGCGTCGCCGGGCCGGTCACTTTCGGCGAGATCGCCTATCAGTTGCTCAACCAGACGATGGTGCTCGTCCGCCAGAACTGACGCTCCGTCCGGTCGCCACGCGAGGGCCTTTCAACGGGTGTTGCGGCATGGGGTGGGCGGGCTCCGATCGGCGGTTGATCCCGGAGGGCTGGTGCCAGGCTGAGGCCGCCGTCGAGCCGATCCGGCAAGGGGGAATCCGGCCCCCCCGATGGTGCTGCGCCCTCCCGGCGCGGGCATCAGGCGATCGGCGTTGGCCTGTGCGGTTCCGGCTCGGGCGGCGGCACGATGGGGTCGGTTGCCGTCATACCCTTGGTCACGACGATCAGCGCCTTCACCGGGCCGGCGACGACCGAGAATTCAGCGCCCTTTACGCCACCTGCCCCGCGACCCTGCGAATCGACCGGAAAGGTGAATTCATCACGCTCCGCGGCAAAGCCGCGCTGGTACCATTCATAGCGGATGCGCATGCGGCCCTGTTCGACGCCGAGATAGACGAGGCGCTTATACTCGGCGTTCTTGAGGTCCGCCGCCGGTCCGTCGATCAGCGTTGCCTCGGGATCCTTGGGTTTGAGCCGGCGGGTCCAGATCGTGGGCATGCCATAGTGCGCGGAAAGGTCGACGAACCATTGCTTGTTGCCGTGCCGGTCAACGCGCAACCCGACGCTGTCACCCGGCGTGATCAGATTGCCGAGCAGGCCATGAGAGGCGCGGAAACCGCCTTCCTTCGGGGCGTAATAGGTCCATTCCTGATCCCGGGATTTGCCCTGATAGACGAGCAATGGATCATCGATCGCGAAGCTGAACGGCAGGCCCATGGCCCCCGCCATGCTGCTCTCGAACGGGCGCGCCAGGCGATAAGCCGGCTGCGTCGCCACGATCGTCTCGACATAGAATTCCTCGCCGGGCGTTACCTCGACGGGAGAGCCGACGGTGGGTACGCTGACGACGAACTCCCTGGACTGCGCGGGTTGCGGCGCGGCCGCGCCGAGGAGAGACAGTGCCAGACCGGCCGCCATCACGCTTCTCATCGACGCCCCCCTTCCATTTCTTCCCCCTTTTGTTCTCGCATGAAATATTGCGCGGCAAAAGTGGAAATCATCGCCACGGGGGGCAGCGACGATCCCTGGACGGGGCTCCGCGCGGAGAGACGCGGCCATTGGCCGTCGCGGCCGCATCCCACCTCGAACGCGCGCCGCCGAGGTCCGGACTTTGCCGCGAGACATCACCTGTGATGTTGCACAAGTATCTATTTATAAGGGAAAACGTAGATGCGCCGGGCCAGCCCGACGCCACCGGAAATGTCAGCGAACCCCCTGACATTTCGACCACGCCGTCGACCGCCGCCGCCCTCGATTCAAACCCCGTCCCGCCGCCGCTATCCCGGCGCCATGATCTACAAGCCCGAATTCGCCGATCAGGCCCGCGCCATGTGCCGCCTCGGTGCCACCGACGAGGAACTCGCCGAGCATTTCGAGGTCTGCGTCCGCACCATCTATCGCTGGCGCAACAGCCACGAGGCATTTGCCGAGGCAGTCGTCGCCGGCAAGGAACATGCCGACGCCCGTGTCGAGCGCGCGCTATACTCCCGCGCCGTCGGCTGCACCGTCGAGCGGGTGAAGGTGTTCAAGCATGCCGGGGATCCCGATCCCGTCTATGCGACCTACCAGGTCCACCTCCCGCCCGATCCGGTCGCCGCGCTGCATTGGATGCGCGCGCGCCAGCGCGAGAAATGGGGCAACCACCCGGAGGAGAAGCGCGATCCCGGCCCGGTCGAGATGATCGAAAAGGCCCTCGCCCGCGTCGCCGATTACCAGCCCTCCTATCCCATGCCGTCCCGCCGGCCGCCGCCCGTCGATCCGGCGCCCATCGCGCCGCCCCCGGAGCCGGTCCCCGAACCTACGCCTGAACCGATCCCCGAGCCGCCGCCGGAACCGATCCCGGAACCCGCCCCCGGGCCGTTCCCGGAACCGTCCCCCGAGCCGCCCTCCGGGCCGCCCCCGGAACCGGCGCCGCCGCCGTCACCACTGCCGCCAGGGTCGCATTCCCCGGCAAGGACCGCCGCCCCGGTCCCGCTGTTCCCGCTCACGCCCCATGGCTATGGCTGAGTCCGCCGATCACGCGCGGCCGGCGGTGCGCGGGCGGCGCCCGCGCCCTAGGTCAGACCCGCTCCACCATGTTCACGGCGTCCGCCGCGCGCAGCGCCGCGATCAGCCGGGTCAGGTGGTGCAGGTCGTGCACTTCCACGTCGATCGTGTTGGTGTGGAATCCGGTGTCGCGATTGTCGAGCCGCATGTTGACGATGTTCGCCTTCTGCGCGCCGATGATCGTCGCGATCACGCCCAGCGCGCCCGGCTCGTTCTTGACCTCGACCGAGATGCGGGCGGTCGCGCCCACGGTCTTGTCGCCCCAGGCGAGATCGACCCAGTCGGCATCGTCGCTGTCGGCGAGCCGCGGGCAGTTGATCGCATGGACCTCGATCCCCTCATTGGGGCGGCGCAGCCCGACGATGCGGTCGCCGGGCACGGGATGGCAGCATTCGGCCAGGTCGAAGGCGACGCCGGGGGTGAGCCCCTTGATCGAGATCGCGCTGGTCTGCAGCGGCATCTCGCGTTTCGCCGCGCTGCCGCCGGATCCGGGCATCAGCGCTTCCATCACCTCGGAATCGGTGAAGCGGCGCCGCGCGATCGCTTCCATCAGCGCGGCCTCGTCGGCCAGCTTCAGCCGCTTGAGCGCCGCGCCGATCGCGTCGCCGCCCAGCGGGGCGGGCAGATGCTGCACGATCTCGTCATAGATCTTGCGGCCCAGCGCCTGGGTCTCCTCGCGCTCCTTGTGGCGCAGGTGGCGGCGGATCGCGGCGCGCGCCTTGCCGGTGATGGCGAAGCTCAGCCAGTTGGCCTGCGGCTCCTGCGCCTTGGAGCGCAGGATCTGCACCTGGTCGCCATTCTCGATACCGGTCTTCAGCGGCACGACGCGGCCGTTGATCTTCGCGCCCACCGCCTGGTCGCCGAGATCGGTATGCACGGCATAGGCGAAGTCGATCGGCGTCGCGCCCTTGGGCAGCTGGTGCAGCTCGCCCTTGGGGGTGAAGGCGAAGATCCGGTCCTGGTACATCGCCATGCGGGTATGTTCGAGCAGCTCTTCCGGGCTCTCGGCATTGTCGAGGATCTCGACCAGGTCGCGGATCCAGCTCACCTGGGTTTCGGGGCGGACCTTGTCCTGCTTGTAGGCCCAGTGCGCGGCGAGGCCGAGCTCGGCCTCCTCGTGCATCTCCCCGGTGCGGATCTGCACTTCGACCCGGGTATTGTCGGCATGCATCACGCTGGTGTGGAGCGAGCGATAGCCGTTGCGCTTTGGGGTGGAGATATAGTCCTTGAACCGGCCCGGCACCATCGGCCAGCGGCGGTGGATCACGCCCAGCGCCTGGTAGCAGGCCTCCTCGGTCGGCACGATCGCGCGGAACGCCATGATGTCGGAGAGCTGCTCGAAGCTGATGTGCCGCTCGGCCATCTTCTTCCAGATCGAATAGGGGTGCTTCTCGCGGCCCGAAATATCGGCCTCGATGCCGTGGCGCGAGAGCAGCAGCTTCAGGCCCGATCCGATCTTGGCGATCCGGTCGCCGCCGCCTTCCTTCAGCTGGGTGAGGCGCTTGTTGATCGAGTCATAGGCTTCGGGCTCAAGCTCCTTGAAGGCGAGCGTCTGCATCTCCTTCATGAACTCGTACATGCCGATCCGCTCGGCGAGCGGGGCATAGATGTCCATCGTCTCGCGCGCGATGCGGCGGCGCTTCTCCGGATTCGGGATATAGTGGAGCGTCCGCATGTTGTGCAGCCGGTCGGCCAGCTTGACCAGCAGCACGCGGATATCGTCCGACATCGCCAGCAGGAACTTGCGGAGATTCTCCGCGGCGCGCTCGTTCTCGGTCTGCGCCTCGATCTTGGAGAGCTTGGTCACGCCGTCGACCAGCCGGGCGACCGCGGGGCCGAACAGCTTCTCGATCTCCTCGATCGTCGCCACGGTGTCCTCCACCGTGTCGTGCAGGATCGCGGTGGCGATCGTCTCGTCGTCGAGATGCAGCTCGGTCAGGATGCCGGCCACTTCGAT
Organism: uncultured bacterium; assembly: GCA_903884945.1. GTDB lineage: Bacteria > Pseudomonadota > Alphaproteobacteria > Sphingomonadales > Sphingomonadaceae > Sphingomonas. The sequence continues at coordinate 56,904 of CAISGR010000155.1, forward strand.
CGGATGGCTGAAATAGGGGTCGCCCGAGGCGCGCTTCTGGGTGCCGTGCGCGTTCACCGAGAACACATAGGCGCGGTTCAGCAGCGCCTCATTGGCCTGCGGGTCATAGTCGAGGACCCGGTCGACAAGTTCATATTGACGCAACACGCCTTAAGATGGGGCCGCGTGCTGCTGCTTTGCAACATTCTTCTTGTTGCAGGCGCAGAGGAAAAGGCGCCGGCCGCGGCGATCGGGCCGCCGCAGCCGGCGGGATATCACTTCGCGCGGGCGTTGCACTTGGCGAGCGCGTCGGCGTCGAAGGCCTGGCCGCCGGCCGTGAAGGAGGCGAGCGCACCGGCATGCTGCACGATCATCTGGCACACGATCGCGTCGCGCGCGGGTGCCTTGTTCGCGGTGAAGGCGGTGTCGTGCCACTTCCACAGCAGGTTGTTGGTGATCACGGTGGTCTTGGTCGGCTGGGCCACCGGGGTCGCGGCATAATAGCCGGCGGGGGCCTGGGCGCTGCCCGCGGCGGGCGCGAACAGCATGACGGAACCGGCAAGGGCGGCGGCGATGGAAAGAGCGCGGGTCATTGTAGGTCCTCCGTGAATCTAGTTGCTAAACGCCACCTAGTGCATTAAGTAGCGAGTTGCAACTAGAAACTTATATGGCATTTCCATGACGGGCGTTTTGCGATACGCTCGGGTCGTTCGAGAGGATTGTGATGGGCGGTAAGGTCCGGGAAGTACTGAGCGAATGCAGCCTTCCTGCCGCGCTCGAGGCGATGGGCGAGCGCTGGAGCTTCATGATCCTGCGCGCTGCGTTCAACGGCCTGCACCATTTCGAGGAATTCCAGTCCGAACTCGGCATCGCCCGCAACATCCTGGCGAACCGGCTCGCCCGGCTGGTCGAGCACGGCATCCTGACGCGCGAGGCAATGCCCGAGGATCGCCGCAAGATCGAATATCGCCTGACCGACAAGGGCGCTGCACTGCTGCCGACGATGATCGCGCTGCGCCAGTGGGGCGAGCGCTGGGAAACCGGCATGCCCGCCACGCCGGTGCTGGTCGATGCGCGCGACATGCGCCCGATCGGCCCGATCGAGGTGCGCGCCTGGGACGGGCGGGTGCTGACCAAGCAGGACCTGCTCTGGGCGCTGGCCGAGGATGTCGTCCACGAACCCGAGATGCGCGCGGCCGAATAGGCCTCAGCCGGCCGGCAACGCCGCGATATGGGCGCGGATCGGCGGGGCGATCGGCAGCGGCTGGCCGGTCGGCAGGTGCACGTTCACGATCACCATGTCGATCACGGTGTGCAGCGCCCCGGTTTCGGCATGGCACAGCTCGAAATGCTGGGTCAGGCTCGACGTGCCGATCCGCGAGATCCGCACGAACGCCTCGATCGTGTCGCCCAGCACGAACGGCCTGAGATAATCGACCTCGGCGCGGCGGACATGGAATTCGGTCTCGGTCCAGGCAGCGCCCAGCGCCGCCTCGATCCCGGTCCACTCCCAGAATTCGCTGACCGCGACATCGGCATATTCGAGATAGCGCGAGTTGAAGACGACCTTCTGGCCGTCGATCTCGGCATAGCGGACCCTGAAGCGGGTGGAAAAGGCGAAGCCCGGGCGTGTCATGCGGCGGCGATGGCCGCGCCCGGGCCTCGCGTCAATCCAGGCCCGGCCCGCCCTCGCCCGATTGGTCGCGCAGCGCCGGGTCGCTGTAGCGGTGCCCCCAGTGCACCAGCGACCAGGCGCGCTCGTGGAAATAGAAGAGGAAGATCTTGGTGAACACCTCGGTGCCCGCGATCGCCCCCGCCATCCTGGCGCTGCCGCTGAAGATCAGGCTGAGCACGAAGGTGTCGACGCTCCCCAGCGCCCGCCACGACACCGCCTTGACGAACGACCGGGGGTGGCTCTCGACGCCACGGAGCAGGAACATGCCTTAGCCGGTGCGCGCCGGGGTATTGACGCCCATGCTCTGCAGGTAGCGCTTCACGTTGCGCGCCGCCTGGCGCAGCCGCTGCTCGTTCTCGACCATCGCGATCCGGACATAACCCTCGCCATTCTCGCCATAACCCACGCCCGGCGCGACGGCGACCTTGGCATGGGTGAGCAGTTGCTTGGAGAATTCGAGGCTGCCGAGATGCGCGAGCGCCGGCGGCAGCGGGGCCCAGGCGAACATCGAGGCGCGCGGCGGCGGAATGTCCCAGCCCGCGCGGCCGAAGCTCTCGATCAGCACGTCGCGGCGGCGCTGGTAGAGCTGGCGGTTCTGCTCGACGATGTCCTGCGGCCCGTTGATCGCGGCCACCGCGGCGGCCTGGATCGGGGTGAAGGCGCCATAGTCGAGATAGGATTTCACGCGCGTCAGCGCTGAGATCAGCTGCGGGTTGCCGACCGCGAAGCCGATTCGCCAGCCGGCCATCGAATAGGTCTTGGAGAGCGAGGTGAACTCGACCGCGACATCCTTGGCGCCCGGCACCTGCAGGATCGAGGGCGTCGGGCAGCCGTCATAATAGAGCTCGGAATAAGCGAGGTCGGACAGCACCCAGAGCTTGTGCTCCTTCGCGAAGGCGACGACGCGCTCGTAAAAGGCGAGGTCGACCACCTCGGCCGTCGGGTTGGACGGATAGCCCATCACCAGCACGCTCGGGCGCGGCACGGTGAAGGCCATCGCGCGCTCCAGCGCCTCGAAATAATGTTCGTCGGGCGTCGTCGGCACGCTGCGGATCGTCGCGCCCGCGATGATGAAGCCGAAGGTGTGGATCGGATAGCTCGGATTGGGCGCGAGCACGACGTCGCCCGGCGCGGTGATCGCCTGGGCGAGGTTGGCGAGCCCCTCCTTCGAGCCGAGCGTGACCACCACCTCCGTGTCGGGGTCGAGGTCGACGCCGAAGCGCCGCTTGTAATAGCCGGACTGCGCCTTGCGCAGCCCCGGAATGCCCTTCGAGGCCGAATAGCCATGGGCATCGGGCTTGCGCGCCACCTCGCACAATTTGTCGATCACGTGCGGCGGCGGCGGCAGGTCCGGATTGCCCATGCCGAGATCGATGATGTCCTCGCCCGTCGCTCGCGCTTCCGCCCGCATCGCGTTGACTTCGGCGATGACATAGGGAGGCAGGCGCTTGATGCGATAGAATTCGTCGGACATGGCACTTTCCGTCTTGAGGAGACTGCCCCTTACGGCATTCATGCCCGCGCGGGAATGACGCAGATGACTGGTTGCGTTAGGGTGGGGCAAAATCGCCACCCGAGGATGCCATGGCCACGCTCGACACCCCCGAAATGCCCTTGCCCAGCCTCGACGCGCTGCAACACTGGACCTGGGTGATCGGCCGGGCCCAGCAGATGCTGCTGGAGAGCGGCCTTGCCGCCGCCGCGCCGGGGGGCGCGCCCGATCTCGGGCTTCCGGTGGTACCGGGCATCAACGATCCCGCGACGCTCCAGCGCGCCGAGGCCTTCTGGACCGACAGCCTCGGTCTCTGGCAGCGCTTCCTCGATCCCGCCCGGGCGGAAAAGGGGGATGAGCCGCCCGGCCAGGCCCGCGACAAGCGCTTTGCCGCGCCGCAATGGCGCGACAACCCGGTCTTCGACCTGATTCGCCAGAGCTATTTCCTGATCTCCGATCATCTGCTGCGCGGGGTCGATGCGCTCGAGGGCGTCGACGAGAAGCAGAAGGAACAGCTGCGCTTCGCCGCGCGCGGCTTCCTCGACGCGATGAGTCCGAGCAACTTTCCCGTCACCAACCCGCTCGTGCTCGAAAAGACGATCGAGACCGGCGGCGAGAATCTGCTCAAGGGCCTGCAGAACATGCTGGCCGATCTCGCCAAGGGCCAGCTGACCCATACCGATCCGAACGCCTTCGAGGTCGGGCGCAACCTCGCCATGACGCCCGGCAAGGTGGTCAAGCGCACGCCGCTCTACGAATTGATTCAATATACGCCGACAACGGATAAGGTCCTGGCCGTGCCGCTGGTGATCTTCCCGCCCTGGATCAACCGATTCTACATCCTCGATCTCACGCCGGAGAAGAGCTTCATCCGCTGGGCGGTGGACCAGGGCATCACCGTCTTCCTGGTGTCGTGGAAATCGGCCGATGCGAGCATGAAGGATGTCGCGTGGGACGATTATATCGAGGCGCAGATCGAGGCGATCGACACCGTGCGCCAGGCGCTGAAGATCGATAGCGTCCATGCCATCGGCTATTGCGTCGCCGGGACGACGCTGGCCGCGACGCTGGCGGTGCTTGCGGCGCGCGGCGCGGCGGACAAGGTGAAGAGCGCGACCTTCTTCACGGCGCAGGTCGATTTCGCCCAGGCCGGCGAACTGCTCAACTTCATCGACGACGATCAGCTCGCGATGATCAGGACGCTGGCGCCGGACGGCTATCTCGATGGCCGCTATCTCGCGCTTACCTTCAACCTGTTGCGCGGACGCGACCTGATCTGGAACTATGTCACCAACAACTATCTGCTCGGCCAGGACTATGCGCCGTTCGATCTGCTCCACTGGAACGGCGACACTACCAACCTCCCGTCCAAATGGCATCTCAGCTACCTGATGGACCTCTATCGCGACAATCTGCTGGTGAAGCCGGGCGTGCTTTCGGTGGGCGGTACGCCGATCGACCTCCGCCTGGTGAAGACGCCGGCCTATATCCAGGCCGGGCGCGAGGATCATATCGCGCCGGCCGAGAGCGTCTGGAGCATCACGCGGTATTTCGCCGGGCCGCTCAAGTTCGTGCTCGCTGGCTCCGGCCACATCGCCGGCGTCGTCAATCCGCCGGCGCTCGGCAAATACCAGTATTGGCTCAATCCCGCGCCGGTGGAGACGCTCGCTGAATTCGTCGCGGGCGCGGTCGAGACGAAGGGCAGCTGGTGGCCGGACTGGGTCGACTGGCTGCGCGCGCAGGATGGCAGGACCGTTGCGGCGAAGGGCGCGCGTCAGCCGGGGCGGGGGCCGCTCAAGGCGCTCGAAGATGCGCCGGGCAGCTATGTACGGTCGCATTAATATGATGAAATGAAGGGATAAAATCCCTCCATTACGGTTATGTTGCGGTGCAACAAAACGCCTTGCAAAAAAGGCCTCGTGCAGCTATATTGCAGTGCAGCAAGCAAGCACGAGGAGGCCTGTCATGGCCATCAAGGGGCGCGAGCCCGACAAGACGTCCAAGGCATCGTCGACGCCCAGGGCCAAGCCGGTCGCCAAGGCTCCGGTCAAGGCCGCTGCCGCCAAGCCGGTGGTGAAGACCGTCGCGAAGCCTGCCGCCGATCCGGTCGCCGTCAAGGCGCCGGTAGCCCCCGCACCCGTCGTGGCGACGCCCGCCCCGCCGGTTGCGATCATCGAGTCGCCCGCGCCTGCGCCGGTCGTCGCCGCGGCGGCACCGGAGCCGGTGACGTCAATGGCGGCCGAGCCCGCAGTGAAGACCCCCGAACCAGAGATCGTCGAACCAACGACCGTCGAAGCGAAGATCATCGAAGCACCTGCGCCTGTCGTCGCCAAGACGCCGGTCGCGATCATTCAAAAGGAAGTGACCATCATGGAAGCCAATCTGAAGAACGCCGCCGAAAAGGCCCAGACCCTGTTCGCCGAAGCCAATGAGCGCGCCAAGGCCGCCGTCGAGAAGGGCACCAAGCTGTTCGAGGAAGCCAACGAGTTCTCGAAGGGCAACATCGAGGCGATCGTCGAGTCCGGCAAGATTGCCGCCAAGGGCCTCGAGTCGTTCGGCCAGGAAGCCGCCGAGTACAGCCGCAAGCAGTTCGAAGGCGCCACCGCCGCGCTGAAGGGCATGGCATCGGCCAAGTCGCCGACCGACTTCTTCAAGCTGCACAGCGATTTCGTTCGCTCGTCGTTCGATTCGATCGTCGCGCAGACCTCGAAGAACACCGAAGCGATGCTGAAGCTCGCCGGCGAGGTCGCCCAGCCGATCTCGAACCGCGTCGCGGTTGCCGCCGAAAAGGTGAAGGTCGCCGCGTAATCGCGCGTCCGATCGGGAAAAACAGGAAAGGGCGGTCCCGCGGGGCCGCCCTTTTCGGTTGCGGCCTGCCCCTGGCCCCGGGCAAAACGCGTTAACGGTGCGCTACCCCTTGCCCTTGGGGTACGGCTTGCCATATTTTCATCCTTCATGATCGCGCAACCAGACATCACGGCTATGGCCGAACGCCGCGACGGCGATGACGAAGGCACCGGCCTCGGCGTCGCGACCCGCACCCGTACGCGCACCAAGCAGCCGACGCCGTACCGCGTGCTGCTGCTCAACGACGATTATACGCCGATGGAATTCGTCGTGCTGGTGCTCCAGCGCTTCTTCCGCATGGACATGGAGGCAGCGACGCGTGTGATGCTCCACGTCCACCAGAAGGGCGTCGGCGTTTGCGGCGTCTTCAGCTATGAAGTGGCCGAAACCAAGGTCGCCCAGGTGATCGAGTTCGCCCGGCAGAACCAACACCCGCTGCAATGTACCCTCGAAAAGGCGTGAGCCCGCGCTAGCGCCCCGCCGGCAGCCAGCCCAGATCCAGTCCCGCATAACGGTCGACGAAGTTCGCCGCCCGGGCCAGCGCCCGCTCGTTGGTGAGCGTCACCTGGCCTGCCGCGCGCGCAATGACGCCGTCGTCCTCGAGCTGTCGCAGCATGCGGTTGACGTGCACGGCGGTCAGCCCGGTCGCGTCGCCGATCTCCTCCTGGGTCAGGCCGAGCGTGAAGGTCTTGGTCAGCGCCTTGTCGAGCATGCGCATCCGGTTGCGCATCTCCAGCAGGATGGCGGCGACGCGCGCCTTGGCCGAGGTGCGGCCCAGCGCGGCGAGCCGGTCGGTCAGCGCAGTGCGCTCGATCTGGTTGTACACCATGATCAGCGCGGCGAGGCGCGGATGATCGCTGATCAGCGCGCTCATCGCGGTTCGCTCGAACGGGCAGACCACGACGTCGGTCAGGGCGGTGATCGTCTCGGGCGCCTCGCGATAGACGAGCGAGGAGACCCCCATCATGTCGCCCGGGAAGAGGAAGCGCAGGATCTGCCGGCTGCCGTCGTCGAGCAGCACTGAACTCATCATCAGGCCCTTGCGCAGGATGAACAGGTCGCTGCACGGGTCATTCTCGCGCTGGAGTGCCGCGCCGCGTCGCAGGTGGCGCTCGCGCTCCTCCAGCCGCTCCAGCGCACGGTGCTCGCCCGGTGTCAGCGGGAGCATGTCGCTCAATCTTTCGGCGAAGCAGCTACCCGGCACGCAAACGTCCCCCCAACCCGGGGGACGCCAGAGCATTGCAGGCGATTCAATGCATTAAAGTCGATCAAGGGGTGTGACACTATGGTTGCACAGGCCCTGGTGCGAAGGCTGTGCTTGCGCGGTTCCCCCCAGGCGATAGAAGCCGCCCATGGACCGTATCCTTATCCGCGGCGGCAATCGCCTTTCGGGCCGCCTGCCCATCTCCGGCGCGAAGAACGCAGCGCTCACGCTCATGCCTTGCGCGCTTCTTACCGAGGAGCCGGTGACGCTGCGCAACCTGCCGCGCCTCGCTGACGTCGACAGCTTCGGACATCTCCTCAACCAGCTCGGCTGCTCGACCCAGATCGAGGGCGCGCGCCCCGAGGATTTCGGCCGGGTGATGACGATCCGCGCCGGCAAGCTCACTGCCACCGAAGCGCCCTATGACATCGTGCGCAAGATGCGCGCCTCGATCCTGGTGCTCGGCCCGCTGATCGGCCGGGCCGGCGAGGCGAGGGTGTCGCTGCCCGGCGGCTGCGCGATCGGCAACCGCCCGATCGATCTTCACCTGAAGGCGATGGAAGCATTGGGCGCGGAAATCGAACTGGCGGCCGGCTACGTCAAGGCGGTCGCGCCGGGTGGCCGGCTGGCTGGGGGGCGCGTCACCTTTCCGATCGTCTCGGTCGGCGCGACCGAGAATGCGGTGATGGCGGCGGTGACGGCCAGGGGCCCGTCGATCATCGAGAATGCCGCGCGCGAGCCCGAGATCGTCGACCTGTGCAACTGCCTTGTCGCGATGGGCGCGTCGATCTCGGGCATCGGTACCGAGACGCTGGAGATCGAGGGGCGGGACCGGCTGCACGGCGCGACCTATGCGGTAATGCCCGACCGGATCGAAGCGGGCAGCTATGCCTGCGCCGCGGCGATCACCGGCGGATCGCTCGAACTGGTCGGCGTCGCGGCCGACGACATGCGTGCGACGATCGCGGCGCTGATCGAGGCTGGCGTGACGGTGGAGGAGCGCGGCGGCAGCCTGTTCGTCGATGCGAGGAACGGCCTTGCGCCGCTGACGCTGTCGACTGCGCCCTTTCCGGGCTTCGCAACCGACATGCAGGCGCAGTTCATGGCGATGCTCACGCTCGCAAAGGGCGCGAGCGTGCTGACCGAGACGATCTTCGAGAATCGCTACATGCACGTGCCCGAGCTGGCGCGGATGGGCGCCGATATCCAGGTGCGCGGCCGCACCGCGGTGGTGCGCGGCGTCGAGAAGCTGGTCGGCGCGCCGGTGATGGCGACTGATCTGCGCGCCTCGATGAGCCTGATCCTCGCCGGCCTCGCTGCCGAGGGAGAGACCCAGGTGCAGCGCGTCTATCATCTCGATCGCGGCTATGAGCGGCTCGAGGAAAAGCTGAGCGCGGTCGGCGCGGATATCGAGCGCGTCAGCGACGGCTGAGCCCTGCAGCCTTGCTGTCCGGCGGCAGCGCCCCGACTCGCTAAGATATCGGGAAATCAGGCAAAAGCCCGGTCGGCCATGACGTCCCACCAACCCTGCTCGCGCGGCGTCCACCACCGTGCGGCCGCGGCGATCCGGTCTTCGTAATCGGTCCAGTCGGGCAGGATCAGCGGCAGGCCGCTAGCCCCGGCCAGCCGGGCAATCTCGCCCCGGTCGAACTGCCGGGGCACGCTGCCGCGCGCCTGGCAGGCGAGCCGCCACAATTCCATCTCCTGCCCCCAGAAATAGAAGGACGCTGCGCCGATATTCTCCTGCATGCGGCGGACATCAGCCCATTTCTGTGGCTCGGTGAACTTCGCCCAGATATCCGCCTGCACGCTGTCTACCGGCGCATCGGGGCGCCATTCCAGCGCGTCGCCCTGCACGATCCGGATCTTCGCCGCGGCCTGCTCGGGCAGCTGGCTGATGATCCCCAGATCCTCGATCAGCGCGATTACATCCGGGTCGCGCTCGACCACCGTCACGCGCTCGACTGCCGGATTGAGCGCGACATTGGCCGCGCACCAGCCCATGCCGAGTCCGAGCACGACGGTGTGGCCATGCGCCGCCGCGATGCCGATTTCCTGGCTCTCGATCTCCATCGGCACGATCGACATCCAGCTTGTCGCGCCCCGTTCGACTGGTCCGCGCAGGATGACCGAGCCGTCGAACTCGTACGAAGTCCCCCAATAGCCGCGCGCGGAGACCATCATGATGACGTGCATCGACCAGGGCCCGCGGGCGACGGGGCGATAGTGCGGAAACCAGAGATCCGTGGCGAATTCGCCGAGCATCGATCGGGGATCGATGCCGGGCTGGTCGGGTGGGGACATTGCACACTGCCTTCCACTGCGGGAGGTGCCCGGGTGAGCGACTTCGCGGACGAGTTCAAGACCCCGCTTCTGGTCCTTTAAGCCACTGCCCATTCACGGAGCGGCTGCTATCGTGGCGGGACCGCTGGCTTAGCAGGGGCGAAGCATGACCGAACGCAAGATCCAGATCGTGGTCGTCGGTGGCGGGGCCGGCGGGCTTGAGCTTGTCCGGCGGCTCGGCGCGAAATTTGGCCGCAAGCATCATGACATCATCCTGGTCGAGCGCAATCGCACCCATATCTGGAAGCCGCTCCTGCACGAGGTCGCCGCCGGATCGCTCGACGCCAATCTCGACGAGGTCGGCTATCGCAGCCATTGCCACCGCTGGGGCTATCGCTTCTTCCTCGGGACGCTTGAAAGCATCGATCGCGAGCGCCGCGAGATCTCCGTCGCGCCCCTGCTGGACGAGGATGGCAGCGAACTGATCGCGCGGCATGCGATCCGCTACGACTATCTCGTCCTCGCGGTCGGCTCGGTCACCAACGACTTCGGCACGCCCGGGGTTCGGGAACACTGCATGGTGCTTGACGACCGCGCCCAGGCGGACCGGTTCCGCAACCGCCTGCTCAACCATTGCTTGCGCGTGTCGCGGGCGATGAGCCTCGATCCGGCGTCCGACGAGCATGTCCGGATTGCCGTGGTCGGCGGTGGCGCGACCGGCGTGGAGCTCACCGCCGAGCTGTTCAATTCAGCCGCGGCGCTGCGGCACTACGGGCTGGAGACCTTCGACGAGAGCCGGCTCGAGGTGACGCTGATCGAGGCCGGGCCGCGCATCCTCCCCGCGCTCCCCGAAAAGCTCGCCCAGGCGGCGCGCGACGAGCTCGAGGCGCTCGGCGTTCGCGTGCTGACCGACACGCGGGTGACCGAGGTCACCGCGGAGGCGATCGTGACCGGCAGCGGGGAACGAATCGCCGGCGAGCTGCGCGTCTGGGCGGCGGGGGTGCGTGGCGCCCCGGCACTCGACCATATCGGCGGGCTGGAGACCAACCCCAATTGCCAGCTGCTCGTCCGCCCCACCCTGCAAACGACGCTGGACGATCGCGTCTTTGCGCTGGGCGATTGCTGTTCGTGCCTCGATCCCCATAGCGGCCGGCCGGTGCCGCCGCGTGCCCAGGCGGCGCACCAGATGGCGACGACTGTCTTCCACAATCTCGTTCGCTTGATGGAAGGGCGGGCGCTGCTGGCTTTCGAATATCACGATCATGGATCGCTCGTGTCGATCAGCCGCTTCTCCACTGTCGGCAGCCTGATGGGTAATCTCATCGGCGGGCGCATGGCGATCGAGGGCCGGCTGGCGCGGTTTGTCTATGTCTCGCTCTATCGCATGCACCTGATCGCGATCCATGGCTGGCTGCGCGGCCTCGGACTGATCGTGATCGGCCGGGTCAATACGATCATCCGGCCTCGGCTAAAGCTGCATTGATGGTCCCCGCACGCTTCCGCGAAAGGGCATCATCGATATCGATCCGCGAAATTCCTGGCATGCCGCGCTTGCAATGACAAGTTAGCACGCTAACTAACCGAAATGCACCGCGCGGAACTCGAACTGGCGCTGGCCCGGCGCCTCAACCCCGTGTCGCGTGCGTGGATGCAGGTTGCGGACCAGGTGCTTGCGCGCCTCGGCGTGTCCAATTCCACTGGATGGTGCCTGGTCCATCTGGACCGGCTGGGCGCCGACGCGCGGCAAAGTGAACTCGCCCGCGCCATCGGCATCTCCGAACCGTCGCTGGTGCGCACGCTGCACCAGCTTGAAGCGACGGGAATGATCGCGCGTCGGACCGACCCGAACGATCGCCGCGCCAATCACCTCCTGCTGACCGAACAGGGCCGCGCGCTGGCGGCGCATATCGAGGAAGCGCTGATGGAGTTGCGGCGCGAGCTCCTCGTCGGCCTGCCGGACGAAGATATCGAAGCGACACTGCGCTTATGCGACGCGCTGACCGACCGCATCGCCCGCCGCCGCCTGCAACCATGAGCGACCGCTTCGGCTGGGGCCAGGCCCTGTTCTCGATGAAATGCTTCGTCGCGGCGATGCTGGCGCTGTTCATCGCGTTCAGCATCGGTCTGGAAAGACCCTATTGGGCCTTTCTCACCTCCTATATCGTCGCGCAGCCACTGGCCGGGGCAGTCATCTCCAAGGCGATCTACCGCGTCGTCGGTACCGTCGTCGGGGCGGCGGTCACGGTGCTGATGGTGCCTGCGCTGGTCGATTCGCCGGAACTGCTCACCCTCGCCTTCGGCCTGTGGCTCGGCCTGTGCGTCTTCGTCTCGCTGCTCGATCGCACGCCGCGTGCCTATATGTTCGTGCTGGCCGGATACAGCGCGTGCCTGATCGGCTTCCCCAGCGTCGACGCCCCCGCCGACGTCTTCACCACCGCGATCCTGCGCGTGCAGGAAATCACCATCGGCCTCTTCTGCGGCAGCCTGATCCATGGGCTGGTCTTTCCCGCCTCGGTCGTCGGCCAGCTGCTGCGCCGGGTCGACGCCATCCTGGCGGATGCGGAGCGCTGGTCGCGCGATTCGATGGCGCCCGAGCCGGTGCCCGGAGTCGAGCGTGAACGGCGGCGGCTGGCACAGGACGTCCTCGAGCTGCATCAGCTCTCGAGCCATTTGCCCTTCGAGACTTCCCGGCTCTCGCCGCGCATCCGGACGGTGCGCGCGCTGCAGGACCAGCTGGCCCTCCTCCTGCCGCTGGGCGCGGCGGTCGACGACCGGTTGACCATGCTGCGGCGCGCCGGTCCCGTGCCGCCGGCCATCGCGACGCTGGTCGAGGATGTCCGCGCCTGGCTCGCGCACCCGGGCGACGGGCAGGACGAGCGCCATGCCGCCGCCGAGGCACTGCGCGGCCGCTGCGCCGCGCTGGAGCCGGCGAGCGGGTCGGAGCCGCGCTGGCACGACATGATCCTGCTCAGCCTCGTCGCCCGGCTGTCCTCCCTGATCGCGGCGCATCGCGATTGCCGCGACCTGCGCGATCAGATGCTGTCGCACAGCCGGCGTCCGGTGACCGCGCGCGTCGCGGCGCTGCTCGAAACGAGAAGCAACCGGCCGCTGCACCGCGACTATGGCGGCGCCGTGCGCGGCGCGCTGTCGGCCTTCATCACCGTGGTCGTCGGATGCGCGCTGTGGATCGGGAGCGGGTCGTCCGAATTCTCCACCTCCATCACGCTGGCCGGCGTGTTCCTGGCGTTGTTCTCGTCCGCCGACGATCCGGCCATGCCGCTGCGCAACTTCATGATCGGTACCGCCATCGCCGCGCTGGTGGGGCTGCTCTACGGCTTCGTCATCCTGCCGCGGATCGACGGCTTTCCGATGCTCGCCGCCGCGCTGGCGCCGATGCTGCTGATCGGCGGCGCGCTCATCGCATCGCCGCGCTACGGCGTGATCGCGCTGGCCGCGATGCTCGGCCTGGGCAGCCCCGCCTTGCTGTCATCCCACTATATCAACGAGTTCCCGAGTTTCGCCAATGGGGCGATCGCGCAGCTTGTCGGGGTGTGGTTCGCGATCGTCATGGCCCGGCTGCTGGTTTCGGCGGGAGCGGAAGGCGCGATCCGCCGGACGATCAAGGCGGGCTGGGCGGACATCGCCACCCGCAGCACGCTCACCGCGCCGCCCGATCTCCAGGGCTGGATCAACCGCATGCTCGATCGCCTCGCCCTGCTGGCGCCCCGGCTGGCGGCCCGCGGGCCGGATAGCGGCAAGCCGCTCTACGACACGCTGCGGGATCTGCGCACCGGCTTCGCGATCGGCGAGCTGCGGCAGTTGCGCATCGACCTGGCGCCCGACGACGGCGCGCCGCTGACCCCGCTGCTGCAGGAAGTCGGCGCCTATTACCGCACCCTCGATCCGGACGCGCCGGCGCCTGCCGGGCCCGGGCTGCTCGGGCATATCGACGCAGTGATGGACCGGCTGACCACCCTGTCCCAGGGCGAGGCGCGCCGGACGGCCACGCTCGCGCTGGTCGGCCTGCGCCGCAATCTCTTCCCCGACGCGTTCGACTATCGGATGGGCGCGGCATGACCGGCGAAGTCTCGCTGGACGGGATCTATATCCCGACGCTGCTGCTCATCGCGATGGCGGCAAGCCCGCTGACCTTCGGCGTCATGCGGATCGTCAGCGCCTTCGGCCTGTATCGCTTCGTCGCCTATCGGGCGCTGGTCGATCTGTGCCTGTTCATCCTCGTCTTCGGCCTGCTGGTCTGGCTCCTCCCCCTGTTCGGTATCGTCCCATGAAAAAAATCCTCCCCGTGCTCCTGCGCAGTGCCGCCACGATCGTGATCGTGGCCCTTGCCGCCGTCGTCGCGCTCTGGATGTGGACGCATTACGAGCGGAGCCCCTGGACGCGCGACGGCCGCGTCCGCGCGGATGTCGTACGGGTGACGCCGGATATCGGCGGACTCATCACGAAGGTCGCGATCCACGACAACCAGGCCGTGCACGCCGGTGACCTCCTGTTCGTCATCGATCGGCCCCGGTACCTCCTCGCGCTCGAACAGGCCGAAGCCGCGGTCGACAGCGCCCGTGCGACGCTGGGCCAGGCGCAGCGGGAGGCGCACCGGGATCTTGCGCTGGGCGACCTCGTCGCGGCGGAAAGCCATGAGCAGAATGTCGCGCGCGTCGCGACTGCCCAGGCCGCGCTCGCCGAGGCGCTTTCGGCGCGCGACGTCGCCCGGCTGAACCTGCGGCGCACCAATGTGACGGCGTCGGTCAACGGCGTCGTCACCAATCTCGACCTGCACCCCGGCGACTATATCGCCGCGGGCAAGCAGGCGATGGCGCTGATCGACAGCGACAGCCTGCGGGTCGAGGGCTATTTCGAGGAGACGAAGCTGCCGCAGATCCGCATCGGCGCCCCCGTGACGATCCGCCTGATGGGGGAGGGGCATGACGTCCAGGGCCGGGTCGAGAGCATCGCCTCGGGCATCAACGATTCCAGCCGCACCGATTCGGGCAACCTGCTGCCCACCGTCGAGCCGACCTTCTCCTGGGTCAGGCTCGCCCAGCGCATCCCGGTGCGCGTGAAGCTGCTCCAGGTGCCGGGCGACATCCGGCTGATCGCGGGGCGCACCGCGACCGTCACCATCCAGCCGGCAAAGGGCTGAGGCCGTGCGGCGCGCCCTGACCGCCATCTTGCCGGGTCTCGCCCTGTCGGCCTGCGCCATGGCCGGGCCGGACTATCGTCCGCCGGCGCATTCGGCCGCGACGCTGCCCGCCGCCACCGGCGCCTTCGTGTCGGCGACGGGCCCGGCCGTCGCCGAGCAGCCGCTGCCCGATCACTGGTGGCGCCTCTATGCCGATCCGCGCCTCGATGCGCTGGTGACGGAGGCGCTGGCGGCCAATGCGAGCCTGCGCGCCGCCGACGCCAATCTCCGCCGCGCGGATGCGGTGGTGCGCGAGGCGGAGGCGGGGCGGGGGCTCCTGACGTCGAGCAGCGGCGGCTCCACCCTGTCGCGGCCGGCGGGCACCGGCGAGAGCCTGCCGGGCCTTGTCGGCTACAGCCTCGGCATCGCGGCGAGCTACCCGCTCGATCTGCGCGGCAAGATCGCCCGCGGGATCGAGGCGGCGCGGGCCGACAGCGAGGCGGTCGCCGCCGCCCGCGACGCGGTGCGCGTCAGCGTCGCCGCCGCCACGACCAAGGCCTATGCCGATGTCTGCGGCGCCAATTACGCGCTGGCCGTCAACCAGCGCATCGTCGCCCTGCAGCGCGACACGCTCGATGCCACGCGGCGCCTGCAGCAGGGCGGGCGCGGCACCGCCTTCGACGTCAGCCGGGCGCAGGCGGCGGTCGACCAGAGCGCGGCGACGCTGCCGGCCTTTGCCGCGCGGCGCCAGGCCGGGCTGTTCCTGCTCGCGACGCTGCTCGGCAAGGCGCCGGCCGACTATCCGCGCGACGTCGCCGCCTGTTCGACCCTGCCGGCGCTCGCCAGCCCCTTGCCGGTCGGCGATGGCGCTGCACTGATCCGCCGGCGGCCGGATATCCGTGCGGTCGAGCGCAGCATCGCCGCCGACACGGCGCGGATCGGCGTGGCGGTCGCCGATCTCTATCCGCAGGTCAGCATCGGCGGATCGCTCGGGCTGTCGGGCGCGCTCAAGGATGCGGGCTCGCCGACGTCGTTCGGCTTCAGCCTTGGCCCGCTGCTCAGCTGGTCCTTCCCCAACCGGCCGGTGGTCAAGGCACGCATCGCCCAGGCCGATGCCAAGGTCGCCGGCGATCTGGCCGGGTTCGACGGCACCGTGCTGGAAGCGTTGCGCCAGGCCGAAACCGCGCTCGAGACCTATAACCGGGACCGCGACAGCGCCGCCGCGCTGGCCAAGGCGAGCGACAGCGCTGCCGTCTCCGCCGGACAGGCGCAGAAGCTGTACCGCTTCGGGCGCGGTGACTTCCTGTCGCTGCTCGTGGCGCAGCGCAGCCTCGCCACCGCCGAGGCGGCGAGCGCCGCCGCCCGCGTCCAGCTGGTCGACGATCAGGTCGCGACCTTCCTGGCGCTCGGCGGCGGCTGGGAATAGGCGCACCCCGGGAGGCCCTCCCTCAGATCGAATCGAGCGCCTGCTCGAAGTCGGCGATCAGGTCGTCGGCATCCTCCACGCCGATCGAGATGCGCACCAGATTGTCGGTGATCCCCAGCGCCTGCTTGCGCGCTTCGGGCACCGACAGATGCGTCATCGCCGCCGGATGGCTGGCGAGCGTCTCGGTCCCGCCCAGGCTGACCGCGAGCTTGGCGATCTTGAGCGCATCGAGGAACGCGAACGACTCCTTTTCGCCCCCCTTGATGATCAGCGAGAAGGTCGATCCCGCGCCGGTGCAGTGGCGGCGATAGATATCGGCCTGGCGCTCCATGCCGGGCGTCTCCTCGAGGAAGCCGAGATAGCCGACGCGCTCGACCTTGGGATGGGTGCGCAGATAGGTGCAGACCTTTACGGCATTCTCGCCCGCGCGGCTCATGCGCAGCTCGAGCGTCTCGAGGCTGCGCAACAGCATCCACGCGGTGTGCGGATCGCAGATCGTGCCGATCGTGTTGCGCATCATCCGGATCGTGTTGATGTGCTCCTTGGAGCCGAGCACCCCCCCCGCGACGAGGTCGGAATGGCCGCCGGCATATTTGGTCAGCGAATAGACCACGATGTCCGCGCCGTGCTTCAGCGGCTGGAGCCAGAGCGGCCCGAGAAAGGTGTTGTCGATCGCGATCGGCGGCTTCTCTGCGGCGTTCCGGAAGATCGCGTCGCGGCTGGCGGCGACGGCCTGGATGTCGACCAGCGCGTTGGTCGGGTTGGCCGGGCTTTCGAGATAGATCAGCGCGACGCGGCCGGTCGCCGCCTTGCCCAGCACCGCGTCGATCTCCTCGCGGGTCGCGCCCGCCGGGAAGTCGAGCCAGTGGACGCCGAAGCGGCCGAGGATGCGCGCGATCAGCGTCTCGGTGGCGGCATAGAGCGGGCCGGAATGGACGATCGTATCGCCCGGCCGCACCATCGACAGGAATAGGGTGGCGATCGCCGACATGCCCGAGGAGAAGGCGAGCGCATCCTCGGCATCCTCCCAGATGCCGAGCCGGTCCTCGAGGATCTCCTGGTTCGGGCCGTTGAAGCGCGAATAGACGAGGCCCTCGGCGCCGCCCGGGCGCTTGCCGGTCACGCCCTCGAAATGGCGCTTGCCGGCCGCCGCATTGGGGAAGACGAAGGTCGAGGTCAGGAAGATCGGCGGCTTGAGCGATCCTTCCGACAGCATCGGATCATAGCCATGGCCCATCATCAGCGTCGACGGCTTGAGCTTGCGATCGCCGATCTTCTCGACGGACGGCTTGGGCTTGGTGCGCGGGGCGACGCCGGTCAGATCGGCCTCGGTTTCGTTCTTGTTCGCCATGGTCGGGATCCTCGGGAAATTTTGTTGCGGGGTTTCTACCGCGCGATAGTCGCATTTGATACCGGGTTGCTGCGGTGCGCGATCATCGTCGTTCCCGTTGCGTAACCGGTCTCGGGCCGGGTCGTTCCGTGACGGCCTGTCTAGGGGCGCCGCGATCCGGGTTGAATCGAGCGCGCCGGCGCGGCCCGACCGCAGGAAATGTCAGGAGGGTTACTGACATTTCCGGGAGGGAGTGCTTGAATATATATTATTATTTATCAGTACCTTAGTCTAAGGTTGGCTCGCCGACATCCAGCGCGCGCCCGGGTCCTCTCGGATCGATCCCGTCCGTCCCGCCGGGCTGGTTCCGGGGTGACGACAGGATGAGGCAGGACCCGACGCCGCCCCGGCGTCGATTCGAACCAAGTGAACCGGCGCCTAGCCCTGGAGACCAATGATCGAAATCTGCCGCCCATAGCCCGGCTCGCCGCGATGGGTCGCGCGGCGGAAGCTGAAGAAGCGGTCGTCGTCGGCATAGGTGTCGAGGCCGAGCATCTCGATCCGGCCTAGGCCGGCCGTGGCGAGGCGGTGGGCGACATAGGCTTCGAGGTCGAACTGGAAATGGCCCGGCTTGCCGGGCGCGAAGAAGCGTTCGTTGGCCGGGTCGTCGGCCTCGAAGCGCCGGGCAAAGGCCTCGTCCACTTCATAGCTGGCCCGGGCGATGCACGGCCCGATCGCGGCGGTGATGCGCTCGCGGCGGGCGCCAAGGGCTTCCATCGCCGCGATCGTCGCATCGGTCACGCCGCCGATCGCGCCCTTCCACCCGGCATGCGCGGCGCCGACCACGCCTGCCGCGCGATCGGCGAACAGCACGGGGGTGCAATCCGCGGTCAGGATGCCGAGCGCGAGGCCGGGCCGTTCAGTGACCAGGGCGTCGCCCTGCGGGCGCTCGTCGAATGCCGTCAGGGCGCGCACGACATTAGCCGAATGGGTCTGGTAGAGCGTGAGGAGCGGGGCGCCCGGCAGCACCGCATCGGTCGCGCGCCGGCGATTCTCCGCGACCGCCGCGGCATCGTCATCGGAGCCGATGCCGACGTTCAGCCCGGCGTGGAGCCCGGTCGAGACGCCGCCACGCCGGCCGAGAAAGCCGTGCGCCACGCCGTCGAGCAGGCGTGCCCTGATGACCTCGACCGGAGCAGGCGCTACCTCGCTCACAGCACCAGCCGCATGATCCGGTCGTCGTCGATCGTCTCGCCGACGCGGAAGGCGTAGCGCCCGATCTCGCCGAAACCATAGCGCTCGTAGAAGCGCCGGGCGCGGTGGTTGTCGACATAGACGCTGAGGATGATCTCCTTCGCGCCGTGGCTGCGGGCATGTTCGAGCGCCCAGTCCATCATCACCTGCGCGACGCCCTGGCCCTGCCAGGGGCCGAGTACATAGAATTGATACAGCTCGATCGCGTCCGGCCGCCATTCGCCGGGGAAGGTCACGGGCCCCATCTTCACGAAGCCGATGATCTCGCCGTCGTCGAGCGCGAGGCGGACGGTGAAATCCGGATCGGACAGCTGCGAGGGCAGGCCGTTCGCGCCGAAGGCATCGTCGAGAAAGGCGGCGAGATCGGACTGGCGGTACAGATTCCCGAAGGTCTCGGTGAAGGAGCGCCGCGCCATGGCGGCGAGCGCCGGGCCGTCGATCGCGCGGGCGTCGCGATAGGTGATCATGCCAGCCCCGCCGGCACCGGCCAGCCCGGCGCGGTGATCGCCAGCGCCTTGAACAGCGTGCCCATCGCTTCGGTCAGCCGCGCGCGGTCGGCCGCGATCGACTCGGCGCGGTCGGGCGACGCCTTGGCGAGCGCGGCCGCGCGGGCATCGATCCCGAGCGCGGTCAGCAGCGCGCCCTGCCCGACCGGGCCGAACACATGCGTCCCCTCCGCCTGTGCCGCGGCAGCGAGGGTGGCGAAATCGACATGGGCGGTCAGGTCCTGCTCTCCCGGAGTCTCGAAGGGGTTGGCGAACCGGTGATCGCGCAACGCCTGGAGCGTGTCGCCGATCGCCGGCCCCTCATAGCCATAGTCGATCGCGAGTACAGCACCGCCCTGCGCCGCGATGCGCCGCGCGAGATCGCGCAGGATCGCGACGCTTGCCGGGGACGCCTCGATCACTGATCCGGGCGGGGCGTCGCGCAGCGGCGGCGGGATGATCGCATCGGGCACCCGCTTGCCGGCGATCGGCAGGAACAGCACGTCCTGGCAGGCGACGAAGCGTTCGTGCCAGGCATCTAGCGCGCGCACCAGCTGGCGGATCGGCAGCGCATCGAAGAACTCGTTGGCGATCACGATCAGCGGCCGGTCATCGGGCAGCGTCGCCACCTCGTCATGCCAGGTCGCGCCGGGCACGCGCCCGGCCTGGGCCGCGCGCAGCACCGGGCTGGTCTCGACGAAATGCACCGGCGGGGCCAGGCCCGCCCTGGCCATCGCGCGCAGCGCATCGGCGGCCAGCGTGCCGCGGCCGGGGCCGAGCTCGACCCAGGCGATGTCGGGCCGCCCGGCACGATCCCACAGGTCGGCGCACCACAGGCCGATCAGCTCGCCGAACATCTGGCTGATCTCGGGCGCGGTGGTGAAGTCCCCGGCGGCGCCCAGCGGATCGCGCGTCGCATAATAATGCGCATTGGCGGCGGCCATGAACTGGGCGATCGGGATCGGGCCCGCCAGCGTTATCGCGCGGGCGAGGCGATCGGCGAGGGGCGCGCTGTCGACGGCTTCAGGCGACGCTCTCGCTCCCGGCGATGGGATCGACGCGCTGGCGCCGCGTCGCCGCGGTCGCGACCAGGTAGATCCCGCCCGCGATCATCGGCAGCGTCAGCAGTTGGCCCATATGGATCGTCGTGGCGAAGAAGGTGCCCTGGAACTGAGAATCGGGCTCGCGGAAGAATTCCACGGTGAAGCGGGCGAGCCCGTAGAACAGCAGGAACAGGCCGACCAGCTTGCCCGGATCGTAGCGCGCCTTGGTCCGCCAGAAGGCGAACCACAGGATCGCGAACAGGACGATCCCCTCGAGCCCCGCCTCGTACAGCTGGCTGGGATGGCGCGCCGGATCGAGGCCGCCGGCCACCGTGCGCGGGAACACGATCGCCCAGGGCAGGTTGGAGGGCTTGCCCCACAGCTCGCCGTTCACGAAATTCGCCAGCCGCCCGAAGAACAGGCCGAACGGGACGCAGCAGGCGAGATAGTCATGGATGCGCAGCCAGTTGAGCTGGTGGCGCCGCGCGAACAGGATGATGCCGAGCGAGGTGCCGATCATGCCGCCATGGAAGGACATGCCGCCGTCCCACAGCTTCAGGATCTGCACCGGATTCAGGAACATGTCGGGCGCGTAGAAGATCGCATAGCCGAGCCGTCCGCCGAGGATGATGCCGAGCGTCGCATAGAAGACGAGGTCGTCGGCATGTCGCCGCGCCATCGGCGCACCGGGCTGGGCCAGCAGCCTGAGCAGGTACCACCAGCCGAGCAGGATGCCGCTGATATAGGCGAGCGAATACCATTTGATGTCGAAAAAGCCGAGCGACAGCGCGACCGGCTTGAGCCCGAGGCTCTCGAAATGGATATGATTCTGCGCGGACGCGAGAAGGGTCAGGATCAAGGCTTTTCCCCAAGGGTTCGCGCCTCCATAAAGGCGGGCAACGACAAGACCAAGGGGAGACCGTATGCGTACCGAGCTTGACCGGCGGATGGACGAAGGCCTGGCCATGCTGACGGGTCCGGGTGCGCCGCTCGCGCTGGGGTCGATCGCGCTGAACGGCGTCGACCTGCCGCTGATCGCCGCGGTGCCGCCGGCGCTGCCGCATTATTTCGCGCATTACGCGGCCGAGCATGCCGACAAGACCTTCCTCGTCGCGGGCGAGGAACGGCTGACCTTCGCCCAGGTCCATGCCGAGGCCGAGAAGGTCGCCCGGTCGCTGGTCGGCGAGGGATTGCAGACGGGCGAGCGCGTCGGCATCGCGATGCGCAATTCGCCGTCCTGGATCACCCTGTACATGGGCATCACCATGGCCGGCGGCGTCGCGTGCCTGCTCAACGGCTGGTGGCAGCCCCCCGAACTGGCCGAGGCGATCGCCGATGTCGGCTGCACCCTGGTGTTCGCCGATCCGCCCCGCGCGCGGCGGCTCGCGGCGATCGAGGGGCTGAGCGTGCCGGTGGTGGAGATCGACGATCTCCTGCCGCTCGCCCAGGCAATGCATGTCGTCACGCACAGCTGGCCGCGCGTGCCGCTCCCGGTGCTGACCGCGGACGACAATGCGACGATCCTGTTCACCTCGGGCTCGACCGGCCAGTCCAAGGGGGCGCTCAGCGACCATCGCGCGGTGCTCCAGGCAGTGTTCAACTATCTGGCGCAGGCGCTCGTCATGTTCGGCATCGCCACGCAGGACGGCAAGCCGCCCGAGGGCCAGCCGGCGACGCTGCTCAACGTGCCCCTGTTCCACGTGACCGCCGAAGTGCCGGTCTTCCTCCAGAGCTTCGCCATGGGGCGCAAGCTCGTGCTCATGCCGAAATGGGATGCGGAGGAGGCGATGCGGCTGATCGAGGCGGAGGCGATCAGCTATTTCGTCGGCGTCCCGCTGATGAGCTTCGAGATCCTGACGCATCCGAACCGCTCGAACTACAATCTCTCCACCGTCACCGATTTCGCGGCCGGCGGCGCGCCGCGCCCGGTCGAGCATGTCCGGCGCATCAAGGAGGAGATGGGCGGGGGCGCGCCGCTGCTCGGCTACGGCCTGACCGAAACCAACGGCATCGGCTGCGGCAACTGGCGCGACAATTACCTCGCCAAGCCCAATTCGACCGGCCGCGCCTCGGCGCCGCTGGTCGACCTCGCCATCCTCGATGCGATGGGCCGGCCCGTCGCCCAGGGCGCGCGCGGCGAGATCGGCATCCGCTCGGTCGCCAACTTCAAGGAATATTGGAACCGGCCCGAGGCGACCGCGGACGCGTTCACCGCCGACCGCTACTTCCTGACCGGCGATATCGGTTATCTCGACGAGGACGGCTATCTGTTCATCGTCGACCGCAAGAAGGACATCATCATCCGCGGCGGCGAGAATATCTCCTGCCAGGAAGTCGAGGCAGCGATCTACGAGCATCCGGGCGTCGCCGAGGCGGCGGTATTCGGCCTGCCCGACGAACGCTTCGGCGAGGTGCCGGGCGCCGTGGTGAAATACCGCCCGGGCGAGGAGCAGACGCCCGAGCAGCTCTGCGCCTTTCTCTATGCGCATATCGCGGCGTTCAAGGTGCCGCAGCGCATCTGGACCTCGACCGAGCCGCTGCCGCGCCTGGGCACCGAGAAGATCGACAAGGTCGGGCTGCGCGCCACCTATCGCGCGATCGCCGAGGCGGAGGCGAAGGCTGCCTGATCTGGCGTGCCGCCCCGCACCACGATAGAGCAGGGCGATGACGGCGCGCGAGGCACTTGGGAGGATCGACCGGCGGACGCTGCTGGTCGGCGGTGGCGCGGGCATCGGGCTGCTCGTGCTGTGGGGGGTGTGGCCGCGCCATTATGCGGCGAACCTGACGGCGGCGAAGGGCGAGACGATCTTCGGGCCGTGGCTCAAGATCGGGCTCGACGGGCATGTGACGGTCGCGGTGCCGCAGGCCGAGCACGGCCAGGGCGTCTATACCACCTTGCCGCAGATCGCCGCCGATGAGCTCGGCGCCGACTGGCGTACCGTCGCAGTGCAGCCCGCGCCGCTCAATCCGCTCTACGCCAATCCGATGGCCGCGGACGTGCTGTTCGAGGGCGTGTTCGAGGCCGTGCCCGAGGCGCTGCGCGTCGGCCATGCCGCGCGCACCGCGCTGCTGCTTACCGGCGGCTCGACTTCGGTCCGCGCGTTCGAGGATGATCTGCGCCAGGCCGGCGCCGCAGCGCGCGTATTGCTGTGCAAGGCTGCGGCAAGGCGCTGGAAGGTCGATTGGCGGGCGTGCGGGACGGCGGGCGGCTTCGTCGTCCATGGCGATGACAAGCTGCGCTTCGGGGAACTCGCGGCCGAGGCCGCGGGGGGATCGCTGCCCAATCCCCTGCCGCTGCGCGCCGGCGAGGCGAATCGCCTCCACGGCCAGTCGCTGCCGCGGCTCGACGTGCCGTCCAAGGTCGACGGCTCGGCCAATTTCGCCGGCGACGTCCGCCTGCCCGGCATGGTCTTCGCTGCCATCCGCCAGGGCCCGGTCGGCGATTCGACCCTGCTCAGCGTCGATCGCGCCGCCGCCGACCGGATCCGCGGCGTGCTGTCGGTCGCGACCAACGATCGCTGGGTCGCGGCGATCGCGAACAACTGGTGGGCGGCGAACCAGGCGCTCGGTGCGCTGCGGCCGCGCTTCGCGACCAGGGGCGCGATCATCAGCTCCCCTGGCATCGACGATGCGCTGACCGCCGCGCTCGACGGCCCCGGCGAGCGCATGGCCGCGGAGGGCGATCTGTCCGCCGTGTTCAAGGGCGCGCATCTGGTCACCGCCGAATATCGCGTCGGCCTCGCCGTCCATGCCGCGATCGAGACGATGACCGCGACCGCGCGGTACGAAGGCGGCCGGCTCGAACTATGGCTGCCGACCCAGGCCCCCGGGCTGGCGCGCAGCGCGGCCGCGGCGGCGATCGGGATCTCGGAGGGCAATGTGATCGTCTATCCGATGCTGATCGGCGGCTCGTTCGGCGCCAATCTGGAGCATCTCGTGGCCGAGCAGGCAGCGATCCTCGCCGAGAAGCTCAGGCGCCCGGTCCAGCTCGTCTGGTCGCGCAGCGAGGAGATGATGCACGACCGCTACCGCGCCCCGGCGGCCGCGCGCATGTCGGCGCGGCTCGGGCCCAATGGCCAGATCCTGGGCTGGCTCGCCAAGATCGCGGCGCCGGCCACCGGCCGCGAGCTCGCCGGGCGCCTGATGGCGGGCGACAAGACGGTGCGGGCCGCGCTTGCCCTGCCGGGCCTGGGCGATGCCTATGCGGTGGCGGGCGCCAGGCCCTTCTACCGCATGCCGGCCTATGCGATCGACCATCATCCCGCCGATATCGGCGTGCCGACCGGGCATTGGCGCTCGGGTGCGCACAGCTACACCGCCTTCTTCACCGAGTGCTTCCTCGACGAGCTGGCGCATGTCGCGGGCACCGAGCCGCTGTCGTTCCGCATCGGCATGCTCGGCGGCGACGCGCGCCTCGCCCGCTGCCTCTCGACCGCGGCGGCGCTCGGCGGCTGGGAAGGCGGCATCCAGGGCAGCGGCCAGGGCATTGCCTGCCACAGCTTTCGCGGCAGCCATATCGCGGTGCTGGCCGAGGCGCATATCGACGAAGGACAGAACCCGGTGGTCGACCGGATCGTCGCGGCGGTCGATTGCGGGCGGCAGGTCAATCCCGACGTGGTCCGCCAGCAGATCGAGGGCGGGCTGATCTTCGGCATGGCGGCGGCGCTCGGCGGCGGCACCAGCTTCACCGAGAATCTCGCCGACGCGCGCACCTTCGGGGATATCGACCTGCCGGCGCTGGCCGACATTCCCGACATCACGGTCGAGCTCATCCGCAGCGAGGCCGATCCCGGCGGTGTGGGCGAACTCGCCGTGCCGCCGGTCGCCCCCGCCATTGCCAATGCGCTGCAGGCCTCTACGGGTTTCCGCATGCGCACCCTTCCCCTGATTCCGGGCGAGGCATGACCCTTCCCGCCGGTCATCCCGTCATCCCGCCGCGCCGGATCGGCGTCCTTCTCGTCAATCTCGGCACCCCGGACGCGCCGGATGCGCCGGCGGTGAAGCGCTATCTGGGCGAATTCCTCTCCGACCGCCGGGTCGTGGAGATTCCGCAGATCCTGTGGCAGCCGATCCTGCGCGGCATCATCCTCAACACCCGGCCGAAAAAGTCGGCCCATGCCTATGCCCAGGTCTGGCGCGCGGACGGCTCGCCGCTGGCTGCGATCACCCGGCTCCAGGCGATGGCGCTGCAGGGGGCCTTCGGCCCCGACGTGATGGTCGACTGGGCGATGCGCTACGGCAATCCCGCGATCGGCGACCGGCTGGCGGCGCTGAAGGAGGCGGGGTGCGACCGCATCCTGCTCGCGCCGCTCTATCCGCAATATTGCGGCGCGACGACCGCGACCGCCAACGACAAGGCCTTCGCCACGCTCGGCGCGATGCGCTGGCAGCCGGCGATTCGCACGCTGCCGCCCTATCATGACGATCCGGCCTATATCGCCGCGCTGAAGACCTCGGTCGAGGCGTCGCTCGCCGCGCTCGATTTCGTGCCGCAGGCGATCATCGCCAGCTTTCACGGCATGCCGCAGCGCACGCTCGAGCTGGGCGATCCCTATCATTGCCATTGCCGCAAGACCGCGCGGCTGCTCGGCGAGGCGCTCGGCCGCGAGCTGATGGTGACCTTCCAGTCGCGCTTCGGCCGGGCGAAATGGCTCGAGCCCGCGACCGAGACGGTGCTGAACGACCTCCCCGGCAAGGGCATCACGCGCATCGCCCTGGTCTCGCCCGGCTTTTCCGCCGATTGCCTGGAGACGCTCGAGGAACTCAACATCCGCGGGCGCGAAAGCTATCTGGCCGCCGGCGGCACCGATTTCGCCTATCTGCCCTGCCTCAACGACAGCGCAGAAAGCATCGCGATGCTGCGCATTTTGCTGCAACGGGAGCTTGAAGGGTGGAACGTCCCCGCCTAGCCTCCCGTCACGACACCATGGGAGAGTGAAATGGCACGCGTCGCAATCGTCACCGGAGGTACGCGCGGAATCGGCGAGGCGATCAGCCTGGCGCTCAAGGATATGGGGATGACCGTCGCCGCCAATTATGCCGGCAATGACGATCGCGCCCGCGAGTTCACCGAACGCACCGGCATCAAGGCCTATAAATGGGACGTCGGCGACTATGATGCGTGCCAGGCGGGCTGCGCGAAGGTCGCCGAGGAGCTCGGGCCGGTCGATGTCGTGGTCAACAATGCCGGCATCACGCGCGACGGCACGATCCTGAAGATGACCTACCAGATGTGGAAGGAAGTCATGGACACCAACCTGGGCGGCTGCTTCAACATGGCCAAGGCGGTGTTTCCCGGCATGCGCGAGCGCAAATGGGGGCGGATCGTCAATATCGGCTCGATCAACGGCCAGGCGGGGCAATATGGCCAGGTCAATTATGCCGCCGCCAAGTCCGGCATCCACGGCTTCACCAAGGCGCTGGCGCAGGAAGGCGCGCGGGCCGGGGTGACGGTCAACGCGATCGCGCCGGGCTATATCGATACCGACATGGTCGCGGCGGTGCCGTCCGACGTGCTCGAGAAGATCGTCGCCAAGATTCCGGTCGGCCGGCTCGGCCAGGCCAGCGAGATCGCGCGCGGCGTCGCTTTCCTCTGCGCGGAGGAGGGCGGGTTCATCACCGGATCGACGCTGTCGATCAATGGCGGGCAGCATATGTACTGAACGGGCGCTGGGGGCGCCGCGCGCAGGCGGTGCGCCCCGCCCGCAAAAGTTGAGGGCCGGCGCCTTGCGGCACCGGCCCTCGCCCTCATACGCTACGCGAGGGATTTCGTCAGCGGCGGCAGTAGCGCGGATCGTCCGAGCGATCGATCGCGCGGCCGGCCAGCGCGCCGGCGCCGGCGCCGAGCACGGTGCCCAGCAGGCGATCGCCGCGGCCCGCAACCGTGTTGCCGAGCAGGCCGCCCGCGATCGCGCCGATCACCGTGCCGCCGTCATTGTTGCAGCGGCGATCGCGATAGCCGCGGCGATAGTCGCCCCGATATCCCCGGTCGTAGCCGCGATATTCCTGCTGGTAGCCGCGATCGTAGCGATCATAGCGATCGCCCCGATAGTCGCGCTCATAGCGCTCGTAACGCTGCGCGGCGGCCGGCGTGGCGGGGATCAGGGCAGCGGTGCCCATTGCGAGGGCAGCACCGGCGAGCGAGAGTTTCTTGAACATGATGGACCTCCAATGAGCCTGGTCTGAATTCCGTGTCGATGCAGCGGTTATGGCGGGTGCCGCTTGAGCCCGTCCTGAATGGGGCCGTTAGCCTGCGTTCAGGATATGATCGCGGTTGCGCCGGCCGGCGGCGTCGATCAGGGCTGGCGGATGCGCATCCTGTATTCGGTCCTGCTGCTGCTCGTCCTCACCCCGCCCTGGATGGGGGAAAAGCGGCTCCCGCTGCTGGGGCGCGATCCCGTGTTCGAGGCGCGGCCGGTGCAGCTGGACGCGGCGAATCCGGCGCGGCGGCGGGCCGGCCAGCTGCTGTTCCTCGGCGGCGTGCGGCTCGACAGCCCCGATCCGGCCTTTGGCGGCTTTTCGTCGCTACAGGTAAGCGGCGATCGCTTCACCCTGCTGAGCGACGGCGGCAACATCGTCCGCTTCCGGATGGACCGCGCGTGGCGCCTGAGCGCCCGGCAGTTCGCCGAGCTCCCCGCCGGGCCCGGCACGGGCTGGGTGAAGGCGGATCGCGACAGCGAATCGATGACCAGCGACCCCGCGACCGGCCGGATCTGGGTGGGCTTCGAGCGCGCCAATGCGATCTGGCGATTCGCGCCGGGACTCGCCCGCGGCGAGGCGCATGTCGAGCCCCCGGCCATGGCCGACTGGCCGGTCAATATCGGCCCGGAGGCGATGACGCGCCTGCCCGACGGCGGCTTCATCGTGATCGACGAGGGAGAGCCCTGGCCGGGCGGCAAGGGCAGGGCGGCGATTCGCTTCTCCGGCGATCCGGTCGCCGGGCCGCGGCAGGGCTTTCGCTTCAGCTATCTGGCGCCGCCGCATTATGATCCGAGCGACATGACCGTGCTGCCCGACGGGCGGCTGCTGGTGCTCAATCGCCGATTCGCCCTGCCGTTCAACTTCACCGCCAAGCTGACGCTGATCGATCCGGCGGCGATTCGGCCCGGCGCGCTGGTGCGCGGGCGCGAGATCGCGACGCTCGAGGCGCCGCTGGTCCACGACAATTTCGAGGGCGTGGCCGCCACGCGCGAAGGCGATGCGACGATCATCTGGATCGTCTCGGACGACAACCAGCTGTTCCTGCAGCGCAGCCTGTTGCTGAAATTCAGGCTGGAGCCCGATTCGGCATCGAATCGCCGCTGAAACGAAGCCGGCCCGCGTCCCCGTCGGGGAAGCAGGCCGGCATCATTTTTCGCAAAACGAAAAGGTCAGGCGGCGACCGCGGTAGCGCCGAGCTTCTTGCGGACGTCGCGCTTCAGGCGACGTGCACGAAGCGACAGCTTGTCGTCCGAAGTCTTGACCAGCCAGTTGTCCAGGCCGCCGACATGCTCGACCGAACGCAGGCCGTGCGTCGAGACGCGGAGCTTCACGCTGGTGCCCAGCGCGTCGGACATCAGCGTCACGTTCTGCAGATTCGGCAGGAACGTCCGCTTGGTCTTGTTATTGGCGTGGGAGACGTTGTTTCCCACCAGCCGGCCCTTGCCGGTCAGCTCGCAAATGCGCGACATGTGTCGTATCCTGAGTTTCGGCCAGACCGATCTGGCTGTCCCGTAAAGGCGGCGCGGATAGCCGTAACGGGACAATGCGTCAACCGATTCAGGCTTTACCATGCAACCTAGTGACGCGACACAGCGTTAATTACGGTAACGATTCGATTAGTTACTGTTCACTGGAGAATGCCCATGCGCTTCCTGCTCGCCCTGATCGGCCTTGCCGCCGTCGTCGTCGCCGTCCTGTTGTCGCTTGGCCTGCTCACGCTCAAGACCACGCCGGGCTCCCTGCCGAGCATCAGCGTGAATGGCGGTGCCGCGCCGTCGGTCGATGCGAATCTCGCGACGGTGACGATCGGGACCGAAAACAAGACGGTCGAAGTGCCGACCGTGACGACCACCGAGAAGACGATCACGGTGCCGACCGTGAAGATGCAGAAGCCCGGCGAAGCCGGCAACAGCACGGCCGCGCAGTAACGGGCTCGTCGCGGCCCGGGCTGGTCCGGGCCGCGGCACTGGGGCAATAGGGGCCATGTTTCCGGTTCCCGCCCCGATGCGCGCTGCGCTCGATGCCGCAGCGCAGGCCGCCGCGGCGGGGGAAGTGCCCGTCGGCGCGGCCGTCGTCCTCGACGGACGGATCCTCGCCGTCGCGGCCAATGCGCCCCGCGCGCTGCACGATCCGACCGCGCATGCCGAAATGCTGGCGATTCGCGCCGCGGCCGAGGCGATCGGCGGCGACCGGCTCGCGCAATGTGATCTCTGGGTGACGCTGGAGCCCTGCGCGATGTGCGCGGGGGCGATCGCGCATGCCCGGATCGCCCGGCTCTATTACGGCGCAAGCGATCCGAAGGGTGGTGCGGTCGAGCACGGGCCGCGGCTGTTCGCGCAGCCGACGATCCATCACCGGCCCGAGCTTTATTCCGGGATCGGCGAGGGGGAGGCGGCCGCGCTGCTGCGCGATTTCTTCGCAGCGCGGCGCTGAGGTTCCTGCCCGCCGGACGGGCGATTAGCGCAGGTCGCTTTCCGGGATCGGCACGATCTTGATCTCGACCCGGCGATTCGCCGCGCGCCCCTGCTCGGTGTCGTTCGAGGCGATCGGCTGCGTCTCGCCGAAGCCGCGCGTCCCGATTCGCGCCGCCTGCACGCCGCGCGTCACCAGATAGTCGGCGACCGAGACCGCCCGGCGCTCGGACAGGTCCTGGTTATAGGCGTCGCTGCCGGTCGAATCGGTGTGGCCGTAGATGTCGACATAGGTCCGGTCATATTGGTGGAGGACCTGCCCGACCTGATCGAGCGTCCGCCGGAACTGGGGCTCCACCGCGGCGCTGTCATAGGCGAAGTTGATGCCCGAGGGGATGTTGAGGATCAGGTCGTTGCCCTGGCGGATCACCCGCACGTCGGTGCCGGCGGTGCGGGCGCGCAGGTCGCGTTCCTGCTGGTCCATATAGGAGCCGATGCCGACCCCCGCGATGCCGCCGATCCCGGCCCCGACGATCTTCGCGGTCCGGTCGTCGCGGCCGCCGACCAGATCGCCGATCAGATAGCCGCCCAGCGCGCCGCCGATGCCGCCGATCGCGGTCTTGGACAGATGCCGCTCGCCGGTCACCGGATCAGTGGTGCAGGCAGTGGTCGCCAGCAGGGCTGCGAGGGTGGCGCCGCAAAGGATTCGGCTCGTAAAAGTCACGTCATTCTCCCAATCGTTACGGCGCATGATCGCCGCGGATCGTCGGCTGAACCCGCTCGCCGCCCCGCTTGTTCCACATCCGATCCGACCATGGCGATACTTGGGCGGTTGTTATGTGCGCCGAAACGCGCCAAAGGAGGGGCAAGCGCCATGGCACCGCTTTCCCCCTTCCCCTGGATCGACGTCGCGATCATCTTCGCGTTGATAATCCTGAACGGCGTGTTCGCGATGTCGGAGCTGGCTATCGTCTCGTCGCGCAAGGCGCGGCTCGAGGCGATGGCGCGGGCGAAGAAGCGCGGCGCACGCACGGCGCTCGAACTCGCGGCCGATCCCGGCAAGATTCTCTCGACCACGCAGATCGGCATCACGCTGATCGGGATTCTCGCGGGCGCCTATTCCGGCGCGAGCCTGGGTGGCCCGGTCGCGGCACGGCTGCATTTTCTCGGCCTGTCGGAGGAAGTGACGCAGACGGTCGGCTTCGGCATCGTCATCGCCATCACCACCTATGCCTCGCTGGTGATCGGCGAGCTCGTGCCCAAGCAGATCGCGCTCCGGGCGCCCGAGCCGATCGCCGCGATGATGGCGGGCCCCGTGCTGGCGCTGGCCTGGGGCACGGCGCCGGTCGTCTGGCTGCTCGATTCGTCGAGCGGGCTGCTGTTTCGCCTGATGGGCCTGAAGCGCGAGACCGAGGATCATGTGACGGCGGAGGAACTCCACCTGATCGTGGCCGAGGCAAGCAAGTCCGGCGTGATCGAGGAGCATGAGCGCTCGATCATCTCGGGCGTGGTCCGCCTCGCGGACCGGCCGGTGCGCGAGGTGATGACGCCGCGCACCGATGTCGAATGGATCGATGCGACGCTCGACGATGCCGGCATCCGCGCCGCGCTGATGGCGGCATCGCACAGCCGCATGCCCGTGGCCGACGGATCGGTCGATGCGGTGATCGGCGTGGTCCAGGCGCGCGACATCGCGGTGGCGCTGTTCAAGGGCGATCCGCTCGATCTCAGGGTGCTGATGCGCCAGGCGCCGGTGGTGCTCGACCAGATCGACGCGATGGATGCGCTCGATGCGCTGCGCCAGGCCGAAGTGCCGATGGCGCTGATCCATGACGAATATGGCCATTTCGAAGGAATCGTGACGCCGGCCGACCTGCTCGCGGCGATTGCCGGCGAGTTCGTCTCGGATGCCGATCCCGACGAGGCGCCCTCGGTGGTGGAGCGCGAGGATGGCTCGCTGCTCGTCGCCGGCCAGATGGCGGCCGATGCGCTGGCCGAGCGGCTCGGCATCGATCTGCCCGAGGACCGCGATTATGCGACTGTCGCCGGCCTGGCGCTCGCGGTGTTCCGCCACCTGCCCGGCGAGGGCGAGAGCTTTGTCGAGCAGGGCTGGAAATTCGAGGTGGTCGATCTCGACGGACGACGGATCGACAAGCTGCTGGTCAGCGAAGCGCGGAAGAAGAAGAAAGACGCATGACCGGTAGCGCGTTCATCACGATGGTTACCGTCCCCCTACGTAAATAAACCGAATTGCTGCCGGGTGGTCCGGCCCGGACAACCCCGTCATGGAACGCGATGAAGCGAGGGGGTGGCGGTCGCTCCGATGGCTGCCGGGCCGGGGCGACGCGCGCGCCCTGATTCTGCTTGCGCTTGCCTGTTTCTGCTTCCGGCTGCTCGGCTATGCGCTGGGGGCGCTGGTGATCGGCTCCGGACCGCCGATCGCGCTGATCAGCGGAATCGCCATCGCCGGGCTGCTGCTCGGCGGAAAGCGGCTCTGGCCGGCCATTCCCGCGGGCGTGCTGCTGGCGACGCCCTTCACCTCGGCCGGCGATTCATGGCTGCGCTGGGCCGTCGGCGCCTGCGTGATCGCCGCGGCGGCCCTGGCGGGGGTGTTCACCATCCAGCGGCTGAGCGACGATCCAGTCCGATCGCCGCGGGCGGAAACGATGCTCGTCCTCGGCGTCGGATGCCTCGTCTCCGCCATCATCCTTGCCGTGGCCACGACCAGCGCCCTCGCGCTCGGCGGCACCCTGCCACGCGCGGCGTGGCTCGGCGCGACCTTCACCGGCGTCCTGCGCCACGGCGTGGGCGGCCTCATTACCCTTTCCCTCGTCCTGTCCTGGACACAGGCGCGTGACGATCGCTGGACCGCGTGGCGCGTCGGCGAGCTGTTGCTGCTGCTTGCCCTGAACGCGGCGGTGACCGGTGCCGTCTTCCTGACCGACCATCCGGGGCCGCTCGCCTGGGCGGTCGGCCCGCCATTGATCTGGTGCGCGCTCTCCTTCCGGCTGCGCGGGGCGACGCTGGCGCTCGCCATATCCGTGGCCATCGTCCTGCTCGGCACGGCGTCGGGGCTGGGGCCCTTTGCCGCCTATTCAATCGACCCGATGACGGATCTGCAATTGTTCGTCGCGGTCGGTGCCGGCACGGTGTTGCTGGTGGGCGCGCTGTCGCACGAGCGCCAGAGCGAGGCAGGCCTCCGCCGCGCGGCCAATCTCGCCCAAGCCGCGGCGGAGGAGGCCGAGGCGCGGTATCGCGCGATCTTCGACCAGGCCGCGGTGGGGGTCGTCCGCTGGTCGCCCGAAATGCGATTCGAGGCGATCAACGATCGTGCCTGCGAGATCCTCGGCATATCGCGCGCCCGCATCGCGGACATCGACTGGTCGGCGCTGCTGGGCCGCAGGGCCGTCGCTGTCCATGCCCGCGCGATGGCGGAGATGCTGACCGGGGCGCGGCGGGAGATCGGTGGCGAGGCCCGGATCAGGCGGAGCGACGGCACCGTCATCTGGATCGCCGGTTCGATCGGGCTCGTCCGGAACGCCCGCGGTGAACCGGTCTGCTTCGTCGGCATGCATGCCGATATCACCGGCCGCAAGCTGGCCGAACAGGCGCTCCAGGAGGCGACGGCGCGCCTCAGCCTCGCCCAATCGGCGGCGGGCGCGGGCAGCTGGGAGATCGATCTGGAAAGCGGCGTCACCGTGCATACGGCGGAAAGCGCCCGGCTGTTCGACCTGCCGATCACGCCGGATCTGCGCTATACGGTCAATCACCTGACCGATCGCATCGACTCCGAAAATGCCGAGATCCTGCGGTCCGCGGTGCGCCAGGCAGTCGCGACCGGGGGCCGCGCCGAGGCCACGGGGAGCATTCGCCTGCGCGACGGGAGCGAGCGGTGGCTGCGCAGTGTCGGCCAGTATAACGATCGGGGCCCGCGACCGCGCCTGCTCGGCATGACCATGGACGTCACCGCGATCATCGAGGCCCAGCGCGAGGCGCAGTCCGCGCAGAAGCGGCTGATGGCGCTGTCGCGGTTGAGCGCGGTCGGTGCCATGGCCTCCACCCTGGCGCATGAGCTCAACCAGCCGCTCACGGCCATCTCCAATTATTCAGCGGTAGGCGCGCACCTGCTGGCGGGGTCGCCGGATCCGGCGGGAGAGCGGCTGGGCGAGCTGTTCGCCCAGCTCGGCGCGGAAAGCCTGCGTGCGGGCCGGATCATTCGCCGGATGCGCGACTTCGCCGTCAGCGGCGAAGTCGCGTGCGAATTCGAAAACCTGCCATCCATCATCGATTCGACCTGCTCGAGCCTGCGCGAGAAGCTGATTGCCGAGGATGTCGAGATCGAGCTCGATCTGGACGACGCTGCCGAGGACGTGTTCGTCGACCGGACGCAGATCGAGCAGGTCATCACCAACCTGGTTTCCAACGGCATCGAGGCGACGAGCGGCCGGCCTTCCCGGCGGGTGTCGGTCATCACGCGCGTCGATGGCGATTTCGCGCGAATCCAGGTCATCGACAATGGCTGCGGGCTGTCTCCGGAGCTGATCGCCAATCTCTTCGAGCCGTTCCGCACGACCAAGACGACGGGCACGGGCCTTGGCCTGGCACTGTGCCGGACGATCGTGGAAGCACATGGCGGGCTGCTCTGGGCGGAGCCCGTGGCGAGCGGGGGGGCGATGTTCACCCTGACGGTCCCCATGCACGACGGCTCGGCGCAGACCAGTCGATATTGACCAGGGGCGAATTCAGGGGGAAGCTGGACAGGGATTTCAATGACGTAAGGCCGGGGTGCTTTCGTGGGATCGATTTATATCGTCGATGACGATCCGGGCGCGCGCGAATCCCTGTGCCAGCTGCTGTCGGTGTTTCCGATCCATGAGGTGAAGACTTTCTCCTCGGGCATAGCGTTTGCGGAGTCGGCCGCCGGGCTGCCGCCCGGCGTCGTCCTGCTGGATCATCATATGCCGAAATTGACCGGGCTCGAGCTTCTCCAGATGCGGCAGGTGCACGACAGGCACGTCACGATCGTGATCACGGGCATGGGCAATCCGGCGATGGCGGCGACCGCGAAGCAGCGCGGCGCGTTCGACTTCATCGAGAAGCCCTACCCGCCGGGCCAGCTCCTGGACGCGATTGCCCGCGCCATGGCTCGCCTCGATGGCGACAAGGCCGACGGGTAGCGTGGAAATCTGCCGCGGCCGCCGCCGTCCTATCCGCCCAGCTTCCCGAACGCCGCCTCATAGGCGGCCGTGTCGCCCGCGCTGAGCAGCTTCGCCTGCTCGATCCAGCGATCGCGCGCCATCCGGCCCTTGAAGGTGCCGAGCCGGGCATCCAGCGCCGCCGCCTCGTCGGGGCCCAGGGCGGCGATCTGGTCGATCCGGCTATAGCCCAGTTCGGCAAGCGTGGCGGCGAGCCTGGGGCCGAGCCCCTTCAGCCGGGTAAGGTCCGCGGAGGCCTCGGCTGCGGGTGCCGCCGGGCTGGCCGGAACATCAGCCGCGATCGAGGCTGGCGTCGCATCGAGCGGCGCTGCCGCGGCGATGGGCTCGTTGGCAATGGGCGGTTCGGCGGCCGGTGATTCGTCCGCCAGTGCTTCGTCGGTGACCGACCTGGCGGGCACGGCGCCGGCCGGCGACGCGCCCTGCTCGGCCGCATCGCGGCTCGCCGCCACCATCCGCGCTGCCGTGCCGCGGTCACGCCGGAGCTTCATGCCCCAGACGATGCCGAAGATCACCACGATCGCGAGCAGCGCGATCAGGATGAGGGGGGTGGTGATGGTCATGCGCTGACTCCATGGGTTGCCGGATCGCCTTACCGCAGGACGGCCCGGCTACGCCACCGCGCCGTCAGGCGCGCTGGCGTGCGATCTCGCGCCAGCCGATATCGCGGCGGCAGAACCCGCTCGGGAAATCCACCGCGTCGACGGCGCGATAGGCGGCCGCCTGGGCATCGCCGATATCGGGCGCCATGGCGGTGACCGCCAGGACGCGCCCGCCCGACGCGACCAGCCTCGCCCCGTCGAGGCGCGTGCCCGCCTGGAAGACCCTCGCACCCGTCGCCTCGGCGGCGGCGATGCCCGCGATGGGACCGCCCGTCTCGGGCGTGCCGGGATAGCCGCGGGCGGCCATCACCACCGTCAACGCCGTCTCGGGCGAGAAGCGGGCCGGGCCATGCCGGGCGAGCCGCCCCTCGGCGACGTCGAGCAGCAGATCGAGCAGGTCCTCGTCGAGCCGCATCATCAGCACCTGGCACTCGGGATCGCCGAAGCGCGCATTATATTCGATCAGCCTGGGCCCGGTGGCGGTCAGCATCAGCCCGGCATAGAGCACGCCCGAAAAGGGCATGCCTGTCGCCTTCATCGCTGCGACGGTGGGAAGGATGATCTCCTCGATCGCCTGCTGCTCCAGTGCCGCGGTCAGCACCGGGGCCGGGCTATAGGCGCCCATGCCGCCGGTATTGGGCCCGGTATCGCCGTCGCCGACGCGCTTGTGATCCTGTGCCGAGCCGAAGGGCAGGATCGCCTCGCCATCGGTCAGCACGAACAGGCTGGCTTCCTCCCCCTCGAGGAATTCCTCGATCACCGCCTCGGCGCCGCGCACCGCGAACAGGTCGGCGATCGCTGCCTCGGCCTCGGCCCGTGTCGTCGCGATCGTCACGCCCTTGCCCGCCGCAAGGCCATCCGCCTTGACCACGACGGGCAGGCCGAAATCGCCGAGCGCGGCCAGGGCGCCGTCGCGCGAGGTGACGCGGGCATAGCCGGCGGTCGGGATCCTGGCCCGCTTGCACAGGTCCTTGGTGAAACCCTTCGACCCTTCGAGCTGCGCTGCGGCCTTGTTCGGCCCGAACACGGCAATGCCCATCATCCGGATATTGTCGGCCAGGCCATCGACCAGCGGGGCCTCCGGCCCGATCACGACCAGGCCGATCGAGTGACGGTGGCAGAAATCGATCACCGACCGATGATCGGCAGGATCGAGCGACGCCAGTTCGGCATGCTCGGCGATTCCCGGATTTCCGGGCGCCGCATAGAGTTTCGTGAGGCGCGGCGATTGCGCCAGACGCCACGCGAGCGCATGTTCACGGCCCCCGGAGCCGATCAGCAGGACATTCATGGCCGACCCCTTTTTCGACAATAACGCGCGGCTGGTAGCCGAGCCGGTGCCCGGCGACAACGCTGCGCCGGTCAGTGTCGGCGAACTCGCCATGAAACTGAAGCGCGTGGTGGAGGGCGAGTTCGGCCATGTCCGGCTGCGCGGCGAGATTTCGGGCTACAAGCGCGTCGCCTCGGGCCATGCCTATCTCAGCCTGAAGGACGACAGCGCGGTGATCGACGGCGTGATCTGGAAGGGCCAGGTAGCGCTGATCCCGTTCCAGCCGCAGAACGGGATCGAGGTGATCGCGACCGGCAAGGTCACCACCTATCCCGGCCGCTCCAAATACCAGATCGTGATCGAGCGGATGGAGCTGGCGGGCGAGGGTGCGCTGATGGCGCTGCTCGAGAAGCTGAAGGCGAGCCTCGCGGCCGAGGGGCTGTTCGACAATCGCCGCAAGAAGATGCTGCCCTATCTGCCGCTGGTGATCGGCGTGATCACCTCGCCGACCGGGGCGGTGATCCGCGACATCATCCACCGGATCGAGGACCGTTGCCCGACCCGGGTGGTCGTCTGGCCGGTCAAGGTGCAGGGCGATGGCGCCGCGGCCGAGGTGGCGGCCGCGCTGCGCGGGTTCGATGC